>DCTO01000029.1:234-3344 GCA_002329285.1 Ruminococcaceae bacterium UBA1438
CTTAGCAGGGGCGCCTCGTCACCAGCTTGAGTACATCTGCAAACTGCTCACTTAAACACACACTGTCAAGTTAGCGCACCAATTGGTGCTTTAATAATATAACAAAAACCCGATAAAAAGTCAACCCAAAAAGATATATAATTTTTAAAATTAAAACATAATATATCTTGGGTGATGTTATGAGCTCAAAGCTGTTCAAATATGAAGTTATCGGTTTTGTTTTTACAAGCATCGGCGGAACGATTGCACATTTTCTTTATGAGCTGAGCGGATATAACGAAATTATCGGCCTTTTCTGCTCTGTTAACGAAAGCGTTTGGGAGCATCTGAAGCTGCTTTTCTTTCCGTTTATGCTCTATGCCGTTTTTGAATATTTCATTCTTTCAAAGCCAAAGGGCTTTTTCGGGGCAAAGCTTATTGCTATTCTTGCGGGAATGGCGGTAACCGTGGGAATATATTACATATATAACGGCGCCGTTGGCAGCAGCCCTGACTGGCTGAACATAGCTTCTTTTTTCATCGGTGTTGGTGTGGCGTATCTAACGGGCTACGCGATCATAAAAAACAAAAAGGAAGCCTCCGCCGCAGGTGAGATAATCAGCGTTATTCTGATTATTGCAATCGGAGCTTCCTTTGCATTATTCACAATATATCCGCCATTCATTCCCCTTTTTGAAGACCCGCGCTATGCTGTTTTCGGGCGACGAAAAGCGAGGCTTCCCTTATCCCCTTGCCGACATCCTCCGGGCAATGTGCGTCAGAGCCTGTTGAAAAGGCTGCGCCCTCCTTCAGAGCCGCATCGAAAAACGCCTCATTGATGCCGAGCTGCCTGCCGCGCGTTGTATTCATCTCAATGAAAACATTATGCTTTGCGGCATTTTTGGCAAGGGAATGATAAGTTTCGGTTAAATCATAATCAGGGAAAAGCGAATGGCAGCGGATTAAATCAGGATGAGCTATAATATCAAAAATCCCGCTTTCAATCAAGGTGTTTTCCATTTCAAAATAGCGTTTATAAATCTGATTGTAATCCTTATTTTTCCACTGATATTTGCGCTGATTAAAGGTCCAGTTATCAACCCAATGAACGGAGCCGAGAAGATAATCAAAAAAGCCATTGGAAACAAGGCTTCTGATTAAATTCTCATGCTGCTCAAACCAGCATATTTCAAGGCCGAAATTAATCTTAACCGGATATTCCCTGCCCCTGATTTCCTCAATCAGGGCGCGATATTCCTCAAAGCTGTGGGCAGAGCGTTCTTTGCCCTTAAACCAATTATTCTGATAAGAGCTGAATTCCCTTGCTTCCTTGAAGCAGGGGTGAAATTCTTTTATTCTGATTGAATGCTCAAGCAAATTAATTTCGGACAGATTCATTTTCACCGCCTGATTAACGAATTTTTCAATCCATTGGGCAGTGTAAGGCCCGCGCTCAATATGAATATGCAAATCTTTTAATTCATTCATAGCTTTATCCATAACAACGGGAGGGCGCAATTGCCCTCCCAAAATTTTAATTAAAACTTATTGTGGCCGTGCTTAAAGCGCTTTGCGCCGTCTTCGCGGAAGGCATCAATGCCGCCTGCCTCATCATAAAGCTTTGCAGCCTCAATGCAGATATCAAGCGAAAGATTAATGCATTCCTCGCTCATATTATCAGGTGTATCAAGACGGGTGTGATAATAGGTTTTAGGATCGTGATTAACACCGCAGAAGCCGGAAGCAAGAAGCCCGTTTCTGCTGAAACTTTCAGAATCAATTGCGCCAGGATAAAGCTCTGTTTCAGGCATTTCAATGCCGCATTTAACGCCCGCCTGATAAATCAGCTCTGAAACCGCATTTGAATTCTTCTGCGTGCCTGTGCAGCCGTTTGTGTAAATCTGAAGCTGCTCAACTTCCCTCATTG
Organism: Ruminococcaceae bacterium UBA1438; assembly: GCA_002329285.1. GTDB lineage: Bacteria > Bacillota > Clostridia > Oscillospirales > Acutalibacteraceae > Eubacterium_R. The sequence continues at coordinate 2,141 of DCTO01000029.1, forward strand.
TGTCAAGCGCAATAAAAACGGTTTCAACATCGGATAAATCGTCCTTATGCGCCTTTGCATACGCTGCAGAGCCGCGGATTCCGGCTTCCTCAGAGCCTGCAAGAAAAGCGCAAACCTCTGTGTTTTCAAAGCGGAAATCATTATCAGCCATTTCCTTGAGAACGCCCATAGCAATGAAATCAGCAGTGAGATTATCATTAGCGCCGTCAACAACAACCTTCCAGTTAATGAAGAAAAGAATTGCAATAAAGAACGGAATGAGAATGAGCTGGATGATGCCTGTGATAAGCCAGAAAGCGCTTGTGTAAGTGTTGCCGGCAAAAACGGAAATCAGCCAGATAATATCAAAAACGGTTACAAAGAGAAGGCCGCCGATTGAGCCCGCCATAACGGGAGCAAGGCTTTTCAAGCCGCCGTGGAGAGAATAAGTCCATTCATTAACGGCATCGGTGTGCCCGGCAAAGATGATTCTTCTTTTAATCTCGCCGCTTGGCCTGCGGAATGCCATAACATTGCGCGAGGTTTTCTGCGGAAAAAGGAAATCAACATATTCGCGATAAAGCAAAAATTCAAACAAAAGGCATGAAGTTGCAAAAAGGGTTAAAATAACCGCGATAATAGGCAGCGCAACGCCCTTTACCGGCCCCTTAAAGCAGAGCCAATAAAAAATAACGGAAAGAATTCCGATTATTCCGGCAGGCGGAATCCAGCCGAAAAATGCGCCGGGATGAACCGGGAAATTCTCCATATCAACCTGATCAGACCATTTTTCAAGCTCGCCTTTAAGATATTTCTGCGCCTTTCTTTCACTGTGGCTACCGGGTGAACGCTCTTTAAAATTTTCGCAAACATAACGAATGCCGCTCAGAATATATTTTTGAGTGTCAGCAGAAGCGCTGAAGGTTTCTTTCATAATTAGCACAATCCTTTCACATTAAACTGAATATATTATAATGCAAAACAAATCTAATTTCAATATCTGCGTTTAACATGTTTTAGTAAGAAAGGATTTTAGAAATCAGGCGGCGGACTTTCATCCGCGGCTATCGAACAGTCCTCCGGACTGTTCTCCCAAGAGCAAAGCTCTTGGAGGCAGTTTCAAGTCCGCAATAACAAAAAAATAAATGCACAAGACAAAAGCCTTGTGCATTTATTTGGAGCTGATAGGCGGACTTGAACCGCCGACCTCATCCTTACCAAGGAT
>DCTO01000029.1:3362-6524 GCA_002329285.1 Ruminococcaceae bacterium UBA1438
CTAACCAGCTGAACTACCGGGCCACGGTTTGCAACTGGGTGCAAATGGTATTATACGGGATTGTTTTGCTAATGTCAAGTAAAAAGTATGTTGAAAAATATAAAAAATATGATAAAATAAATTTACTATGAAGAATTATCACACACATACGGCGCGCTGCGGGCATGCAAGAGGCGCTGACGAGGATTATGTTATAACTGCTATTGAGGGTGGATTTGATGAAATCGGCTTTTCCGATCATGCGCCGATGCTGTTTCCCCCGGAGCCGAATTATTATTCAAATTTCAGGATGAGGCCGGAGCTTGCGCAGGATTATGCCGATTCAATCAAGACGTTGCGCAAAAAATATGAAAACGAAATCAAGATTAATCTTGGCTTTGAGCTTGAATATTATCCCGATTTATTTGAAAATGAGCTTGAATACCTCAAAAGCTTTGGCATTGATTATCTTATTTTAGGCCAGCATTTCACGCTTAATGAATTTGAGCGCGCTGCGGCATACTGCGGCTCAAAAACAGATGACGTGAGGGTTTTCAACCAATACATCAGCCAGGCGATTGCGGGGCTTGAAACAGAAAAGTTTTCTTATTTTGCCCACCCCGATCTGATTAATTTCACGGGAAGCATGGATTATTACAGGGAACGGATGTATCACCTTTGCAAAAGAGTTAAGGAGCTTGGGTATCCGCTTGAATTCAATATGTACGGCTTCATTGATAACCGCAATTACCCCAACAGGGATTTCTGGCAGCTTGCTGCTGAGGTTGGCAACGAGGTTATTATCGGGCTTGACGCGCACTGGCCGTCGCTTTACAACGAGCAGGACGTTTTTGCCGATATGAGAGCCTATCTTGCAGAGCTTGGAATAACTCCGCTTGAAAAGGTAAATCTAATAAAACCGTAAAAAGGAGAGGGATTAACCCTCTCCTTTTTTAATCAACGCCGTTGTAGGAAACGAAGCCGCATTTCTGTGCCGTTGAGCCGTTTACGGAGTATAAGACAAGATACATTCCATTTATTCTGCCAAGGCAATAGCACCGCTCATACTTATTGAGCGAGCCGACTTTTTTTGACTTATTTGTATCCGCATAAACGGTTTCCGGCGTTGAGCCGTTTTTGTAAGGCTTGCTTTCAGGCGGTGCCTTTGAAACGCCGCCGCTATACTTAACAAAGCCTGCCTTATAGGCATCGGTGCCGTTAAGCGAATAAACCACGAGATAACTGTTCCCCGCCTTGCTGAAGCAGCGCGCCTTTTCATATTTAGCAAGCACGCCGAGCTTCTTTTTGAGGAGGCTGGTTTCAAAAACCGTTTCCTTTGTGCTGCCGTTTTTCCATTCAACGGCAACGGGATATTCATCATAATCAGAGGTTAAGCCAAACGCAGCCTGATCCTTTGGGCGAAGCACGCCGAGCACGTTTTTATAATTATGATAAACGAACTGGCAAACTGCGCCGCCGGGATAATTCTGATCAAACGATTCGAATTCGGAGGAATCATATTTACCAGTTGCAACGGCAATGTGTCCGGCGCCGGATTTATTTGATTTTGACGACCAAACAACTATATCGCCCGCCTGGATTCTTAATCCCTTTTTATAAGCAATACGGGAAAAATTCTTATAAAGCACGGGCTTTTTATAAAAATCATCATAATATTCGTGAGCGTTGCCGTAACCGTTCATCGAAGAAATCGGAACGCCGAAAACTCGGTTACAGTAAGCCTTAATCAAATCAACGCACTGGTTTTTGTTTGTTGCGCTTCCCTGCCCGTCAACATCAATATGCTTGCCGTTAAGGGAATTGAAGAACTGCTTGAGAGTCATTATATTATCTCCTAAAAAGAATATCTGTCTGCCGGATTATTTAATATTCCGAAAAGCGTGAGAATTTCAATTATACAAGCAGCAAGGGCTTTAAACTGCTGCCCCGCTTCGGGAGCAAACAGCGCTATAATTATGCATATCTGTGAAATCACCGCCGCCCAGACAACCGGGCTTTTTAATCTTTCTTTCATTTTATTTCTCCTGTTTAAAAATTGAATTTTCTATGTCTTCTATTCTATGATTGATAACCTTAATCTGTTCCTTAATAACGGGAATTTTTTCTGCGAACTGATTGTGTTTATCAACCTTTTCTTCAAGCTTTTTCAGCCTGAAGGAGGTTAGCTTTGAGGAGGCATAAATGCCGCCGAAGCTGCCTGCGCAGGTGCCCATCAGTGAGAGCAGCGCAATTAATAAATTTTCAGAAATATTCATCACTTCCTTTAAGAATATCTCACTGAGTAAACTTAAAGATTATAGACAATTCATAAGAAAGTCAACCGGAAAACAGTGCATAGTACGATTTTTAGTAACCGAAAACGGAAATGAATTAACAATAGATTTAATTGACTATATTGCACATTATGTTTGAATATTTATTCATTGTTTTTGTATATTTATAAATAATTATTCATTTTCTATTGACATTGAAAAACAAGGGTGTATAATAAGTTAGCATATTAATAACATTCATATAGGAGAATGTATAAAAAATNNAGGGTGTATAATAAGTTAGAATTTTATTACATTAATTTAATCCCGAATTTGGAGAATGCATAAAAATGATTAAGGTTTTCATTGACGGACAGGCAGGAACAACAGGCCTTCGAATTAAGGACAGGCTTTCCCTGCGCGATGATATTGAGCTGATGGAAATTGCAGAAAGCAAGCGAAAGGACACAGCTGAAATAAGAAAATTCATCAATGAGAGCGACGTAACCTTCCTTTGCCTGCCCGATGACGCGGCCAGAGAGGCGGTTGCCCTTCTTGACGATGACAACACGCACACGAAGATTATCGACGCATCAACGGCGCACAGAACGCTTACCGATTGGGCTTACGGCTTTCCGGAGCTTTCTGCAGAGCACAGATGCCGGATTGAAAGCAACAGGCTGATTGCAAACCCCGGATGTTATGCAAGCGGATTTATTTCAATCGTTTATCCGCTGATTGCAAATGGAATTATTGCAAAGGATTATCCTATCAGCTGCTTTGCAGTTTCCGGATACAGCGGCGGCGGAAACAAGGCAATTGCTCAATACGAGGCGGCTGACCGCGAGGCGGAGCTTGATTCCCCCCGCCAATACGCATTAACACAGCAGCACAAGCATCTGAAGGAAAT
>DCTO01000016.1 GCA_002329285.1 Ruminococcaceae bacterium UBA1438
TTCTGGGGCAAGGGCGTTAGTCAGGGCCATTCGGATGCAATCCGCAGAATTGAGGGCGTTGTTGACGCAAGGCACTACACCATCCCCGTTGACAGCGCGGTAGAGTCTGTAAGAAACAGCGAAAACCCCACCTTTACCGCAAGACAGCAGCACACAAGAGAATGCTTCGTTGTAGCAGAGGAGGGCGCGGACCTTGCCCGCATTGAAAAGGAAATCGTTGAGATGCCGAACTACTTTGAACCGTACGACACTACAGTTCATTTTATCTCAATGGAGGAAATGAAGAAAAATCATTCGGGGCTTCCGCACGGCGGCTTTGTTATCAGAAGCGGTGTAACAGGCTTTGATAAGGAGCATAATCACATTATCGAGTATAATCTCAAGCTTGATTCAAACCCTGAGTTCACAGGCTCCGTTATTGCCGCTTACGCAAGGGCTGCTTACCGTCTTAATCAGGAGGGCGCTTCGGGCTGTAAAACTATTTTTGATATTCCCGTTGCTTACCTTTCCTCACAGTCCGGCGAGGAGCTTCGCGCACATCTGTTATAATAACCGCTAAATAAGCGTTGCGGCTTAGCTTATTTTCGGATTATTACCGTTACCCTAATGTTATGAGGACAAGAATATGAAAGTAAATAAGAATTTTGCAGAGCTTAGCGAAAGCTATCTCTTTTCAACCGTTGCTAAAAAGCAGCGCGCGTATCAGGCGGCTCATCCCGATAAGGAGGTTATCCGCCTTTCAATCGGCGATGTCACCAAGCCCCTTGCGCCTGCGGTTATTGAGGCTATGCATAAGGCGGTGGATGAAATGGCGTCAGCCGAAACCTTTAAGGGTTATCCGCCAGAATACGGCTATGATTTCATTCTTGATGCAATTTTGCTGAATGATTATAAAAGCAGGGGGATTGACATTGAAAGGGATGAGATTTTTCTCTCTGACGGCGCTAAATCCGATTGCGGCAATATCGGCGATATTTTAAGCCCGGAAAACAGGGTTGCAATCTGCGATCCCGTTTATCCCGTTTATCTTGACACCAATGTTATGAATGGGGTTAAGGATATTATTTATCTGCCTTGCACGGCGGAAAATGATTTTGTTCCGTCCCTTCCGGTTCAGGTGCCTGATGTGATTTATCTCTGCTTTCCGAATAATCCCACGGGCATGTGTGCTTCGCGAGAGCAGCTGGCGCAATGGGTGAATTTCGCGCTTGAAAATCATTGCCTGATTTTGTTTGATTCCGCTTATGAGGCGTTCATCACTGATGATACTCCGAAATCAATTTATGAAATTGAGGGCGCTGAAAGCTGTGCAATCGAATTCCGCTCGTTTTCAAAAACGGCGGGTTTCACCGGCGTTCGCTGCGGCTACACGGTTGTGCCAAAGGCGCTGAAATTTGACGGAATGAGCCTCAATGCAATGTGGGCTCGCAGGCAGGCAACCAAGTTTAACGGCGTCAGTTACATAACGCAAAAGGCAGCGCAGGCGGTTTACAGCGAGGAGGGTAAAGCCCAGAATGAGGAAACCCTTGCTTATTATCGCCGCAACGCTTCGCTGATTTTAAGCGGCTTAACCGATTCGGGCTTCAGATGCTTCGGCGGAGTTAATTCGCCCTATGTCTGGCTGGAGGTGCCGCGGGGCATGAGCTCATGGGAATTCTTTGATGATTTGCTTGAGCGCTGCCAGGTGGTTTGCACACCGGGCTCCGGCTTCGGCAAAAACGGCGAGGGCTATGTGCGCTTAACGGCGTTTAACACATATGAAAGAACCATTGAGGCGGTAAACAGAATAAAGGCCGCCTTTGGTAAATAAATGCAAATAATTTTTTTGGAGGATATTTCAATGACAAAAACTCAGCAGCTCTATGAGGGCAAGGCAAAAAAGGTTTGGGCAACAGAAGATCCCGAAATTGTTATCGTTGATTATAAAGACGATGCAACCGCTTTTAACGGAGTAAAGAGGGGCACAATTGTCGGCAAAGGCGTTGTTAACAATAAAATGAGCAATTTCCTTATGCAGATTCTTGAAAAGAAGGGTGTGCCAACCCATTTTGTTGAGGAATTATCAGACCGCGAAACAGCAGTTAAGAAGGTTAAGATCGTTCCGCTTGAGGTTATTATCCGCAATCGTGCAGCAGGCTCAATCTGCAAGCGTCTCGGCCTTGAGGAGGGCATGGATTTCATCTGCCCCTCACTTGAATTTTCCTATAAGGATGATGATCTCGGCGATCCGCTTATTAACGGTTATCATGCAATTTCCTGCGGCTTTGCAACCAAAGAGGATGTTGACACCATCACTGAATACGCCTTCAAGGTTAATGATGTTTTAAAGGAATATTTTGCCTCCATCGGTGTTGAGCTTATTGATTTTAAGCTTGAATTCGGCAAAACCTCAGACGGCACCATCGTGCTTGCTGATGAAATCAGCCCTGACACCTGCCGCTTCTGGGATATTGAAACTCATGAGAAGCTTGATAAGGACCGCTTCCGCAGAGATTTGGGCGGCGTTGAAGAGGCTTATGCCGAAATGATGAAGAGAGTAGGGCTTAACTAATGTCAAACGATACATATAATTCTCCGTTTAATGCCCGTTATGCAAGCAAAGAGATGCAGTATATTTATTCTCCCGATTTCAAATTCAAAACCTGGAGAAAGCTGTGGATTGCGCTTGCAGAGGCAGAAAAGGAGCTTGGGCTTAACATCACGCAGGAGCAGATTGATGAGCTTAAGGCTAATGCTGAAAACATCAATTATGATGTTGCCCGTGAATATGAAAAGAAATTCCGCCATGATGTTATGAGCCATGTGCATGCTTATGGTGAACAATGCCCCAATGCCAGGCCGATTATTCATCTTGGCGCAACCTCCTGCTATGTCGGCGATAACACGGATGTTATCACTATGCGCGAGGCGCTTTTGCTTATTAAGAAAAAGCTTGTTAATGCAATTGCCTCTGTTGCAAAATTTGCAGATGAATATAAGGATATGCCCTGCCTGGGCTTCACCCATTTTCAGCCCGCACAGCCAACAACCGTAGGCAAGCGCGCAACGCTTTGGCTAATGGATTTGGTGCTTGATTATTATGAGGTGGAGCATGTGCTGGACACCCTGATGCTTCTCGGCTCCAAGGGCACAACGGGCACTCAGGCTTCTTTCCTTGAGCTCTTTGAGGGGGATCACGAAAAATGCAAGGAGCTTGATCGCAAGATTGCGGAAAAGATGGGCTTCAAGGCTTGCTTCCCCGTAAGCGGGCAAACTTATGCCAGAAAACTTGATACAATCGTTTGCAATTGCCTTGCGCTGATTGCGCAGTCCTGCTGTAAATTCTCAAATGATTTAAGGCTGCTTCAAAACCTCAAGGAGATTGAAGAGCCGTTTGAAAAAAATCAAATTGGCTCCTCCGCAATGGCGTATAAGCGCAATCCGATGAGAAGCGAGCGCATTGCTTCTCTTTCAAGATACGTTATGATTGACGCGCTCAATCCCGCGTGGACGGCGTCTGCCCAATGGTTTGAAAGAACCCTGGATGACAGCGCCAATAAGCGCGTTTCCGTTGCAGAGGCTTTCCTTGCAACGGACGGAATTCTGGATTTATATATCAACGTTACAAGCGGGCTTGTCGTTTATCCGAAGGTTATTGAGGCAAGGCTGATGAGCGAGCTTCCCTTTATGGCAACCGAAAATATTATGATGGATGCCGTTAAAAANNTGGGAGCTTCATGAAAAAATCCGCGTTCATTCAATGGCGGCAGGCGCCGTTGTTAAGGTTGATGGCGGGCAGAATGATCTTGTGGATCGCATCGCCAATGACCCGGCCTTTATGATGACTAAGGAGGAAATTCTTGCCGTTATGAAGCCTGAAAACTTTGTTGGCAGAGCTCCGCAGCAAACCGCAGATTTTCTCAGCGAAACCGTTAAACCTATTCTGGACGCCAATAAGGATTTAATCGGAATTGACGTTGAGATAAACGTTTAAGTGTGCTGATGAGGGGTAATTTATTATGGATATTTTAAACACGTTTTTGGATTTGTTTTCAAATTTTAAAAATATCGAAATCGGCCAGGTTGTTATGATTTTAGTGGGTGCGCTTTTGATTTTCCTTGCAATCAAAAAGGAAATGGAGCCAACCCTGCTGCTGCCTATGGGATTCGGCACGATTCTTGTTAATTTGCCTATGTCAGGCGCAATCGGGCATGATGGGCCAATCACCGTTTTGTTTGATGCCGGCATTTCAAATGAGCTGTTTCCGCTCTTGCTGTTTATCGGCATTGGCGCAATGATTGATTTTGGCCCGCTTCTTAAAAATCCTTGGTTAATGCTTTTCGGCGCTGCGGCGCAGTTCGGCATTTTCCT
>DCTO01000071.1 GCA_002329285.1 Ruminococcaceae bacterium UBA1438
TGGCGTACAGCTCACGCTGTACGCTTTTTTATTTTCAAAAAGGGAGGTGTGTGAATATGTCTTTTTGGGCTTGGCTTCGTAGATATTTCGGATAATTTTTAACGTATGCCGTCCTTTGAGGCGGCATATTACTTGAATGAAATTATAGTTTTTAAGGTATAAGAAATGGAAAACAGATTTTTAAAATACTTACTTAAAAATGAACCTGAAAAAGTGATGAGCAAAAGCGGATATAAATTCAGAAAGTTTATTAGTCCGCCTGTTCGTAATGTGCTTGCACCGGCAACGTCAAAGAACACCTATCATATTGACAAAAGAGATAATTTGCCCACGGATAGNNTAGACCGCTTATATTTTCCTGTACTCATCAAGTAAAAGATGATATTGCTATGGGTTTGGCTTCGGCAAACAGGCACACCTATCTGCTATTTGCTTCGCTACCTGATTTTTTCGGCACACTTGACGGTCCTGCCCTTTGGCTTAACGGTGTAATTCTTGTTGACAGAAAGGATAAGAACAGCCGCAGTGCAACAATACCGAAAATGAAATACGCTATTGATATGGGCGCAGATATATTGATGTATCCGGAAGGAACGCTTAATAAAACGGAAAACCTTGTCGTTCAAAAGCTTTTTCCCGGTATTTACTATCTTGCAAAAAATGTTAACGCCCTCGTTGTTCCAATGGCTATTATTCAAGAGGGAGAACATATCTATTCAAAGGTTTGCGAGCCTTTTGATATTTGCAAGTGCGAAAAGCAAGAGGGGCTTGAAACATTGCGCGACCTTATGGCTACGGCAAAATATGAATTAATGGAGGAACACTCCAAAATCAGCAGAGCGGAAATAGGTGACGCAAAAGATTATTGGAATAATGAAATGAACGAGCTTGTAGATTCAATGCTGCCGTTTTACGATTTTGAAATTGAAAATAGCTCGCAGTTCATAGACAAATATGAAGTTACATATTCACAAGCCTTTGACCATCTAAACAGTATTCAACCCAAAATCAACAACGCATTTTTGTTTAACAAAAGGATATTTTAAAAAATGAGCAAGAGCCTTTCGCTCTTGCTCATTTTTATAAATAATCTTCTTTATGACGGACGCCCAATGGGGGTGCCTTTTCCGATTAATTATCAGTGCTGCTTGTAACATAATACCATTCAACAACATCGCCATCCTGAAGGGTGTATTTGCAGGCGGCAACATTCGGCGCAGTGCCGTTAACGCGATACATCCATCCGCTGCCTGCTCCGCAATCCTTTTCCCAAAGCCCGCCGATGCCCTGAACATACCATATATGCTCATAATTAAGGCTGATTGAATTTGCCTTGCAAACCGCCTCAAGCACATCAAAGGCCGTGTCTCCGTCTGCTGCGGAATACACAGTCGGCTGCAGAATATATCCGCTTTGGGGCGCTTTATCACTGCCGTAATTAACAGCATTTTTGCAGGTGATTGAGATTGTTACTTCCGTTTTTTCCGGAGGCAAGGTTTTCTTTTCCGTTGGCTTATCCGCCGGCTTTGCCGTTGTTTTTTCTGCGGCGGCGGTGCCCTCCGGCGATGATCCGGCGGTGCTTTCGCTCCCCTGCTCTGCCTGTGCGGAGGTTTCATCAGTGGAGGCATTTTCAAATTCAACGCTTGGCGATTCGGATTGCGCTTCCTGTGCCGATGTTTCATAATCGGCAGTTTCAAAGCTGCTTTGCGATATTGAATTTTCCTGTATGCTTTGCGCTTTTTTGGCGCTGAACGCCTGCGTCGCACCCACCGAAACGCAAACGGCAAGCGCAACGCAAAGAATAATAATTATCTGCTTTCTTTTCATAAATGCATAATAACATATTTATTTAAATTTGACAACGGTTTGTTGCAGTTATATAATACTAACTGCATTGAGAGAAAATTCTGCTGTTTTCTCACGGGGAACACGGTGAAAATCCGTGACAGCTCACTCTACTGTTAATGCTACAAGGCTTCATTGCCACTCTGAATAATCTGTTATTCGGGGGAAGGCGGAGCCGAGGTTTGAAGCATAAAGCCAGGACATCCGTTTGAAATGCAAATAATATAACGGTGAGGTTATAAAGATGAAAAGATTTTTAGCAGCGCTCCTTGCAGTGACGCTTGTTATGTCCGCATCCGTAACGGCGTTTGGAGCAACAAAAAAGGAAGCGGAAAGCAAAATTGAATCTGCCGCCGCCTTCGTTGAAGAGGCATACGGCGCAGACGGCTTTGCAATTTCTGAATCAAGGCAGTTTGAATGGCTGATTAATTCCGGCGCTGACGTCAGCGATTACACGGAGGATTACCTTCAGGCGGCCCGCGAAGAGCTTAAAAAGGTTTCCGAAACGATGGACACCGCAGTTCAGCTTTTTGCAGTTTTTGAGGCGCTTGGCGAATATCCGCAGGATTACAGCGCAGATAGCATTAAAAGCATCCTTAAAAGCAGCGAGCCTGTGATTTCAAGCCCATATAACTACGTTGAGGCAATCAGCGTTTCCCTGGCATACGATTTGCCGGAGGTTGCCTCCGCTTGTGCAGACGCGCTCTGCAAGCTTTACGTTATGGGCACCGGCGCAGTTTTCTGGGGCAATGCTGAATGGATGTCCGGCGATGACAATGCAATGTTCATCATCGCGCTGGCTCCGCTTGCGGAGGATTACGCAGATTATATTGACGACGCACTGACTGTGCTTGCATCTTATCGCTCCGATGACGGATACATAAATTCTTACACAGGCGCAAACACGGACACCACTGCCCTTGCGCTTGCGGCATTTTCCGCAATTGGGGAAAAGGAGCTTGCAGACGAGGCATATGCAATGCTGACGGATAATTTCTTTAACCCCGAAACGGGCGGCTTTATTGCCGATTATAACGCGGCTTATTCAACGGCAGAGGCGCTTTTTGCAATGACCCTTTATCTTGATCTTGCCAATGAATTTGAGGACGGCTGGCAGTGCATTGACGGCGTTTGGCGCTATTTCCGCGAGGACGGCACAACCCGCGAGGGCTGGGCTAAGGACGGAAATAAATGGTATTATACAGACAGCGAAGGCGTTGCCATGAAGGGCTGGATTAAGGATAACAACAAATGGTGTTACCTTGATTTCAACGGCATAATGCAAACGGGGCTGCAGCAGATTGGCAAAAACTGGTATTTCTTCAACGGCGACGGCGCTATGCGCACGGGCTGGCAGAAAAATGCAAACAACTGGTATTATTTCAACCGTAGCGGCGCTATGCAGACAGGCTGGGTTAAGGACGGCGGCAAATGGTATTTCCTTTCAAACAGCGGCACCATTTCAACGGGCTACGGCACAATGAAAACCGGCTGGATTAAGGACAGCGGCAAATGGTATTTCCTTGACAGGAACGGCGCCATGAAAACCGGCTGGATTAAGGACAGCGGCAAATGGTATTATCTGAATAACGACGGTGCTATGCGCACCGCAAACCTGACCTATAAGGGCAAGGTTTATAAGTTCAACTCATCGGGGGCTTGCTTGAACCCATAAATAATAAAACAAAAAGAACCTTGCGTTTGCAAGGTTCTTTTAATTTTGCTTTTTATTAGTTTCTCGGGCGACGCGGACCTCTGTTGTTATTATTTCTGCGAGGCTTACCGGGAACATCATCAATCTCGTTTTCAGGTTTCATGCCTTCAAGCTCAATCATAGCATCGCGCTTTGAAAGATCAATCTTGCCCTCATCCGTGATATTGATGCATTTAACAATCATTGTGTCGCCAACCTGGCAAACATCCTCAACCTTATCAACATGCTTAACATCAAGGCGTGAAATATGAACGAGGCCTTCCTTGCCCGGAGCAATCTCAACGAATGCGCCGAAATTCATCAGCCTGGTTACAACGCCGTTGTAAAAAGCGCCAACCTCAGGATCGGTTGCAATAAGGCGAACAACATCTGCAGCGCCGTTGCACTTATCAATATCAATGCCGCTGATGTAAACTCTGCCGTCCTCTTCAATGTTAATCTTAACATCAAAATCAGCCTGGATTTCCTGAATAACCTTGCCGCCCTTTCCGATAACATCGCCGATTTTATCGGGGTCAATTGAAAGGGTAACCATCTTGGGAGCATAGGGTGAAAGCTCCTTGCGGGGCTCGCTGATAACAGGCAGCATAATTTCATCAAGAATATAATGCCTTGCCTTATTTGTTTTTGCAAAAGCCTCCTTGATGATTTCGGGAGTTAAGCCGTGAACCTTTAAATCCATCTGGATTGCGGTAATGCCGTTCTTTGTGCCGGCAACCTTAAAGTCCATATCACC
>DCTO01000043.1:0-379 GCA_002329285.1 Ruminococcaceae bacterium UBA1438
AGAGCAGCTTGCAAAATTGCGCTACCCTATCATCACGAAAGGGGTATCAGAATGATAACGTGGTACACCATTTTCACTTTTTTCCATTATCAGCGCGGCGCTTTTAACCGCCATGCTCGGTAATACCTTGCTGCTCTTTGAGCTGCTTCACAAGTCGGTCATACATCTCGGTTGCTCTGACATCAACCTCGTGCAAATAGGAATTGAGTTTGCAACTTGTTTTTAGCGAGGTATAGAAACTCTTGTGGTGATTCATTAAGTAGTCAAGGTGCCTTTGTCCCCACATTCCAATCTCATAATTAGTTTCTGTTGATACAAAGTTTGGCAGATACACACCGTTTACAAGCGTATAATCAAGTCCGTTTTTCTCATATGTAAT
>DCTO01000043.1:387-57383 GCA_002329285.1 Ruminococcaceae bacterium UBA1438
GTTGTAAAATGCAAAATGCCATAACGATTGTTTCTACTTACTTTCAAAACCTTCGTTATGGCACCTTCTCTAAATATTCATGTTGCTTTTTTATCAAATGAATTGTATAATCATGTATGTTATAAAGAATTGTGTTTCTAACACACTTTCAAACTGATATTATAAACAGTCACTTGCAATGTAACCTTCCTTGTGACACAATGCAACAGTAATGTAATAATTCATGGTTTTCGTGCAAAAAATTTTGACCACTTATTTGACCACTTATTGACCACTTATGAATTAAAAGCGGATTGAAAACTCGTTGAAAATCGTGAAAATAGGTCATTTTTTTATTCAAATTAAAATGGCTTAAAATGGCGGTTTGTGGCTGTTTTTATTGTTGTATTATTTTTATCATTGTGATAACATATATCTGCAATAAATGAAGATTCTTCTGTTCCTAAATCAATTTCAATACAAGACATAATCCTTCTTAATGATAAAGGTTTGCCGAAAGATTATAACGGGAAAGAAGTTACCATTAATTTAATCGTTCAGTAACTATTCAGTGCAGCAAGCGCTGCAGGATTATAAGGAAAGGAAACAGCCATGAAAAAGCATAAGCCATTAAAAATTGTTTTTTCTGCCATCGGTATAATTCTTGCGCTGGTGATTGCGTTTGCCTGCTGCTTTCTGATTTATGCAAGCGCAACCGCGCTCAAGGTGCAGGAAAGAGAAAGTGCCGATATCAGCGGCAGCGTTTCTGCAGAGATTAACGCCAATGAGCCGCTCACCTTGCTGACCTGGAACACCGGATATTGCGCGCTTGATGAGCGCCAGGATTGCTATTGGGACGGCGGAACCGGAATTGACGGCGAATCAGAGGAAACGGTTAAAGAAAATCTTGAGGCTCTTACAGCTCAGATTAAGGAGCTGAACCCCGATGTTTTTTCCTGCAGGAGCTTGATGCGAATTCAAAAAGGTCTTATAACATCAATGAGCCGGAATCCTTTAAAGAGGTTTTCGCAGAGGATGAATACAGCAGCAGCTTTGCGCTGAACTATAAAGCAGGCTTTGTTCCGATGCCGCTTTATAATCCCATGGGCAAGGTTGAGGCGGGAATTGCAACCTTTTCAAAATACGCTGCCAGCGAAGCAAGCCGCGTTCAGCTGCCCGTGCCTTTTTCCTGGCCGATGAGCCCGGTTAATCTTAAAAGATGCCTGTTAATCAGCCGCCNNCCTGCCGATAGCCGGCAGCGATAAAGAGCTGGTGCTGATAAATCTTCATTTAGAGGCTTATGATGACGGAGAGGGCAAGACAAAGCAACTTGCAATGCTGATGGATTTGATGCAGGAGGAGCTTGATAATGGCAATTACGTTATCGCCGGGGGAGATTTTAATCAAACCTTTTCAAATGCGGATTATCAGAAATATCCGCAGTTAACCGACTGGGTTTGCCCCGTTATTGATGCGGAAAATTATCCCGATTTCACCTTCAGAATGAATGGCACAATCCCAACCTGCAGATCGCTTGATAAGCCATATGCCGATGCCGATAAGGCGGCGGATGCATTTCAATATTGGGTGACTGACGGCTTTATTGTTAGCAACAACATCACGATAAACAGCTTTGAAACGCTTGATTTGGGCTTTAAAAACACTGATCACAATCCCGTTGTGATGGCAGTGACCTTTAATTAACGCAAAAATAACGCCCCTCAAAAGGATTGACCTTTTGAGGGGCGTTTTGATTTAAAGCTTATTAACTCTTATTCAAAAATAATGGTTTTATAGCAAAACGGGCAGCTTATCTTTCCTGCCTTAACGTCCGATTCTGTGACGCTCACGGTTTCATTGCAATAGGGGCATTCAAAATCCTCAAGCTCATCATAGCTTTCGGCAGCCTCTTTTCTTGAAGCTATTGCAAAATAATCCGTATAATAATCGTCATCATACCCGTGAAATTCCGATTTTTGAACGAGCACAAGGGCGTTGCATTCAGGGCATTCACACAAACTGCGATAGCCTTCATCCCAGGTGTGAAGATAATGCCCGTTGCAAAAATCGCCGTATTCCTCTATCAGCTTCAAGCCTTTCAGATGCTCCAGCTGAGCCCAACGGTTTTCCATCAAAAACGCTTTGCAACTTTTCATCTGCTATCTACACTTTCAATTCCATTATAATAAAAGGAAAGCGCAAAAAAGAAGAAAGGCAGTGCATAACACACTGCCTTTCCCCTCTCTGTCTATAACAAACTATAGGAGGACAAGATACTTGAAGCGGTTGCGGCTCCGCTTCAAGGTAAGACTAATTATATCACAAGAAAAAGGTTTGTCAACACACGTTCAAACAATTCGGCATTTTTGTCAAAAAAAAGAACAATAAATTGTGAATTATTTTTTTATATGAGGCTCTTTTTTCGTACTCACACAAAAAATTTCGGCGCATTTTTCAAAATTTGAAAAACAGCGCTTGACATAGAACAGATGTTCGATTAATATTAAAGCTGTAAAGCACACCGCCCCGTTTCGCTTTACGGAAAATAACTCAGAACGAATGTAAAGGATGTGGAAATTTGAAGATTACAGAACTTGCTAACGAATATGAACGCCAATATGAAATACTGAACTCAAAGATTGAAGGGCTGAGGCCGCTTCTTTATGTTTATAAGGGAGAGGATTTATATCTCCTGCGCAGAAGAATCAAAACATATTATGACATGGCATGCCAATGCAAAATAATTTCAACCACGCTTGGCAATTATTATGAGGAGGATTGCGATGGCAGGGTTCATTGAGGAAATCTGTGCCGCTCCCCTTCCGGCCGAAAGCACAAGCGTTAATTATAAAAGCATCAGCAAGCAGGCAATCAAGCAGGTTTTGCCGATTATAATTGAGCAGGATTTAACTGAACGCCAGCGCATCTGCATTGAAAAGCGCTTTTACGAGGGCAAAACCCAGCATGAGATTGCAGATGAGCTTTTGCTTTCCCAGCCCACTGTTTCACGCCATATCAAAACCGCGCAGGAGGTTATCAGAAATCGCCTTTATTACTGCAACGCAGCACTTGAACGGGCTGAAAAGCTGATTATCAGCACTATGAATTAGCGCCGCCTGCACAGGGAAGCCGAAGCCGCCCTGCGCAGTATTCAAATCAGCCCAAACGGGCAGGGCTTCTCATGGGCATAACACCACCCCGCCTTAAAGCTGCAAAGCGCACCTTTTCATTTTATGAAAGGGTGCGCTTTTTTGTTATTCAAATATTTAGTTAAAATCAGAAAATCAGCTGAAAAAACGATATGATATACATAACCGCATAAAGCGCCGGCTGATGCAGCAAATAAACCCAAAGGCTGTTTTTGCCGATTGCGCAAAGCGCCCTGCTTCTCTGCTTATAAAGCCCCTTCGGAAAAGCGCCCGCCTTTGCATAACTGCCAAGGAACGCCCCGAAAAGGAACATGAAAAACCAGGGCAGAAGAGGAAAATAATCAGCAGAGAAAAAGCCCTGCTTATAAAACCCGAGGGGCATCAGAATATTCGTTGAATAAAGCGCCGTGGGCAGCTTAATCAGCCCGAAAAGCAGGCTGCCTGCGCTGACGCTGTAAAACACCAGAAACACCAAAGCCGAGCCAAGCATTCCCGCAATCGGATTAAGCTTTTCAATCAGCGGCATAAGAAGCCCCGTAATTATCATGCAAGCGCCGAGGCAGGAAAGAATGCCGAAATAAATCTCCGCCCCCGTTATGCCGATGAGCGGCATAATCACCGCCGTGGCAAGCGTTACCGCCAGCCCGCCGCCGAAAACGATTGCGCCCCTTCTGAGCGTGTTTCTTGAAAGGCGGGAGCAGATGCCGGAGGTGATTATGAATATTCCCCAGAAAAGGGGCTGAAAAAGGCAGAGGAAATCAAACGCCGCATAGCCCCACTGATAACCCAGCACGAAGCCGACGTCATAAAGCGCATGATGAACCACCATTGCAAGCAGCGCAAAGCCGCGGAGCTCATCAAGAAAATATATTCGCTTAAATCCTTCCTTCATAAAAAACCTCAAATCCGTATTTCAATAAAATATATGCATCGAAATTTTACTTATACTTTTCTGCCTGGAGGTTAAACATATATGCATACGTTCCGTTCAGCGCCATCAGCTCTTCGTGCGAGCCCTCCTCTATGATTTCGCCGTTTTCCATAACGTAAATTCTGTCTGCATTCACGGTTGTTGAAAGCCTGTGAGAAATAAAGACAACGGTTTTATCCTGCGCCGCTTCAATCATGGAGCGGTTAAGATTGTATTCGGCAATCGGGTCAAGATTTGCCGAGGGCTCATCGAGAATAACATAAGGGCAGTTTTTATAAAACGCGCGCGAAATTGCAACCTTTTGGCTTTCGCCGCCGGACATCATTATGCCGCCGTCATCAAATTCGCGCAGCAAATAAGTGTTCAGCCCGTTGGGAACCTCCTTGCTGAAGCCGCTGTGAAGCAGTGCGGATTCAGCACGCTCCTTCTCCACATCAGGGGACAGAGCAACGTTTTCCCCAAGCGTTGCGGCAAACACCTGAAAATCCTGGAACACTGCCGAAAACCTGTCGCGGTGGGAATCGACGGTGCATTCGCGGATGTCCTCGCCGTCAATGAGAATCCGGCCGTCGCTGACGTCATAAAGCCTCAGCAGCAAATTAGTCAACGTGGTTTTACCCGCCCCGTTATAGCCAACAAGGGCTATTTTTTCTTTTGGGTGAATGGTCATATTAATGTTTTTGAGCGTGGGCTCATCGTTTCCGGGATATGTGAAGCAAACGTTTTTGAGCTCAACCGTTTTCGGCTCGCCGATATCAGCGGCTTTTTCGCCGTCAAAAATACGGTTTTTGCGCTTTAAAAACTCGCGGTATTTTTCTATAAGCCTTGCGCTTTCGGAAAACTGGCGCGCAACGCCGACGGTGAGAAACGAAAACGAGGTTGCGATCTGAAATGCGCCGTTAAACGTTGCAACAAAATCGCCCGCCTGCAGTGTGTGCTTTTGAAGCACGCAATAGCCGAGATAAAGCGGAAGCAGCAGCATAAAGCCGATAATCTGCACGCCACTCTCCTGGAAAAAATAGATGAAATCAATTTTGCGCACATATTTGCGCTGATTGTCAATTACGTCCTGCGCCGCCTCATTATAGCGTTGAAGCAGCAAGGGCTTAATATCGTTCATGCGCACTTCCTTGCAGTAATCCTGCAGATAGAACACGCGCGCGAAATAATCTGCTCTGCGGTGAAGGCGGTTGTTATCAATCTGGCGCTGCGCCTGCAGCTTACCGATTTTACGGCTGACGGGGGTGAATATTGCAACAATTGCAAGTATGATTAACAGGCAAACCGGATCAATTGCAAACAGGATTGTGCCTATAGTCAGCAGCGAAACAACCTCGCCTATATATCTTTGCACCAGCCCGAGAACCATTGTTACGCGCGCGCCCGACGATTCAATAACAAGAATAAAGTTATTATAAAAATCGGGGTCGTCATAATTTTCAAGGTCAAGCTCCTTTGCTTTTTTATAAAGCATTTCGGAAAGGCCCTTGGTGATTCTTTCAAGCTGAACGCTGAAGAAAAACTCGCGATAAACGGCATTCAGCAGCTCGCTGACAACAAGCACCGTCGCAATGATTATAACGGCATAAACAATTTTCATTTTATCATCGCCGCTTGCGATAACGTCAATAACATACTTAACGCCGAGCACGGAAATAATACGCGTCGGAAGGCGCATAAGCACACCCCAGAAGCATTCGCCGATTACGAGAAACGGCGAAATTCTGAACATCAGTTTAAGGAAATAAAGAATGTTTGAAAATGTGGAATGAGTTGGTTTATCCGCTCTGAAATCAGCCAATATCCTTCACCTCCTCGCCGGTATAGCGCGAAGCCTGCAGGGTGAACATGCGGCTGTATTCGCCGCCTTTAGCCATAAGCTCAGCGTGATTGCCGCGCTCTATAACCTTGCCCTTATCAAACACAAAAATATTATCGCTCAGCACGGCTGAGGACAGCCTGTGAGAAATATAAACAACCGTTTTATCGGTTGTTGCCTTGATAAGATTTTCGTACATTTTGTATTCAGCAATCGGGTCCAGCGCAGATGAAGGCTCATCAAGAATTGCAACATCAAAATCCTTTGCAAACAGCCTTGCCGTTGCGGTTTTCTGCTGCTCGCCGCCCGAAAGCCCCGCGCCCTTTTCGTCAAATTCGCGGGTTAAAACGGTGTCTGCGCCCTGCGGCAGAGTTTTGATTTTATCCCACGCTCCGCTCTGAATCAGCGCCTGCTGCGCAATCAGCTTTTCATCCTCCGCGCCCTCGTGGCAAAGCACGTTTTCGTTAACCGAAAGAGCAAAGGTTTTATAATCCTGAAACACGGTTGCAAAGCGGCGGCGAAGCGAATCGGCGTTATATTCTTTAACGTTTATGCCGTTATAGAGCACCTCGCCCTCGGTTGCGTCATAAAATCGGAGCATCAGCTTAACCAGCGTGGTTTTACCCGCGCCGTTAACGCCGACAATCGCCGCGGTTTCGCCCTTGTTGATTTTGAGGTTTACCCCATCGAGCGAGTATTTTTCCGCCGTGGGATATTTAAAATAAACGTTTCTGAATTCAAGGCTTTCAAATTCACCTGCTTCCAGTCCGCCATCCTTAACCTGCGTTTCGTAATCAAAGAAATCGTGCAGATTTTTGAAATACAGAGCAACGTTTGATAGCTCTGCAATTGAATCTGCAATCGTCATCGAAGTCTGGCGCACGGAATTGATTGACGAAAGCACCACGGAAAAGCCCGAAATATCCAGCCCGCTGTTATTGATAAACTGATAAGACGCAAATGAATATGTGCCGACAATCGGAATAAGCTCTCCGAAAATTGAGCCTATCATGCTGCAAATAAACATTTTAACGCCGTAATGCTTAATGATTCTGATATTATCGCTGACTGCTCTGCGAAAGCGGTTTAGAATTACGGAAAAGATGTTTGAGGTGCGAATATCCTTTGAAAAATCCTTAAGGAACACCGTTCTTTGAGTGTAAGACTTGATGCGGTTATTGGTTGTCATTTCAAGATCGCGCTTATACATAAGCTTGCTGCGCATAAACTGCACCACAAACACAAGCGAAACCGGCGCAAGAAACAGCAGATAAACGGGATCAATCGTGGTTACAACGCCAATAACGAGCACGAGCGCAATCAGATTGCCGAGCAGGTTTGAAAGGTCAACCGCAAATGCCATAAAATAGCCGCGTGTGAGTATATCCGTGGCGCGCATATATGCGTCATAAAACGCGGGATCCTCATAACAGCTTACATCAAGCTCCGCCGCTTTTTTGAAAATAAGATTGTTAAGCCCTTTATAAACCTTTTTCCAGGCAACATTCTGCGCATAATCGCACCAGATGATTATAACCTCATACACCATGCCGACTGCGAAAAACAGCAACAGGCATTTAGCAAAATAAGCAAAGGTTGCCTGCCCTTCAATAATTGAAAGCAAAACCTTTAAAAACAGAACGCCCTGAAAAAACAGCGTGAAAACCGCCGTGCTTGTTTGCGCAAGAATTGCAAACGGGATAACGGATTTATCCGCCTTGTGCAGAATTTTCATTGCGTAAATCATATTTTTGATAACCGGCACCTTTTCCTCATGTGCCGGAACCCAACGAGGCATAAGCTCACCTCCTGCTTAACAAGTTTTTGATATTATATCACACATTATTTTTCAAGACAAGCAATGGAGATCAATTTTAACACATACAGGGCTTTGTTAATAATGCCAACAATATTGTTTATTGTATTATTTTTATAAATATGATATACTATTATAGCTAAAAATCGAAGGGGTAAGATTTATGAGATTTAAAGCAATTATTTTTGATTTTGACGGCACCCTGTGCGAAACCGCAAGGGGAATCATAAATTGCGCAAAATACGCGCTTGAGGCCTTTGGCGTGCCGATTCCGCAAGAGGATAAGGAGCTTGAATTTTTCATCGGCCCTCCCCTGCTTGTAACCTTTCAGGAGCGCTTTGGCGCAGATGCGCAGACCGCAGCCGAAATGGTGCAGAAATACAGGGAAAGATATTCTGACAAAGGCATTTTTGAATGCGAACTCTATGACGGCACAAGGGCGCTTTTAAAAACGCTTTGTGACAGCGGCTTTACGCTTGGCATCGCCTCATCAAAGCCAACCGCTTATGTTGAGCGCCTTCTGGAGCATTTCGAAATTGCAGAATATTTCAAAAGCGTTTGCGGCGTTTCCTTTTCCGCAGACTGCGAAACAAAGGCAAGCATCATTGCGCGCTGCATTGACGAGCTTTGCGTTTTGCCGGAGGAGGTTTTTGCGGTTGGCGACAGGAATTATGACATTGACGGAGCAAAAATCAACGGCATAAAAAGCTGCGGCGTGCTTTGGGGTTACGGCACAAAATTTGAATTTATAGAGGCTGGTGCCGAATTCATTGCCGAAAAGCTTGACGACATTGAGGCAATTGCCCTTGGTTATTTTGAACAGACGGAGGAAATCAAGCCGATTTTTGAGGGCAGGGTTATCAACGTTCACCTGGACACCGTTACCCTGACCGACGGCACAGAGGCAAGCCGCGAAATCGTTGCCCACAACGGCGGCGTTTCCATCGTTGCGCTCACTGACGAAAACGAGGTGCTGATGGTGCGCCAATTCCGCGCGCCGTATAAAGAGGTTATTTATGAAATCCCCGCAGGCAAGCTTGAAAGGGGCGAGGATCCGCTTGAAGCCGCAAAAAGAGAATTCCGCGAGGAATGCGGCTGCACGGCGAAGCGCTTTGAATATATCGGCGAGCTTTATCCCACTCCTGGCTACTGCGGCGAAATCATCAGAATTTATTTTGCAAGCGGGCTTGAATTCGGCGAGCAGGAGCTTGACGAGGATGAAAACCTTGATGTTTTCAGAATCCCGCTTGAGGAAGCCTTTGAGCGCTGCATGAACGGCGAATTTAAGGATTCCAAAACCCAGATTGGAATTATGAAAATAAGGGAACTTATCAAAAATGGCAGTTTATCTTGACAATAGCGCAACCACCAAGCCCTGCCCGGAGGCAGTGGCGGCGGTTAATAAAATGCTGACGGAAAATTACGGCAATCCCTCCAGCCTGCACGGGCTTGGAATTGAGGCGATGAAGGCCGTTTCCGCCGCAAGGCAGGCAATTGCCGATAAGCTTGGCTGTGAAAAGGAGGAAATCTTTTTCACAAGCGGCGCAACGGAGGCAAATAACCTTGCCCTTTTCGGCGCGGCAAGCGCAATGAAGCGCAAGGGCAACAGGATCGTTACCACTGCGATTGAGCATGAAAGCGTTTTGCAGGCGATTGACGAGCTTGAGCGGCAGGGCTTTGAGGTTATCCGCCTTATGCCCGATGAAAAGGGCTTTATCAGCATTTCCGATTTAAGGGACGCAATTGATGAAAAAACCGTTCTTGTTTCAATGATGTATATCAACAACGAGGTGGGCTCCGTTTTGCCCGTTGAGAAAATTCGCAAAATCGTTTCGCTTAAAAACTCCCCCGCGCTGATTCATACTGACTGCGTGCAGGCCTTTGGCAAAATTGACGTGCGCCCGAAAAAGCTTGGCGCTGATTTGATTTCAATCACCGCGCACAAAATCCACGGTCCTAAGGGCTGCGGCGCGCTATACGTTAAAAAGGGCACAAAGATTAACCCGCGCACCTTCGGCGGAGAGCAGGAAAAAAGGCTGCGCCCCGGCACGGAGGCCGCCCCGCTTATCGCCGGCTTTGGCGCAGCGGTTGAGGCGCTGCCCGATTTTAAAGAGCAAAGCAAAAAAGCCGAGGAGCTTAACCTCTACGCCATAGAGCGCCTCGCAGCGCTTGACGGCGTGATTATCAACAGCGGCGAAAACGCCTCTCCCTACATCATCAACGCATACATCCCCAGCTTTATGAGAAGCCAGACGGTTTTGCAATGGCTTTATTCAAGCCATGGCATCTGCGTGAGCAACGGCTCCGCATGCGCAAAGGGAAAGAAAAGCCACGTGCTTTCTGCGATGAGGCTGAACGATGAGATTATTGACAAAAGCATACGCATCAGCTTTTCAAGGGAAAACACCAAAGACGATGTGGACGCGCTTTGCTCTGCTTTAAAGGAGCTTATTGAAAAATACCCGAAATAAAGGAAACGCATATGAGAGAAATTATACTTGTTAAAAACGGAGAGCTTGTTTTAAAAGGGCTTAACAGAACCTCGTTTGAGGACGTGCTTATCAAAAATATGAAACGCCATCTTGCTGACATCGGCACCTTTACATACACCAAGGCGCAAAGCACTATTATGGTTACCCCCGATGATGAAAGCACTGATCTTGACGATACCGTGAGCAGGCTTGAAAAGGTTTTCGGAATTGCGGCGCTCTCACGCGCAGCGGTTTGCGAAAAGGATATGAAAAGCATCACCGCAACCACGCTTGAATACCTTGAGGAGGAGCTGAGCCTTGCAAAAACCTTTAAGGTTGAGGCAAAGAGGAGCGATAAAAAATTCCCCTTAAACTCCCCCGAAATCTGCCGCGAAATGGGCGGCATAATTCTAAAGAATTTCAATCATCTCAAGGTTGACGTTCATAATCCCGATATAGTTGTTACCGTTGAGGTTAGGGATAATTACGCCTTCGTCAGGGGCAACAACATCAAGGGCGCCGGCGGCATGCCGAGCGGCACAAGCGGCAGAGCAGCCGTTCTTATCAGCGGCGGGATTGACAGCCCTGTTGCCGCATACATGATGGCAAAAAGGGGCATTGAGCTGATTGCGGTTCACTTCGCTTCCCCGCCATACACAAGCGAGCTTGCCGAAATGAAGGTGATGGAGCTTCTCAAAAGAGTTGCGGCTTATAGCGGCACAATTGTAACCTTCGTTGTGCCCTTCACCGAAATTCAGGAGGCAATCAGGGATTACTGCCCAACCGATTATTTCACCCTTGTTATGCGCAGGGTTATGATGAAAATAAGCGAGCAAATCGCAAAGGCACAGAATTGCCAGGCGCTCATCACGGGCGAAAGCGTTGGCCAGGTTGCAAGCCAGACGATTTATGCTCTCGGCTGCACGGACGCGGCGGCAGGTATGCCCGTTTTCCGCCCCTGCATCGGAATGGATAAGGAGGAAATAATTAAGATCTCACGCAAGATTGAAACCTTTGAAACCTCCATTCAGCCATATGAGGATTGCTGCACGGTGTTTACCCCAAAGCACCCGAAAACACGCCCCCGGCTTGCAGACGTTGAGGCGGCAGAGGCGCAAATTGAAAACCTTGGCGAAATGATTGAACGCGCAATTGCAGATGTTAAAAAGGTGTTTATCAAATGAGTGAAAAAGAAAACAAGCCGGAAATTGACGAGCATGACATAGACAGCTTGCTTGCCGATTTTAACAGGCAGAAAACAGAACATAAAAGCAATTTCGGAGAGCTTGAAGCTGCCGAAAAAAGCAACAAAAAAGAAAATAGCGTTTCCGAAAGCAAGGATTCGGAAAACGCGGAAGAAAAGCCGAAAAGCTTTTCGGAAAGCAACGCCCCTGCCGCTGAAAAAAGCAAGGCGGAAACGGCAAAAAACAAAAAGCGGGTTTTGCTTGCCCTGGCCGCGGTTTTTTGCACCGGCGCAGTGATTGCCGGAATCGCATTCGGAATAAGTTTTTCAAAAACCGCATATTTGAGACCTTATCAAAAGCAATATCCGGATGTTAAATTTCCGGAGGGAATCCGCGAGGAATACTGCGAATATTATGCCGGGCACACAAATCTTATCGGCAAAATCTCAATTCCCGATTGCGGCTTTGAGGATTATGTTTATACCGCGAGCAACAGCTGCCCCGTGCTGGACAGCAATAGCGGCAGCCGCAATTTGACCTATAACACCGTGGTTTATGTTAACAACGCCGGCGCTGATTTTGAAACGGCATATTCCTCGGCAGAGGCTTATCTTAAAAGCAGCCAGAAAATCACCTATTCAACGCTTTTTGATGATTACAGCTTCAACGTTATCGGCGCATTTTACACCAATTCAAAGCCGGAGGATGACAACGGATACGTTTTTCCGTATAATCTGACTTCCTGCCCCGTTGGCAGCGATTTTGATGAATATACCGACAGGCTTTACCACCGATTTCTTTACACCACCGGGCGTGCGGTTAAAAAGAATGATAAGCTGCTGACCGTTGCCGTGAAATCGGATTTTATGCAGGATTTCCGTTTTGTTATCGTTGCAGTGCTTGACGGCGAGACGCAGAAAAACGCCTTACCTAATGAAAAGGTTCATTATCCTCAGGCCTGGTATGTGACAAATAATTTGACAAATCCATATCGCTTTTCAGCGCAGTGGTATCCAACCATTGCAGTTAATCAGGGGGAGGAAACCTCTCTCCAATCCGCTGATGATTTTACAAAATTTTAATATAAAAAAGAGCTGTTCCGAAGGGATTCCAACGGAACAGCTTTTCTATTAATTTTATTCTTTTGCTTCCTCGGCAGCCTTTGCCTTTGCAGCTTCCTCCTCTTCAAGCTTGCGGTAAGCAACCTTGCCAACAAGCGTTTTGGGAAGCTCTGTGCGGAATTCAATTTCTCTTGGCATAGCGTATTTTGAAACGTTCTGCCTGCAGTGCTCAAGGATTTCCTCCTTGATTTTATCGCTCGGCTCAACGCCCGGGCGGAGCACAACAAAAGCCTTAACCTTGTGCATCTTATAAGGATCCGGAATTCCGATTGCGCAGGAAAGAAGAACGTCAGGGTGAGCGTCAATCGTGTTTTCAACCTGTGAGGGATAAACATTGAAGCCGGAAACGATAATCAGCCTCTTAAGTCTCTGCTTGTAATAGACGAAGCCGTCCTCATCCATCGTGCCGAGATCGCCCGTGTGCAGCCAAACATTGCCGTCTGCATGGGTTCTCAAGGTTGCGGCAGTTTCCTCTGCGTTGTTAAGATAGCCCTTCATAACGGTGGGGCCGCAGATGCAGATTTCACCCTCCGTGCCGTAAGGCACCTCAGTGTCATTCTGCGGGTTAACAATCTGGTAATAAATATCCGGAATCGGAATTCCGATGCTGCCCTCGCGGAAAAATTCCTTCGGCGTGATGCAGGAGGCGGTAACGCATTCGGTTGTGCCGTAACCCTCACGAATCTGAACGGTTGCATTATGCTCCTTCAGGAAGGCGTCAACCTTCTTTTTAAGCTCGATTGAAAGCGAATCGCCGCCGCAGAAAACGCCGGTGAGGAAGGAAAGGTCAACCCCGTCAAAGCCGTCAGAGCGAAGCAGAGCCTCAAACAAAGTCGGCACGCCTACGATAACGCTCGGCTTATATTTCTTAACGTCCCTTGCATATGTTTTAATTGTGAACTGCGGAATAAGAATGCAGGTTGCGGCAGCGGTGAGCACCGTGTGAATGCCAACGCCGAGACCGAAGCCGTGGAACAGCGGCATAACGGAAAACGCGCGAAGCCCCTTCATCGGGAAGCCTGCGCCTGCCTGAACCTCATAGCCGAGGGCGTTCATATTCAGGTTTGTGAGTTCAATGCCTTTTGACGTGCCGGTTGTGCCGCCGCTGAAAAGAATAACGGCGGTTTCATCCTTGCCGGGGAAAACATTAGGCAGTGAAGCATATTTTTTGCCGCCGGCGATGAAATCCTTCCAGTCAATAACGTTCTCATTATCCGCAGGAAGCGGAGCGGGCTTATCCTTAACGGTTAAGGGATAAAGCAGGTTAAGCGGGAACGGAAGCTCATCCTTAATGTGAGCAACGATAACCTTAACGGGCTCCTCAACATCCTTGAGCGCATTGAGCACCTTTTCATAAAACATATCAAGCACAAGGATTGCCTTGCTCTTGGAATGGGTTACGTAAAATTTAATTTCGCCCTCTGCTGAAAGCGGGTGAATCATTGCCGGAACGGCGCTGATTCTGTTAAGGGCATAAAAGCTGTCAATCCCCTGGGGAGCATTCGGCATGCAGATGGTAACCTTATCACCCTCGCCGATTCCGATTGCCTTGAATGCCTTTGCAGTGCGGTCAATCTTCTCAAAAAACTCGGGATAGCTTGTTGACTTGCCCTGAAATTCATATGCGGCATTTTTATAACCGTTGCCGTGCATATGAGTGTCATAAGCATATTTGATTGCCTCATACATTGAGCCTTCAGGATAGGTTAAATTTGCAGGAATATCACCATAAAATTTTAACCACGGTGCATTTGGCTTGTTCATAATCTGACCTCCGTTAAGTTGGCTTATTATAATTTAAGCATTTTTTCTTATTAAAAACACATCTTGTTTATTTTAATCAAATCCCTTTTCAGTTTCAAGGAAAAGCTTAATTATTTATTATTTGTTTATAAGTTTATTTGACTTTTTTAAATCATATGCTATTATATATCTGTTGATTTTTTTAAAGGAATTTTAAATATGGCTTATAAAATTAAGAAGCATCCCACGGGTGATATTCCGAAGGCGCAGCTCGCCTTTTGGATTATAACAAGAATTGCCCTTTTAATCTGCGCCGGTTATTCCTTTGTGCACGGCGATTTGGTTATGGGCTTTGAATCCGTGTTTTGCTTCATTTTCACGCATTTATGGGATATGTTTCAGGTGCTGGGCAACGGCAGCTTTATTGAAGAGGTGCCGCCCCTTTCACAAACGATGCTTAATCTGATTATTTTCATAGGTATCGTTATCGGCTCTTACGGCGGCTGGTTTGATAAATTCAGCTGGTTTGATGAGGTTATGCATCTCACCTCCGGCTTCGTTTGCGCGGTTTTCGGCTATGATTTTGCCGTGATAATTCAGCGCAAAAAGGGGCAGTGCGCCGCAACGCTTGCCGCAATCTTCTCGCTGATGTTTGCGCTTTCAATCGCGGTTGGCTGGGAATTTTACGAATTCCTTATGGATACTCTGCACGGCACCAATCTTCAGCTTGCAAATCCCGGCGAGGAAACGNNAACGGCAATGTTTGATCTGGCAAAGTATCATAATGAATACGGCTATCTTGGCCTGTTTGACACGATGACGGATATGATGATGAACGCAATCGGCGGCGTTGCCGGAATGATATTTATGATTGTGCTTCGAAACAGAAAGAAGGATAAATAATTTGAAGGGGGCGGATAATATCCGCCCGTTTTAATGTTAATACGCGCAATTCGCGCCGAATAATTATTTATGGTGAGTTATATGGGAATCGGCTTTTTCCTTAACAGTATTTTTCTCGGCATCGGGCTTGCAATGGATGCGTTTTCCGTTTCAGTTGCAAACGGCCTTAATGAGCCAAAAATGCGCAAACGCAAAATACTGCTGATTGCGGCGGTGTTTGCCGCCTTTCAGTTTTTGATGCCAATGCTTGGCTGGGTGTGCGTTCACAATTTTATCAAATACTTTAATCAGTTTGAAAAATATGTGCCCTTCATCGGCTTCGTTTTGCTGCTTTATATCGGCGGCAAAATGCTTTGGGAAAGCATTAAAAATCGCGAAAAAAGCGATGAGGCGGCGGAGCATCTTGGCTGGGGAGATTTAATTATTCAAGGCGTTGCAACCTCAATTGATGCGCTTTCGGTTGGCTTCACAATTCAGGAATATTCCCTTGGCGCGGCACTTGCGGCCTCACTGATTATCGGCGCGGTAACACTCGGCATCTGCATCGGCGGGGGTTATATCGGCAGGGNNTCGCGCCATGCGCAAATCCTCGGCGGGCTGATTTTAATCGGCATCGGGCTCGAAATTTTGATAAGCCGCCTGATATGAGGTTGACGAATTAATTAAAAAGTGTTAGCATGATTATAGAATCACAGCAAAGAGGTTTTTTAAAATGGCAGAGAAAAAAAGCAAAAAGCAAAGCGCTTGGCAATTTGTGAAATTCGCGCTGTTTTCCGCTTCGGCGGGAATAATTCAGGTGCTTTCTTTCACGCTTTTGAATGAGGTTGTTATTAAGCTTCCCTTCATTCAGAATGCAATGGCTTCAAACGAAACCTTTGCAAAAATAATGCAGAATGAATACGGCCCGATGTATCTTATTGCGCTGCTGCTTTCGGTGCTTTGGAATTTCACCTTTAACCGCAAATTCACCTTTAAATCGGCGGCAAATATTCCCGTTGCAATGCTCAAGGTGCTTGCGTTTTATGCGGTTTTCACCCCGATTTCAACTCTGCTTGGCAATCATTTCACGGCAAGGTTTGCCGATGTCAGCGCGATAAATTATATCGTTCTCGGCTGCACTATGGCGGTTAATTTAACAACGGAATTCTTTTATGATAAATTCGTTGTTTTCCGTGACGTAAAAAGCGAAGCAGAAAAAGCGGATTAACAAATAAAAGAATAAATTAAACGGCAGGATTAATCCTGCCGTTTTTTGCAAAAAAAGACCGCTTCAAAGGAAGCGGTCTTCAAACGTTATTAATTAGTCTGCGCTATAAGGGAGCAGAGCAACCTGGCGAGCACGCTTGATTGCTGTGGCGAGCTCTCTCTGATGCTTTGCGCATGTGCCGGTTACGCGGCGGGGAAGGATTTTTGCTCTTTCAGATGTGAACTTATTGAGCTTTGCAATATCCTTATAATCAATGCATTCGCATTTATCAACGCAAAACTGGCAAACCTTTCTGCGCGGCTTTCTTGCGCCGGCCTTGTTATATGCCATAGTGGTTTTCCTCCTTATTAAAATAGGTTGCCATTTCTTAAGTTAGAATGGCAAATCGTCGTCATCATCAACAATTTCTTCAAAATCGCTGTTATCAGCATTGGCATAGCTGGGAGCGGGCTGAGCAAACGCAGGATTTGTGTTTGTGCCGCTTTCAGACTTTGAGCCGCAGAATGAAACATTGTTGGCAACAACGCGAACACTCTTTCTGTTATTTCCGTCCTTATCAGTGTAATTATCAGTCTGAATAGAGCCTTCAATTGCAATCATTGAGCCCCTGCGGAAATAGCGGGAAACGAATTCGGCAGTTTGACGCCATGCTGTTACATCAATGAAATCGGACTTCCTTTCCTCTCCCTGGCGGACATAATTCCTGTCACAAGCAACCCGGAACTGAACAAAGGAAACGCCTGACGGTGTTGATCTCAGCTCTGGATCAAATGTTAATCTGCCCATCAAAACAACGGTGTTAATCATAAAAATTCCTCCTGCTTATTCGCCTTTTGCAACGATCATTGAACGAAGCACGCCATCAGTGATGTTGATAACACGATCAAGCTCTGCAGGGAAATTCTCATCGCTTTCAAACTGAGCAATAACATAATAACCCTCTGTTTCGTAGTTGATTGCGTAAGCAAGCTTGCGCTTACCCCATTCGTCAACNNAGCGAGCTTGCGCTTGCCCCACTCATCAACTTCGCCAAGAGTGCCATTCTTATTGATCAGATCGAAGAACTTTGTTTTGAGAGCATCAACTGCCTCTTCACCCTTTGTGAGGGAGAAAACCAATACAAGTTCATACTTCTTTAATGCCATTCCTGTGCACCTCCTTTTGGACTATTGGCCCGAAAACTCCTTCCGGGCAAGGATTTACTAATTCATATTAGCTATTGGATTATAGCAAAGATGCCGCGCTTTGTCAAGAAAAATCTGTTTCTTGACAATGGTGTCGGCAGTGTATTAAAATTAAATTAATAACTGTAACCTTTGAAAGGAGTTACATTATGAAAAAGACTTTAAGCATAATGCTTGCGGCTTTAACCCTGCTTTCAATCCTCAGCTTCGGCACAACTGCGTTTGCAGACAAGCATGATGCCGGCTGGTTTGATGAATATGACGGCAGGCATTATTATAATGATTACGGCGAGCAGCCATACGCCGAAACCGTTGCAGAGATTGACGGCGAAAGCTATTATTTCAATTACCGCGGCGCCGTGCAGACGGGCTGGATTGAAATTGACGCTTCTTACACAGACCCCGATACGGGCAGGCTTGTTGAAGAAACGATTTGGTATTACGCGGATGCTGACGGCGTTCTTCTTGACGGCTGGCAGAAAATCGGCGGCGTTTGGTATTATTTTGAGCCGGAAGCATATTTTATGTATGCAAACGGGATATACGTTATCGGCTCTGATTGCTATGCCTTCAAGGCAAGCGGCGCAATGGTTACAGGCTGGCATAAGGTTAGCTACACCTATGAGGAAAGCGGGCAGACGATTGTTCTTTGGTTTTATGCAAAATCAAGCGGCCCGCTTGCAACGGGTTGGCAGAAAATCGGCGGCAAGTGGTATTATTTTGACCCTGATGAATGCCGGATGTATGACAACACTGCGGAAAAAATAGACGGCAAATTATATTTCTTTAAGCCGGATGGCGCGATGCTTGCAAACGGCTGGGGCAAAGATAGCCGGGGCGATTGGTATTACGCCGGCTCAGACGGAGCGCTTGCAACCGGCTGGCAGAAAATCAGCGGCAAATGGTATTATTTCAGCACTGACGGCGGCTTCATGTATGTCGGCGGTGTTCGAATCGGCCAAAAGATTTATCTTTTCGGCTCTGACGGCGCATGGATTGACACTGCAAAAGCCTCCGGCTGGAAGCAGGTTAATTATTCATACGCCTATGAAGGCGTTAATTATAAATATGACGAATGGTATTACGTTAAAAACGGCGCAGTTGCAACCGGCTGGCAGAAAATCGGCGGCAAATGGTATCTCTTCAGCGAAAGCAACGGCTATATGTACAAAGCCTGCGCATACAGGGCCGACGATTCAAAGGTTTATTTCTTTGAAAGCAGCGGCGCAATGAAAACAAGCACAGGCTGGGCAAAGGAATTATACAATGACGGCAGCTTTGATTGGTTTTACGTTTATTCAAACGGCGTTTGCGCAACGGGCTGGAAAAAGATTGGCGGCAAATGGTATTATTTTGACCCCGACTGGGCATATATGTTCACCGGCTTTAACCGGATTGACGGCAAATGGTATTGCTTCAATTCAGACGGCGAAATGCTAACCGGCAAGCAAAACATTGATGGCGAGCCATATATTTTCGGAGATGACGGCGCATTAATCAGCGGTGATCTTCCGGGATCGGTTGGATAATTTAAATAATAACCTGACTTGCTCGTCGCAAGTCAGAACCTTGTTGGCATCAGTATTTAGAGCCAATTGCAAAAAAACAAAACGGTATCGGAAATCCGATACCGTTTTCTGTTTAGCCGATAATTTTCTTTGCAAATGCGGCGGCGTCTGCCAGATCCTGCTCATTCGGCCTGCCCTTGCTGACCATTTTGAACTGGCCCTTGCAGAAGAATTCCTCATCAGAAACATAAATGCCCTTTTCCTCTGCCGCCTTTTTAACCTGCTTATAAGTGCCGCTGAGAATTGCCGCAGAGCTGAAGGGAACCAGCTTGCCAACCTTAACCCCGATGCCGTCAATAAAGCTTTTAACGTTTGCATCAAGCTGCGCCGCATAAACCGCGCTGCCGAGAAAAAGAATATCAACATCCTCCGTGAGCGGCTCATCAGTTGTTTTCGCCTCAACCCCTGCCGCAGCGGCAATGGCCTCGGCAAGCTTTTTTGTGTGGTCTGTTTTTGTGTAATATCTGACTGCAATCTTCATAATTTCAGCTCCTTTAAAGAAGGCCTGCAACGCATTTGTCAACTTCCTTCATTGAGGCCGTTGGCTCAAAGCGGGCAACAACATTGCCTTCTCTGTCAACAATAAACTTTGTGAAATTCCATTTAATGTCCGGATTTTTCTTATAATCCTTATCAATCTTCTTGAGCATAACCTTCATTGCAACAGCCGCAGGGCCGGTGAAGCCCTCAAAGCCCTTCCGGCTTTTAAGGTAAGTGTAAAGCGGCAGCTCATTTTCGCCGTTGATTTCCGCCTTTTTCATCTGCGGAAACTGAGTGTTATATTTAAGCGTGCAGAATTCGTGGATTTCATCATCCGTGCCGGGGGTCTGGCCTGCAAACTGGTTGCAGGGGATATCAATAACCTCAAAGCCGCGGTCATGATATTTTTCATACATTTCCTCAATCTCCTTATATTGAGGGGTAAAGCCGCAGCCGGTTGCGGTGTTAACAATCATCATAACCTTGCCCTCATAATCCTTTAAGGAAATCGGATCGCCCTTTGGGGGCTGAACGCTGTAATCATAAATGCCCATAATAAAATCCTCCTGTAAATGTAATTTGATTGTGCGCAATTTAATTTCGCTAAATTCATTTTAGCACATTTTTTAAAATGTCAACCCCCTGAATAAAATTTTTTCAATTGACAAGCAGCTGAATTTATATTAACCTATTACTTGTAATTATTATAACATTTATAAGGAGTCGGCTATGGGCGAATTTAAGGTGCTTGAAATAAAGAAAAGCGTTTTTGAAAATAATGACCGCGAGGCGGATAAGGTGCGCGCAAGACTTAAGGAGGATAAAACCTTTCTGCTTAATCTGATGTCCTCCCCCGGCAGCGGCAAAACCACAACCCTGAAGGCGACTATTGCGCGCCTGAAGGATGAATATAAAATGGGCGTTATGGAGGCTGATATTGACAGCGACGTTGATGCCAAAGCAATCACCGATGCAGGCGTTAGGGCAATCCAGCTTCACACGGGCGGCATGTGCCATCTTGATGCCGGAATGACAACGCAGGGGCTTGACAGCTTCGGCGCGGATGAATTTGATTTTGTTGTGCTTGAAAACGTCGGCAATCTTGTTTGCCCCGCGGAGTTTGACACGGGTGCGTCAAAAAACGCCATGATCCTTTCTGTTCCTGAGGGCGATGATAAGCCGCTTAAATATCCGCTGATGTTTTCAATTTGCGATGCGGTTCTGATTAATAAGATTGACGCCAAATCCGTGTTTGAATTTGATGATGACGCGGTTGTTGAGCGCATTAAGAGACTTAACCCAAAGGCAGAGATTTTCTTCATTTCCGCCAGAACGGGCGAAGGCGTTGATGAATGGTGCAGCTGGCTTCGCAACCAAATTGACGAATGGAATTCTTAAATTGTTTTTATAAGGGGGCGGATAAAATCCGCCCCTTTTTTACATAAAACATTTTTCTTGAATTCCTACTGAATTTGTAGTATATTAGGGATATCAACAAGGAAGTGATAAGATGAAAATCTCAACAAAGGGCAGATACGCCATGCGGCTTATGCTGGATTTGGCAATCAATAACACCGGCGAAAACGTTTCGCTGGCGGCAATTTCAAAAAGGCAGGGCATCAGTGTGAAATATCTTGAGCAGATTATTTCCATGCTTAACCGCGCGGGCTATGTTCGCAGCGAGCGCGGCGCCGGCGGCGGTTATCGCTTAACAAGAAAGCCCGAGGAATACACCGTTGGCATGATTCTGCGGCTGACGGAGGGCAGCCTTTCCGTTACCTCCTGCACGCAGGAGGAGGAAAACACTTGCGAGCGTTACGGCGATTGCGTAACCGTTAAGCTTTGGGAAAAAATCAACAAGGCGATTGCCGATGTGGTGGATAATATCACCCTTGCAGATCTGCTTGAAGAGGAGCAGGCGCAGGTGAATGACTTTGTGATTTAAGCCCCTCGAAAAAAAATTTGAAAAAAATTGAAAAAAGCACTTGACTTTTCTAAAGTCAGGTGCTATTATTATGTCAACGCTAATTCCTACTATTCCAATAGGAGTTTAGGAAATTAAAATAAAGGCGGTTTGATTATGAAACAGATTAATAAGACAAACAGGATAGTTTATTCCTCCTATACGCGAATGTGGCGATGTTGCTGAAATCAAAACCAACTTAAACCACATTTAATTAAAAGGAGAAAAAATTATGTCTAACTATCGTTTTGAAACTATACAATTACATGCAGGGCAGGAACAGGCAGATCCTGCAACAGATTCCAGAGCCGTTCCGATTTATCAAACAACATCTTATGTTTTTCACAACAGCGATCATGCGGAGGCTCGCTTCGGTCTTCGCGATGCCGGCAATATTTACGGCAGGCTGACAAACACAACGCAGGGCGTTTTTGAGGAGCGCATTGCGGCGCTTGAGGGCGGTGTGGGCGCGCTTGCAACCGCATCCGGCGCAGCGGCTTTGGCTTACACCTTCCAGGCGCTTGCAAAGGCAGGAAGCCACATTGTTGCCGCAAAAACAATTTACGGCGGCACGTATAATTATCTGGCGCACACCTTGCCGGAGCACGGCGTTGAAACAACCTTTGTTGATCCTGATGAGCTTTCAAATTTTGAGGCGGCCATCAAGGATAACACCAGACTGATTTTCATCGAAACCCTGGGCAATCCGAATTCAAACCTGATTGATATTGAGGCGCTCGCAAAAATTGCGCACAACCATCAGATTCCGCTTGTTGTTGATTCAACCTTCACAACTCCGTTTCTGCTTCGCCCGTTTGAATACGGGGCAGACATTGTTGTTCATTCGGCAACGAAATTCATCGGCGGCCACGGCACAACCCTTGGCGGCGTGATTATTGACAGCGGCAAATTCGATTGGGCTGCAAGCGGCAAATTCCCCCAACTCACTGCTCCGAATGCAAGCTATCACGGCATCAGCTTCGTTCAGGCGGCAGGCGCGGCAGCATTTGTAACTTACATCCGCGCAATCCTTTTGAGAGATACGGGCGCGGCAATCTCCCCCTTCAACGCCTTCCTGCTTCTTCAGGGCCTTGAAACGCTTTCGCTTCGCGTTGAGCGCCATGTTGAAAACACCAAAAAGGTGCTTGAATATCTTTCAAATCATCCCCAGGTTGTTAACATTAATCATCCCTCTCTTGATGAGAAATATAAACGCCTTTATAATAAGTATTTCCCAAACGGCGCCGGCTCAATTTTCACCTTTGACATCAAGGGCGGCNNGCGGACGTTAAATCCCTGGTTATTCATCCGAAAGCCACAACCCATTCCCAACTTTCAGCAGAGGAATTTGAGGAGCAGAGGATTTATGACAACACCATCCGCCTCTCAATCGGCACGGAGCACATCGATGATATCATCGAGGATTTAAACAACGCCTTTAAGGCAGTTGCAGAATAACAGTCTATAACAAGCATTAATATATTTTTGAAATGAAAGGAATTTTTATTATGGCTATTTATAATAACGTTACCGAGCTTATAGGCAAAACACCCATTCTCAATTTAAACAATTATTCAAAAGATCAGGGCGTAGAGGCAAACATTCTTGCAAAGCTTGAATACTTCAACCCCGCCGGCTCGGTTAAGGACAGAATTGCCGCAGCTATGATTTCCGCAGCAGAGGCAGACGGCACCTTAAAGCCGGGCGCAACAATTATTGAGCCGACCTCCGGCAACACCGGAATCGGCCTTGCAAGCGTCGGCACCGCAAAGGGCTATAAGGTTATTCTCACAATGCCCGAAACGATGAGCGTTGAGCGCAGAAATCTTGTTAAGGCTTATGGCGCAGAGGTTGTTTTAACAGAGGGCGCAAAGGGCATGAAGGGCGCAATTGCAAAGGCTGAAGAGCTTAAGGAAAGCATTGAGGGCGCCGTTATCCTGGGCCAGTTTGTTAACCCCGCAAATCCGCAGATTCATTATGAAACCACAGGCCCTGAAATTTGGGCTGATACTGAGGGCAAGGTTGATATTTTCATTGCCGGTGTCGGCACAGGCGGCACGCTTTCAGGCGTTGGCAAATATCTGAAGGAGCAGAACCCAAACATTAAGGTTGTTGCTGTTGAGCCGGAAACCTCTCCCGTGCTTTCAAAGGGCGAGGCAGGCGCGNNATCCAGGGCATCGGCGCAGGCTTTGTGCCGGAAACCCTCAACACCGATATTTATGATGAAATCATCGCTGTTCCCAATGACGCTGCCTTTGAAACGGGCAACCGCATTGCAAAAACAGAGGGCGTTCTCATCGGCATTTCAAGCGGCGCGGCTGTTTGGGCTGCAACCCAGCTTGCAAAGAAAGAGGAAAACAAGGGCAAAAATATCGTTGTTATCCTTCCCGATACGGGCGACCGTTATCTTTCAACTCCCCTTTTCTCATAAGAGTATTGCGTCATCAGTAAAAGCCGAGGCTCATTTTGGGCCCCGGCTTTCTTTTGTGTTTTAATAATTAACAGGATGAAAATTTTTCTTCTTGATATTATTATTAAAATAGTTTATTATATTTAAGACTTTTGAGCAAAAAGGTGTTTTTATGAAAAGAAATTCAGTTTTAATATCTCTTATACTTGCGGTGCTGATGCTTTTCAGCGCCCTGCCCTCTTATGCCCTTGAGCAGAATCAGGCGCCGGACGGCACGGTTTATTTTTACAATCTTTGCGGCAGAGGTTATTTAAACGGGGATTGCATTTTCATTCAATCTGGCGATTCCTGGGGAATGATAGACACGGGGCACAGATATGAAAACACCATAACCGATTCAACCGGCAGGCTTATGAATGCCTCCAGGGAGCAGGGCCTTTCAAATCAGGAGCAATATAAAAACGGGCGTGAAGCCGTGCTCTTTATGATGGAAAATTACGGATTAAAGCATATTGATTTTATCATTGCAACCCATTCGCATTCAGACCATATCGGCGGCGTGCCTGAAATTGCAGAGCTCAAAAGCAATGACGAAAACGGCAATTCAAGCTATATTGTTGATGAAAACACCGTTTATTTTTACAAGCAATATCGCCACATTAATAACCGCAACGACGATTTGGAAAACCCACTTGGTGATTCCTGGCACAATCAGGCGTTTTATTATCAGGCAGTTAAGGCAATGCAGCAGCGCGGAGCGCTTTTGGTGGAGGTTTCAAAGGGCGGCACCTTCGGAATTCCCGGCAAATATGCCGCCTCCTTTGCCGATGATTTGAAAGCAATAAACAATATGCCCTCTCTCAGCGGCGCATATTATAACGGCGGCGCGGCAAAGGATTATTATGACGATGTGCTTTCCTTCAGAATGGGCGCGCTTCAAATCAGCCTTTACAATCTTTTTGCGCATAATTCAAGCTTTGATGAAAACGTTAATTCAATTGCCGCGGTTATAACAAACGGCAGTCAGAAAATCGTTTCCATGGCAGATCTGAATATTGAGGATGAGGCAGAGCAGAAAACTGCCGCGGCAATAAGCAAAACCTTCGGAACGGTTGATTTGTTCAAAGCAAATCATCACGGCAGCAACTCTTATTCAAATTCAGGCGCTCTTATTGACAGCCTGCAGCCAAAATATGTTGTTATCACAAGAAACGATCCCATTGCAACGCAGCTGAGCAACAGGGGCGGGCTTTCCCTTGCAATGCTTTATGCAAAGGAGAATTACGGCACGGATTTCTATGAGGTTGGCGCAACAGGCTTTGCGCTTGCAGCAGAGCTTTCAGCGCAGGGGCTGGAGTTTTATGCCGTTTCCCAAAGCGAAAGCGGCGTTGAATTCACCGATGCTTCGCCCTGCATAAACATGGTTTCTCCAACAGAGGGATGGAATGCATGGCCAACGGAAATCGCAGGATATTCGGATTATTTTTACATTGAAAACGGCAGCTTTCACACGGGCTGGCTTGATTACAATGAAAACCGCTATTACTTTGCCGAAAACGGGCAGATGCTGCGCGGCTGGCTTGAAATCGAAGGCAAGCAATATTTCTTTGCTTACAGCGGCGAAATGAAAACCGGCTGGGTGAAAAACGGCGGCTGGTATTATATGAAGTCTGACGGCGGCTATGAAACCGGCTGGCTTAAGCTTAAAGACGGGATTTATTATTTGGGCACAGACGGCGTTATGGTAACCGGCGCATATATTATTGACGGCAATGTTTTCGTTTTCGATGCAAGCGGCGATATGCAAACCGGTTGGGTTAAGGCCGGCGGCGAATGGTATTATTGCGGCGATGACGGATGCGCCCTCACCGGCTGGCAAAAAATCGGCGGCAAATGGTATTTCTTTGATGATTACGGCGTTATGCAAACCGAATGGCACCGCGAAGGCGGCAGCTGGTTTTATCTCGGCGCGGACGGCGCAATGAAAACGGGCTGGCAGAAAATCGGCGGCATTTGGTATTATTTCAACGAACACGGCGTTATGCAGGTAAGCTGGACGCGGCTTGGCGGAATATGGTATTATTTCAATTCAAGCGGTGCAATGCAAACCGGCGCGCAAAGAATTAACGGCAGAACTTATAAATTCAGCGCTTCGGGCGCATGGGTGATGTGATGAAGCAGGCTGAAAACAGATTTCTTGAGCTGGCAGAACGGGCGGAGGAATGGTGCTGCGCGCAGTTTTCCGAATTCCTTAATATGGAGGAGCAAAGCGCCCTTGCCCTGCTGAAACTCAAAACGCCGCACAGGCTTTGGGGCGGCTATGAAAACGCAGAGCGCTGCATTGCCGTTTTCGGAGAGGCTGAAAATTCAGAGCTTCCGCTTGCGATAATCAAGGCGGAGCCGCTTAACCGAAAATTTGCCGATGCGCTTTCCCACCGTGATTTTCTCGGCTCGCTTATGGGGCTTGGAATTCGGCGCGAGGTGATTGGCGATATCGTTATCAGCGAAAACGTGGCTTATATTTTCTGCCTTTCCTCAATTGCTGAATATATCATGCGGAGCCTTGGCAAGGTTAAGCACACAAGCGTTAAATGCAGCTGTGTTGACGCCCTGCCCGAAAACGCTCAGGCAAAGCCGCAGGAGCAAAGCGTTATCGTTGCCTCCGAAAGGCTGGACGTTTTGATTGCGGCGGTCTGTAAGCTTTCCCGAAATCAGGTTAAGGAGCTTTTCGGTTCTCGGCGAATTTTTGTTAATTCCGCTCTTTGCGAAAACTTCTCTTTTCTTCCGAAGGAGGGTGACGTCATCTCCGTGCGTGGCTTCGGCAGATTTGTTTATTGCGGCGTTCAGGGTAAAACAAAAAAGGGCAGGCTTGCGGTTGACATTCTGCTTTATAAATGATATAAATATATTACAATAAAAAAGAAAAGCCGCCACCGGGTGGCAATATGTTGAAAATCAGCATTCGTTTGCGCTTCGTTAGGTCTTTGAAAAAGCGCAGGTGAATGCTTTTTTGATAAGGTGAAATATGAAGCACAATCCTTTTAAAAATCTTGAAAAGCACGAATGGGCGCTGTGGCTTGCCTCAATTGCGGTGGTTGCCGTTTCCTCATTCGTTGCGGGCAGCGGTGGCCTTTTGAGCGCGGCGGCATCGGTTGTTGGCGTAACCGCGCTGATTTTCGTTGCAAAGGGCGATGCTTACGGCCAGGTTTTCACAATCCTTTTCGGCCTTCTTTACGGCGTCGTTTCCTTTCAGTTTCGCTATTACGGCGAGGTGATAACCTATATCGGCATGAGCGCGCCGGCAGCGTTTGTAACTCTGATAAGCTGGCTGAAGCATCCTTATAAGGACAGCGATGAGGTTGAGGTTTCGCGCCTGACCCCGGCAAAGCTTGCGGCGGTGCTGTTTTCCTCTGCGGCGGCAACGGCGGTGTTTTATTTCATTCTGCGCGCGCTCGGCACGGCAAATCTTGCCGTCAGCACCGTTTCGGTTTTCACAAGCTTTGCGGCTTGTATGCTGCTGATTATGCGCCTGCCGCATTATGCGGTTGCTTATGCGGCGAACGATGTTGTTTTAATTGTTCTTTGGGTGCTTGCATCGGTTAAGGATATCAGCTATTTGCCGATGGTGCTTTGCTTTTTGATGTTTCTGATTAATGATTTATATGGCTTTTATAACTGGCGCAGGATGAAAAAACGCCAGAATTCCGAAAAAAACTAACAGGCGCGGCATATTGTCAGTTGATAATATGCCGCTTTTATTTTATAATTAAGGCGAGGTGGGAATATGAGTTTTGATGATTTTGAAAAAATAATGCTCTCAGGCGAGATTTATGACCCGAATGAGAGCGAGATTATTTCCGTTCAGGAAGCCCTGATTGAAAGGGTGAATGAGTTTAACAAAACCCCCGCAACTTCCGAAGGGCTGCAGCGGCGGGCTCAGCTGCTTGGCGAAATGTTTGGCGAAATCGGAGAAAATGCTTATATTGAGCCTCCGTTTCATTCAAACCTCGGCGGCAGGCATTGCCATATCGGCAAAAATTTTTATGCGAATTTTAATTTAACCCTGGTTGATGACGGCGAGATTTTCATCGGCGATAACGTTCTTTGCGCCCCTAATGTTACAATTGCAACGGCGGCGCATCCCTTCAGCCCTATGCTGCGCGAAAGGGCGCTGCAATATAATCTGCCCGTTAAAATCGGCAACAATGTTTGGATAGGCGCGGGCGCGATTGTTTTGCCCGGAGTCACCATCGGCAGCAACAGCATTATCGGCGCCGGCTCGGTTGTAACAAAGGATATTCCGGAAAACTGCATTGCCGTGGGCAATCCGTGCAGGGTGCTGCGCTCCATCACGGTTGAGGATTATTTCACCTATGACCACGGCAAGCCGATTCCGAAGGAAATTTTAGAGAAATACGGAGAAAAATAATGGCAGAAAAAAACTCTTGCGGCTTTTCGCTTTGTTTTTGGCAACGGCGCTTATTCTTTCCTCCTGCGCGGCAAAGCCGGCCTCCGTCACCGTTAAGGATGATTGGAGCACGAATTATAAATATGTGTTTGTTCACGGCCTTTCCGGCTGGGGCAGTTATGATTTTCAGAATAAGTTTTTAAAATATTGGGGCAT
Organism: Ruminococcaceae bacterium UBA1438; assembly: GCA_002329285.1. Taxonomy (GTDB): domain Bacteria; phylum Bacillota; class Clostridia; order Oscillospirales; family Acutalibacteraceae; genus Eubacterium_R. The sequence goes on from DCTO01000043.1 coordinate 28,940, forward strand.
GCGCGGCGGCGATCTGATGGCTTATCTCAATGATGAGGGCTTTGATTGTTATTCTGCTTCCGTTGATCCTTACGGCAGCGCATGGGACCGCGCTTGCGAGCTTTATGCCCAGCTCACCGGCTCTGTTGTTGATTACGGCGCAGAGCACAGCGAGCGCTGCAATCACGAGCGCTTTGGCAAGGATTATTCCGAAAAGCCCCTGATTGATTCCTGGAGCGAAGATGATAAAATCAACCTCATCGGCCATTCCTTCGGCGGGGCAACAATCCGCCTGCTTTCAGAGCTGATGGCAAACGGCAGCGAGGCGGAGCAAAGCGCAACCCCCGCGGAGGAATTATCGCCGCTTTTTGAGGGAGGAAAGGGCGATTGGATTTACAGCATAACCTGCCTTGCCTCTCCCCACAACGGCACCAGCGCTTATTACGTTGATAACGGCAGCGTTGACGTCAGCAGCGAGCTTGGCTTCATTGAACGCAAAACGGCGGACATGGTTGGCTCTGCAACCGCCGGCAGCGGAGACGGCAGAGCGGATTACGATTATGCTAACCATGATTTAACGATTGATAATGCCCTTGCCCTTAACGAGCAGATTTCAACCTTTGATAATATTTATTATTTTTCCGTTCCCTGCTCCTCCTCCGTTTTGCAGGAGGATGGCACCTATGCCCCGAACAGGGATATAACGGAGGTAATGTTTGTTAAATCCGCGCTTCTGATGGGCAGAGTTACCGGAACAACCCCCGGCGGCGAAAGCTTTGATGAGGCTTGGCTTGATAACGACGGGCTTGTTAACACCGTTTCGGCAAAAGCGCCGTCAAACGCGCCGCAGGCGTCTTTTGATGAGGGCAGCATAAATGCCGGCATCTGGAACGTTATGCCCGTTTACGAGGGGGATCACATGTCCCTTCAAGGCGGCCTTTTCAAGAAAAACGATGTTCGCCTGTTTTTTGCGGAGCATCTGAATATGATTAATTCAATTAAGGAGTAAAGCCATGGATGTTTTTATCACGGTGAGCGAGCTTGAAAAGCTGATTTCCTTTCAGCAGGGAGAGCTTGATGCAGTGCTGATGTATAAAGCGCTTGCAGAAAAAATGAAAACGGAAAAGGAAAAAGAGGTGCTGCTTTCCATCGCCGCAGATGAGGGCAGGCACGCCGCAATCCTTCGCCAATACACAAAAAAGAAGCTGGAGCCGAAAAGCACGCTTGCAAGGCTGCTGCCTCCGCTTTATAAGATTATGGGCAAGAAACGCCTGTTCCCGATTGTTTCAAAATTTGAGGCAGGCACCGTTGCAAGCTATGAGCCCTATTTTAAAAAATTCCCGGAAATCAAGGGAATTGCGGCGGACGAGGCCCGCCACGCAGAGCTTTTAAAGTCAATAATGTAAAACAAAAAGGATGTTTCCGATCGGAAACATCCTTTTGATTTTATTTCGTGAAGAAAACATTGATTGCCTTATAGGTCATATAAACATCAATTTTTGCAACGATTTCATAAGGCGCATGCATTGAAAGCACCGGAACGCCGACATCAATCGTGTCCACATCCAGATTTGCAACATACATTGCAACGGTTCCGCCGCCGCCGACGTCAACCTTGCCGAGCTCGCCGCTCTGCCAAAGAACGCCGTTGTTTTCAAGCAGCGCTTTAACCCAGCTGACAAATTCCGCGCTGGCATCGCTTGTGCCGCTCTTGCCGCGGGAGCCGGTGAATTTCGTTACGCAAACACCGTTATTAATAAAGCTTGCGTTGCTCTTTTCATAAGCGAAGGACCATGTTGGATCAAACGCCGCATTAACGTCTGCAGAAAGGCATTTGCTGTGGCGAAGCACATCCCTGCCCTCAAAGCCCTCAAGGCGCGCAAGATCCTCGATAAAATATTTCATATAGCTTGAATTAAGGCCTGTGTTGCCGTCGCTTCCGATTTCCTCTTTATCGGTGAGCACGGTGATCGCAGTGTATTCGGGCACCTCGTCAATATCAAGAATTGCCTCAAACGCCGGATAAGAGCAAACTCTGTCATCATGGCCGTAGCCGCCGATCATAGAGCGGTCAAAGCCAATATCATCAACCGTAAAGGCCGGCACAAGCTCCAGCTCTGCAGAGAGGAAATCACGCTCAACAACGCCGTATTTCTCATAAAGCAGCTTCAGAATTGCAAGCTTGATTCTTTCGCTTTCTTCATCATCCTTAAACGGACGGGAGCCGATAACAACATTAAGCTCCTCGCCCTTTACAAGATCGCTTGATTTGCGGGCATACTGCTCGTTTGCAAGATGGGGCAGAATATCGGTTATGCAGAATTTCGGCTCGCCTGCCTCCTCGCCGAGGCGGATGTCAACAAAGCTGCCGTCATTCTTGCAGATTCTGCCGTGAAGGGAAAGCGGAATCGCAGTCCACTGATATTTCTTAATGCCGCCGTAATAATGGGTTTTGAAAAACGCCATTGAGCCATCCTCATAAACGGGGCACTGCTTTAAATCAATTCGCGGGGAATCAATATGGGCTGCGGCAATGCGCACGCCCTCGTTAATCGGGCGCCTGCCCTTAACGCAAAGGATGATTGATTTTCCCCTGTTTGCATAATAAACCCTGTCGCCCGGCTTCAGCGGAGCGCCGAATTCATCAAATTTAACAAAACCGGCGGCCTTTGCAGTCTGCTCCGCCCACGCAGCAACCTCGCGCTCTGTTTTGCATTCGCCGAGGAAGGCCTTGTAACCCTCGCAGAAATCATCGCAGATTTTTAGCTCTTCCTCGCTCATGAAATCAACGCCGTTCTGCTTGTCGTTGAAAAGAAGCTTTTTAAGCTCTTTTGCTGTTTGTTCCATATATAACAACTCCTTTAAAGATAATTATTAATAAATTCATCAAGTTGGCAGCTAACGTCTCTGCCGTCATTTATAATAACAAAATCCGCCTTGCTTTGCAATACCTTATTATCAAGCTGGGCATTCATTCTTTCAAGCGCCTGCTGCTGCGAAATACCGTCCCGCTTCATAATGCGCTCAAGCCTGATATCCTCGGGCGCGCTTACGCAAAGAATTCTTGAGCAAAGCTTATCCGCTCCGCTTTCAAAAAGCTGGGGCGCATCAAGCACGCAGGGGCATTTTGCATCCGCGAGGCACATTTCAATGATTGCGGGATGCATAATCTCATTGAGCAGCGCCGTTTTTTCCTTTGATGAAAAGGCGCGCTTTGCAAGCAGAGCACGGTTAAGAACACCGTCCTCAATAATATCCTGCCCGAATTCCCTTGCAAGAACCGGCAGGAGGGATGAATTTTTTTCAACCGCCCTGCGGGCATAAGCATCCGTATCCAGAATCTGAAAACCTTTTTTTGAAAGGCAGTTGCAAACATAGCCTTTGCCGGCGCCGGTTAAGCCGGTTAAGCCGATTGTGAATGGCTTTCTTAAATCCAGCACGCAAAACGCCGCCGCCCTGATAAGGCGGTTATAAACCGCCATGCCCACTCCGCTTTTTTCTGGAGCGCGGGCATATGCTTTTTTTGCGCCGATTTCATCAAGCCTGCGTAAGGCGGCAAAAATGCTGTGGGACTGGCTTAAATCATCCCCCTCAACGCCGAAGGTGACCTTGGGAACGGTGATATTATCCCCCTCAAAGCAGAGCGCCGCCGCATCGCTTTGCAGATTAACGAAGCGCTCATAAGCCTCCCTGCTTCCCTCAACAAGAATTACGCGGGTTTGGGGGGCATAATGCTTATATTTCATTCCCGGAGAGGCGGCGGTTTCATTTTCGCCAATCTCGTTAAGCACGGCATACGAAAGCCGCACCCTGCCGATAACTGCCTCTATCATCTCCTGCGTAACCGCGCCGGGACGCAGGATAACGGGCTCCTCCCCCGCAAGGGTGATAACGGTTGATTCAACGCCGAATTCGCATTCGCCGCCATCAACAATTGCATCAATCCTGCCGTTCATATCCTCAAAAACATATTGCGCATTGGTTGGGCTTGGCTTGCCGCTTGTGTTTGCACTTGGAGCGGCAATCGGGCATCCCGCCGCCGCAATCACGGCGCGCGCGGTTTCATTTTGCGGCATACGCACGGCAACCGTGCCGAGCCCGCCGCTAACCGTGCTGCCGATTAAATCGCTTTTCGGCAAAATAACCGTTAAGGGCGCAGGGAAAAACGCATCAATGAGCGCCTGCGCCTTTGGTGTGATTTCCTTAACGAGGGGCGCAAAATCCTCTTTCCTTGCAATATGCACAATCAGCGGATTATCGCTTGGCCTGCCTTTTGCGGCATAAATGCTTTTGACCGCCGCTTCATCAAGCGCATTTGCGCCGAGGCCGTAAACCGTTTCCGTTGGAAACGCAACAAGTCCGCCGCTCTTGAGAATCCTGCCCGCTTCTTCAATATCCTGTTTTGACGTTGTTAGTAATTTAGTGTTCATAAAAATATTACGATTCTTGGGAAGCTTTCAGCTTCTCCGCCGTGTCCGCAGTAATGAGCGCGTCAATCAGTTCATCCAAATCGCCGTTTAAAATCTGTTCTAATTTATAAAGAGTGAGGCCGATGCGGTGATCGGAAACCCTGCCCTGCGGGTAATTATAGGTGCGGATTCTTTCGCTTCTGTCCCCGGTGCCGACCTGCGCCTTGCGCTCGCCCGCAATCTCCGCGTCATGCTTTGCCTTTTCGGCATCATAAAGGCGCGCGCGCAAAACCTTGAGCGCCTTTTCCTTGTTCTTATGCTGGCTGCGCTCATCCTGGCATTCAACAACGGTGCCCGTTGGGATATGGGTGATTCTGATTGCAGAGCTGGTTTTATTAATGTGCTGGCCGCCCGCGCCGCTGGAGCGGAAGGTGTCTATCTGCAAATCCTTTTCGTTAAGCTCAAAATCAACGTCCTCCGCCTCCGGAAGCACGGCAACTGTTGTTGTGGAGGTGTGAATGCGGCCCTGGCTTTCGGTTTCGGGAACGCGCTGAACGCGGTGAACGCCGCTTTCAAACTTGAAGCGGCTGTAAGCCCCGTCGCCATCAACGGAAAAGCTGATTTCCTTATAACCGCCAAGCCCCGTTTCGTTAGCGGAAAGCACCTCTGTTTTAAAGCCCTTTGCCTCCGCATACATTGAATACATTCTGAAAAGCACGCCGGCAAAAAGGGCGCTTTCCTCGCCGCCCGCGCCGCCGCGGATTTCAATGATAACGTTTTTATCATCATTCGGATCTCTCGGAAGAAGCAGAATTTTAAGCTCCTCGGATATGCGCTCCATATCCTCCTTGCTTTGCTCAAGCTCCTCGCGCACCATCTGCGCAAAATCCGAATCAAGGCCACCCTCATCAAGCATCATTTTGCTTTCCTCAAAGGTTTCCTTTGCCTTTTTATATTCCCTGAATTTATCAACAACGGGGGTTAGATGCTTTATTTCCTTCATCAGCTTGGTGTATTGCTGCTGGTCTGAAACAACCTCCGGCTGACACACGAGCTCATTAATCTCATCAAACCGCTTTTCAACCTCTGTTAATTTATCAAACATTTTCCTTCACCGCCTTAATATTCTTTTCCGCCTTAATGCGCGGAATGATAACCTCCCTGCCGCAGGTGCAGCATTTAAGCTTGTAATCCACGCCGAGGCGCAGAAGTTCAAATTCCTTTGAGCCGCAGGGATGGGGCTTTTTCATAATCAAAATATCATGAAGCTTTAAATCCATCATTTCACCCATAACTTATAATATACTAAATATGTATTCTAACACATTTGCAAAATCTTATCAACATAATTAATCGCTCTTTTGCATACATTTAATACGGACAAAATAAACACAAAAAAGAGTGATGTTATGAAATTCTATCCGGAAGGAACAAATCCTGCGCTTTGCCGCAGCTTTGAATCAATAGAGGAAATTAAGGCGGCAATGCAGGCGGGCATCGTGATTGAAGCGCGCGTTATTATGTGCGACAGCGAGCATAACCTGCACATTGACCTTGGCATTATCAAAGGAATAATTCCGCGCGAGGAGGGCGCAATCGGGATTGACGATGGCTCCACGCGGGACATTGCCCTCATCTCAAAGGTTAACAAAACCGTTTGCTTCACAATTCTGGGCTTTCAGCGAGAGGAAAACGGCAACGTTTGCGCTGTGCTTTCCCGCAAGGCGGTGCAGCTTGGCTGCAAGCGCGGCTTTATTGACAATCTGCGGGAGGGCGATATTATTAACGCCGCCGTTACCCATTTGGAAAAATTCGGCGCTTTTATTGACATCGGCGCAGGCATTAACGCGCTGATTCCGATTGATATGCTTTCGGTTTCCCGAATCAATCACCCCGCAGAGCGCCTTTATGAGGGCGAAAAAATCAGGGTTGTTTTAAGAAAGCGCGAGCCGCATAAGCTGACTTTTTCGCTAAAGGAGCTGCTTGGCACATGGGGCGAGAACGCCGCCCTGTTTGAGCCGGGCGAAACCGTGACGGGCATTGTGAGAAGCATTGAAACCTACGGCGTTTTCGTTGAGCTGATGCCGAATTTGGCAGGGCTTGCAGAGCCATGCGATTATCTGTTTGAGGGGCAGGAGGTTGCCGTTTACATAAAATCAATTCTGCCGGACAAAATGAAAATCAAGCTGGTTATCGTTGAGGCGTTTGCAGAGGCCGCCGCACCCGCGCCGCTGACTTATTTCGTGCGTGACAGCCACATCCCCCGCTTTGATTATTCCACCCCCGGCGCACCAAAAGAAATAATAACGCTGTTTGATTAAAACTCAAAAAACGGTATCGGAAATCCGATACCGTTTTGCTTTATTCAAAAATACTGTTTGCGCGCATTATTAATCTTTGCAAGGTGCGCTCGCCGCATTTATCAATAATTGCCTGCGCGCCCGCCTCATAGCTTGGGCTGCGGCTGCTCATATTATGGCAATCAGAGCCGATTAAATCAATCCGCCCGCTTTCAAGATATTTGAAAAGGCGGCGCTTGACTGATTTGGGGGCGTCATCAAAGCTGTTTATATTAACCTGGGTTAAGCAGCCGATTTCACGCAAAACATCAATTATGCCCTTCTTTTCCATCAGCGGCTTATATCTTTCAATATGCGCCAGAATCGGAACGACGTTATAATCATAAGAAAGGCGCTCAATGCGGTTAATCGTTTTCTCCCCGAAATCATCGGAAAAGGAATGCTCTAACAGCAGATAGCGCGTGCCTTCCACGCAAACGGGCGTGAGATTCTCATTATTCAGCAGAAAGCGGCTGATGTAAACCTCAGCGCCGAGCAGAATTTGAGGGCTGTCATAAGGCAGGGCGGCTTTAAGCTTGCGATAAGCCTCATTGCGCCGCTGAACAAAATCCTCAAGCGAGATTGAATCGCTGTAATAATGCGAGGTGGCAATGATTTTTTCCGCGCCCTGCGCTTTTAATGCGGCAATCATCTGCAGGCTGGTTTCAACATCCTTTGCGCCATCATCAATTCCGGGCAGAATATGGCAATGGGTTTCAATAAGCTTGTTGATTACCATAAAATATCACCGCCGTTTTATTTTTTCTTGGGCTTTGCGCCATATTCATAGCTGGCATAATCGCCGTAAGAATAATCGTAATTATAGCCGTATCTGTATCTATAATATCTGCCGTAGCCGTAGCGCTTTTTGTTTGACTGCTCAAAATTAACAACAAAGCCAAGCACCTTTGCATTTATGAATTCAAGCGAGGTTAACGCCTTATCAAGCTCCGGATAAGTTGATGCGTTTGAGCGTACAATCAGCACAACGCCATCCGTTTCCTTAATGAGCGGATAAGCATCTGAAACAACATTGAGCGGAGGAGTGTCTATGATAATATAATCATATTTATCCGAAAGCTCCTCAAGAAAATCGCTCATCGGCTCTGAACCGAGAATTTCAGACGGATTCGGCGGAATTGAGCCTGACGCAAGAATGGAAAGATTTGGGATATCCGTTGGATGAATAACGCTGAAAAGATCCATTCTGCGGCTATTGTTAACCATTGAGCCAAGATAATTTGTGAGCCCCGGTGAATTCGGGATTGAGAAATAATGATGAGTTTTCGGCTTTCTTAAATCGCCGTCAATCAAAAGCACTCTCTGATCCGCCTCTGCAATTGAAATTGCAAGATTAATCGTTGTTGTTGTTTTGCCCTCGCTTGGCGCAGAGGAGGAAATAACAATTTTTTTGCAGCCCTTTTTCATAACGGAAAGCATAATATTCGCCCTGACGGATTTATATGCTTCCTCCGCCTTGAATTTAAGGCTGGAATTAAGCGGCATATCCTTGAGCAGAACACGGGAGGACCTTGATGTGCTGTCATTCTTCTTTGCCATAATTATTTACCTCCCTTTTTTGATTTGTTGCTGCCGTCATCAAAATAAGGCACAGAGCCAAGCACGGGGATTGCATATTTTTCAGCAAGATCATCCGCGCCCTTAATTCTGATATCAAACAAATCCTTGATAATAACGAATGCTGCTGCAAGAATAATCCCCGCAAGTGCGCCGATGAGGCATTTTTTGGGATAATTCATGCTTTCAGCGCTGCCGGCCTTTAGCGGCGGATCCTCAACAGACGCAAGCACAAGCCCCTTGTTAGTATTCGCCATGGATTCAGGCACGCATTCCACAAGAGATTGCGCGATATAGTAGCTGTAATCGGCATTCGTCGTTGTAACCTTCATTCTGAACATCGAGGTGTCCTCAATAGCCTCAATAACGGTGCTCGCCTTGATTGCGCCTGCCGAATACTCTATGCCGTAATTCTTGAGCAGATGCTCTGAAACGGTTTCGTTAAAAGCAGTTGTTGAGAAAACCTCAATATATGTGGCCAGCATTTTCATGGCATAATTCATTTTGCTGGTTTGGCTGATTCGCTGCTGCTCGTTTGTTGATGAGCCGTTGCTGCTTTGGGCAGCGGAGCTGCTGTCCTGAAGCTCCTGATTAGTGTCATCAACATAAGCAAGGAATTCAACCGTTGAGGTGTAAGTGAGGGTTGTGAAGCGGTTTGTGTAAGCATAGGCAATAATTGTGCCTATCAAACCGAAAATCACAAGCAGCTTCCATTTTTTAAGCAATATTGCAATTATTTTTTGGATGCTTTCATCAATATTCAAAGCCTTTACCTCCGCTTATTTATTTGAAGCGCCGCTAAAAATGCAGTGCTCATAAAAATCCAATTTTGATTTTACTTTAAAATAAAAACTTTGTCAACATTCCATTCAATATATTGACAAAAAACAATAAATATTTAATAATATAGTTATAAAATTTTAATAGATAAGGGGCTGTTAAAATGGCAAACCGAATTTTCGGCGCGGATAATGCGCCGCTTAAAATCCAGTTTATAACGGATTTGCATTATTATTCAAGAAAATGCGGCACAGAGGGAAAGGCTTATGAAAACGCCGAATCCAAAAGCCAGAAGATTATCAAGGATTCCGATTTGGTTATCAAGGCGGGATTTGATATTCTTTGCGAGGATACCTCAACCGATATCATCGTGCTTGCGGGTGACACCACTAAGGACGGCGAAATTGATTCCCACAAGGAATTCATTGAAATGCTGCGCGATCTGAAAAAGCGCGGCAAGCGCATTTACGTTATCACCGCAACCCACGATTTCCGCACGGAGGGATACACAAAGGGCTACCGCGGCGATGAGGAAATAAAGGTTCCCGCTGTTGCAAACAGGCTTGATTTGTGGGATATGTATTATGAATTCGGCCCGAATGAAGCAATCTCAACCTTCAGGGAGGGCTTGAGCTACGTTGTTCAGCTTGCACCGGGTTATCGCCTTTTTGCGCTTAATGACGACACTAACGGCAAGCCTGACGGCGAGCGCGGCTCCGGTTATTCAGACGAATGCATGAAATGGATTATGGAGCAGCTTGAGGACGCGAAGAAAAACGACCAGTTTGTTATCGCGATGACTCACCACCCGATGGTTTCACCCTCCCCGTTTTATTCAATAATCGGCAGCGGCGATATGCAGCGCAACCATGAAATTACGCGCGAAATTTTTGCTGACGCAGGGCTTCAGGTTATGCTCACGGGCCACACCCACGTTCATGACATCGGCTTTGTTACAACGAAAAAGGGCAACCGCTTTTATGATATCGCCTGCGGCGCAATGCTTGGCTGCCCGCCAACCATGCGAAACGTTATCCTTGACCCGGCTAACGCCAAGGTTGATGTTGACACAATTATGATTAAAGAGGTGCCCGGGCTGGACACCGGCGGCAAGCCTTTTGACGAATATATGCGCGGCTTCTTCTTTGGCATGATAGGCGAGGTTGTTAACGCGCTTGCAAATGATTATGACCGCTTCACCGAAATGGCAGGCTCCTTCTCAATCAGCCCTGCAAAGGCAAAGAAGCTTAAGCCGATTTTAAGGCCCGTTGGCAAATTCCTTAACAAGCTCACCTTCAAAAAGGTTTGGCGCCTTTGCAAAAAGGAATGCGGCCTTTCAAAGGCGGACATTGCCGATATCGCAGACAACAAGGTTGTTGATTTCATTCTTGAGCTTGTTCAGAATTTATACTGCGGCGATTCGCCTTACGGCCCGGAAACCAGGGAATACAAGCTCACCTGCGGGCTTCTTAACGTTATCGATTCCTTCCTTAACACGATTCGTCTTTCGATCGGCAAATTCCTTAAGGGCGCAACCAGCGTCAGAAGCCTTGTTGAGCCGCTGCTTTGGAATTCAGGTTATTGTGACGACCATGCAACACTGCCGCTTTATCCCATTTTTGATGATGAAAACCCTGCGCCCGCAGAGATGTTTGAGGAAAAGGAATTTGTTGACACGGTTAAGCCAAGCAAGAAAGGCCCTCTTATTCTGTGCCTGCTGATTCTTGCAGTGCTGCTTGTTCTTGCAATTCTTGTTTGCCTCATCGTGCTTATCGTTAAGGGCATTATCGCTCTTGTTCATCTTGCGGCAGGCAAGGCTTTGCTTGGCTTTTTGCTCTCATAAAAAGCTATTGCATTGAAGAATAAAACTTGATATAATAAAAATGCTAAATTTAAATTTTACATAAGTTAAGGAGTAAAAATTATGGCAAACGAAAAGAAAAAGATTTCTCTCGGCGGCATTGACGGCGCTGCAGAGGAAAAGGGCTCGTTTATCAAAACAATTTGGCAGCTTGTTAAGTTCCTTGTTGTTTCAGGCCTTGTAACAATCATTCAGCTTGTTTTGGCAAACGTGCTTCCGCTCGTTTTTGACGGCTTGCGCGCTGAAATCCCGAATTTCCTTCAGGGCATTTTTGCACCGAACACAATTTTTGATGCTTCTGTTTTCACAGGCTCCATCAATGATTGGCTTGAATCCGCAAAAACCTTTATGAATGAAACCTTCACAAAGGTGGACACCACTGCGCTTAAAGCTGCTAAAGACACCTTGGGCGAGGGTTATAAGATTATGAAAACCCAGGTTAACACTTACGTTGATATTAATAAATACGTAAACGGCTTTGCTATTGAAAACGGCTCAATCGTTTCCGGTGTTATCACTTGGGGTTATCTTCTTCCTTTCTTCCTTTCAAATCTTATTGCTAACATTTACGGCTTCTATCAGAACAAGAAAACCACCTTTAAATCAGACGCGCCTTGGTATAATTTTGCAATCTATATCTTCCTTATGATTGCTCTTATCCTCTTCTCAACCTGGTTCCAGGGTTGGTTATACGGCGTTCTTCTTAAAGCTCCGTGGACATGGCTCAGCGATCTTGCAAGAACAATCGGCGGTTTGGCTGCCGGCTTTATCCAAATGGTTGTTCTCTTCCCGATTGAGAAATTCGTTCTTCTCAAGGAAAAGAAGCCCGCAGAGGGCGAGGAAGCAGTTGAGGAAGCTGCTGAATAATCAGATAAAAACTCAAAAGCTGCCTTGCAAAGCAAGGCAGCTTCTTTTGCGCCAAATCGCGGCTTGCCGGATTGACACCAAAAATATAATATTGTATAATTAAATATACTCATTTTAAGGGGGAATTTTTATGCCTGAGGTTCAGGAGCAGGTTAAGGTTAAATCCAAAAAGAAGGGCAAAAAGGCGGGCATTATCGTGCTTTGCTGCCTTGTTGCGCTGGCGGTAATTTCCGCACTTTTTATTCATATCACAACCCTGCCGAAATATGACACGGATGAAAATATGATTCCCGTTGGCGGAATGGTTATTTCCGATTCAGTGGAATATAAGGATGCAAGCGGCGACGGTATCAGGAACAACGCCGTTATCAGAATTATGCAGATGGTTTGGCGCTTCTGCGCCGGCGGCGACGCTTCAAAGCACGCCGTGCAAACCCCGCCGGATGACGTTTTCAAGGTAAAGGACATTGCTTATGTTGACGACGGCAACATCTTCCATCAGCTGGACGTTTATTATCCCGAAAGCACGGCGGCGGATGCGCAGCTGCCCGTTATCATTGATATTCACGGCGGCGGCTGGATGTACGGCGACAAGGATTTGAACGAATATTACTGCCTTGAGCTTGCCCACAGGGGATACACCGTTTTTAACATCAGCTATCGCCTTGTTCCGGACGTTACGGTTAATGAGCAGCTGCAGGATTGCGCGCTTGCGCTGCAGTGGATTTCACAGCACATAGCTGAATATCCCTGCAACCCAAACAACATTATGCTCACGGGCGATTCAGCGGGCGGAATGCTTTCAGCATATTCCGCGGTGCTGCTTCAGAGCGCCGAGCTTCGCGAAGCCTTTGACGTGGTTGACGGCGAGCTTAATATTTCTGCGCTTGTTTTAACCTCCCCCGTTGCATTTATGAAGGACGGCGGCGCTTTCAGCGTTTACACAAAGCCGCTTTGGGGCAAGGACTATGATAACAAGGCGAGCGCAAATTATATGGACCTTGATGCAATCGTTCCGTTTGCGCAGCTTCCGCCGACTTATCTTATCACGAGCGACGGCGATTCCCTTGCGCACGAGCAAACACTGCGCGCTTATGACGTTCTCACCGAAAACGGCGTTGACGCAACCCTTGTTGATTATGAAATGCTGGGCGGCAAAAAGCAGCCCCACGTTTTCAGCGTGCTTAACCCGTTTGACAAGGCAGGCTCAACCGCAATTGACGGCTTAACCGAGTTTTACAACGGCGTGATTGATGAATAACAAATACTAACGAAAAAGCAGAGGTGCTCTCCTAAAAGAGCGCCTCTGCAATTTTTTTATTTAAAAAGCTTTTCGTATTGATCGTATTCTTTTTTATTATAGAAATATTCGCGTGGCTTATCGGCAACGCCAAGCTCCTGCCACCATTCGTTTTTAAGCTTTGCATAAAGCTTATCATATGTTGGCTGAGCAATCGTGTTTATGTTCCAAAGCGAGAAATGAAGCGCATAATTGATGTAATCCTTTTCCACCTCGGCATAAATGCCCTCTGCCTGAAGCCTTTCACGAAGCGCAATCAGCGCATTATAAAAGCAATCCCATGATTTTTCACGGGTTTTTGAAAGGCTGCCCTCAGTGTCTCTGCGCTGATGGGCAAGAATTTTTCCCTTTTCAACATATGCGATTTTCTTTGCAATTGCAATTGCGCTGAAAACGAAAAGCATATCATTGCTTGTGCGCTGCTCCTGAAACCAGAGATTATTATCAAGCACCCACCGGCGGTTATAGAGCTTATCCCACGCCCAGCCGACGAACACCTTGAATATATTATCCGTCATTGCGCGCCTGCCGAAGGGCTGATAAGGCGGCAGCTCGGCATAACGCAAAGTCCAGCCGACTTCCTTAAATTTATTCTCACCCTCAAGATACTGATCTGAGCCGAAAACGACGAAATCAGCCTGCGTTTCCTCAGCCTTGTTATATGCCTCTTCAAGCATATGCTCATCAAAGAAATCATCGGAATCAAGGAATGAGAGATATTTGCCCTGCGCGCGGCGAAGCCCGTTATTTCTTGCCGCGCCGGCACCGCCGTTTTGCTGAGTTACGGCAATAAATCGGCTGTCCTTCTGCTCAAATTCCTTGCAGATTTCAAGGGATGAATCGGTTGAGCCGTCATCAACGCAGATAACCTCAATTTCCCTCAAGGTTTGATCTGCAATTGATTGCAGGCATTGCCTTAAACACTTTTCAACATTATAAACCGGAACTATAACGGAAACCTTAATATCAGCCATTTTTATTCTCAATTCCTCTTCTCTTGGAGTTTATCTTCCTGTAAATCCTTTTCATTAAGCGGATGCATTTATTCGGGATTTTCATAATCGCTTTGCCGACTCTGTAATCACGGGAGCGCTTAATCTTATCAAGCTCCTCCTTTGCCTGCTTGAAGTTATTGTTAAAGTTTGAGCTGCCAAGATTCATCGGCAGAGCCTTAACCTTATAATAAACATTCGGCTGGTTAATCAGCAGGCGGAGATTATCTCTTTCGCCCGGGGTGAATAAATCCTCATCAAGCTCATCCAAATCCCTTGCGCGTTTCATTTCCTTTGAGAAGCGCATAACGTAATCCTGCTTATATTCATTTGCAATTCTGCGCAGAGTTGCAACGCAGCTGTGGAAGCGCTTCAAGGTGTAATAACCCTTAAATCTTTCCCAGGTTTCGGGATATTCCATAAGGATATCCTTAATATGATCAAACTCAACGTTAATGCAATAAATCTTCTGCAGGTTTTTAACGGAGCTGTTTGGATTATCGCGCCTGTTCATATAATAAGGCTTATCAACAATCATGCCCCTCTTTGCAAAGGCAAAGGTCTGGAACCAGAAGCCCGTATCCTGGAAGGAAGCGCCGGGGGTTTCATTGTGGCGGATATGCCATTCTTCAATGAAATCGCGCCTGTAAATTCCGCACCAGGTGTTCATAATGAAGCGGATTGCCTCAGGCGTGTGGCTTGGGTCAAACACCTGATTGTAATATAAATTCTTCCTGTCCAGATGATTATATGCAAGGAACATATCGCCGTTTGTGGCGCGCTCAAAGCGGAAGAAATCCGCCTTAACCCAATCAAGATCCTTTTCCTTTGCAATCTTATATAAATCGCCGAACATATTAACCGGCACGAAATCATCCGGCTCAACGATGCCGATATATTCGCCCGTTGCCTTATCAAGGCCGATATTCATGCCGATGCCGTAACCGCCGTTTTCCTTATCAACGATTGTTATGCGGCTGTCCTTTGCGGCATATTGCTTTAATATTTCAAGAGAGCCGTCTGTTGAGCCGTCATTAATAACGATAACCTCAATATCCTCAAGGGTTTGATGGGTTATGCTTTCCATGCATTCAACAAGATATTGCTCAACGTTATAGGTTGGCACGATTATTGAAACTTTAGGCATAGTTTTATCTCCTTAACACATTGATTTAACACGCTTTGCCTCCCCTTTTAGGGAGGCGAGCGACCCCCTCATTCAGCTATGCTGAAAGGGTCGCCAATCTATGCTGCATATAGATTATTCAAACTCGGTTTCTACCGCCGCCAAAGCCGCTTCGATAACCTTATCCATATCATAATACTTATATTTGCCGAGCCTGCCGCCGAAGATAACGTTTTCCTCGGCGTCTGCAAGCGCCTCATATTTCTGATAAAGCGCATTGTTTTCGTCGTTATTAATCGGGTAATAAGGCTCAATGCCAACGCTCCATTCAGAGGAATATTCCTTTGAAATGATTGTGCCCTTGCCCTGGCCGAATTCGAAATGCTTGTGCTCAATAATGCGGGTATAAGGCACCTCGCGCTCTGTGTAATTCACAACGGCATTGCCCTGGTAATTATCGCAATCCTCCATAATTTCGGTTTCAAAGCGAACCGTGCGGTATTGCAAAGCGCCGTATTTATAGCCGAAATATTCATCAACGTTGCCGGTGTAAACAATCTTCATATCTGAAATATCGTTTGCCGCCTTATAATCCTCAAAGGAGGTTTCAAGCAGCACGTCAACGCCGTCAAGCATTTTTTCAATAATCTTTGTATAGCCGCCTATCGGAATGCCCTGATACCTGTCATTAAAATAATTGTTATCATAAGTGTAACGCACGGGCAGGCGGCGGATGATGAAGGACGGCAGCTCCGTGCAACTTCTGCCCCATTGCTTTTCGGTGTATCCCTTAATCAGCTTTTCATAAACATCCTTGCCGATGAGGGAAAGCGCCTGCTCCTCAAGATTCTGCGGATTTTCAATATTATATTCAGCCTTCTGCGCTTCAATAATTTCCTTCGCCTCTGCAGGGGTTTTGATGCCCCACATTTTTGAGAAGGTGTTCATATTAAAGGGAAGGTTATAAAGCTCGTCCTTATAAATCGCAACGGGGGAATTAATGTAATTATTAAATTCGGCAAACTGATTGATATAATCCCAAACAGCCCTGTTGCTCGTGTGGAAAATATGCGCGCCGTATTTATGCACGTTAATCCCGTTGATGTTTTCGCAATAAATGTTGCCGCCGATGTGATTTCTTTTTTCAATCACAAGGCATTCCTTGCCCCTTTTCTTTGCCTCATAAGCAAAGATTGAGCCGAAAAGCCCGCTGCCGACAACCAGATAATCATATTTTTTGCTCATAATTCATACCTCTCGTTTATTTAAACTTTAAGAGCTTTTTCGCTTTATCATACAGTGCGGAATCCGCCGGAATCAGCCTGCTGATTTTCCTTGCAAGGCGGATTTTAAGCGTTTTTTCCGCATTCGCCTTGTAATAAAGCCTTGCGGCGTTTTCCTTGCGGTATTTATACATCAGAAATTCCGCCAGTGTGTGCTCCCTGATGAAAAGCATATCCTCAAGGTCATCCTTAAAATAACAGTATTCGGGAGTTAAGCGGGAATCGTTTATGTCAAAATAATCAAAGCCCTCGTCGCGGATTTTGTTATAAGCCGTGAGCATTGATTTGTCCTCCCCCAAAATCATAACCGTGCGCACGAGGCCGTTGTAAAGGCGGCTGTAAAAGCTTTGCAGCGCCTCATCCGAAATGCCGCCTGTGAGAATTTCGTTATAGATTTTGGCAAACGCCTTGTAGCCGCAGAGCGGGTCCGTTGCCGCCTTGCCCGTGATGCTTTCGCTGTTATTAACGCGGTAATAAACCAGCGGGGTGGTTACGTAAGCTATGCGCTTTGCGTAATACATGCACATAAAGGAAAAATAAGTGTCATTCGCGTTGCGCAGATTCTGAAATTCAATGCCGTTTTTGCGGATGAAATCGGCGCTCACAAGCTTGTTCCACGGCGCCCTTGCCGCAATATTGAAAATATATTCAGGGTGAGTTTCAATGGAAAAAACCTTTTCCCTCGGCAAAAAGCGGCGCTTAATAATCGTTTCATCAATCGTGATTTTATCGCTGCCGTCATTAAAGGTGAAGGCGCCGCAAAGGCATAAATCCGCCTGCTCCTGCTCGCATTTTTTATAAAGCAGCTCCAGCGCATTAAGGGCGAAATAATCATCCGAATCCCAAAAGGCAAAATATTTACCCTGCGCCTGCGCCATGCCGTGATTTCTTGCAGCGCCGGCGTATTCGTTCTGCTGGGTGAGAATTTTGAATCTGCCGTCCTGCTGCGCAAAGCGGTTTAAGATTGCAAGCGAATTATCGGAGGAGCCGTCATCCACACAGATGATTTCAATATCCCTGAGCGTCTGATTAACAACCGTTTCCAGGCATTTTTCAAGATATCTTTCGGAATTATAAACGGGAATAATAACCGAAACCTTAACGTTATCCATGGTTCAGTTCCTTTTTTTATTTGCATTTTATCTATAATATTATATATTATTAGCAAAATTAAGTCAATCAAAAGGGATTATTTTTCTTATATTGATATTAGCGCGCGTTTATGGTAAAATTATTGTGTTAATCTGAATTTCAAATCAAAAGGAATTAATGATATGGATATTTCTGCAGAATTCAAAAAGAAATTCAACACGGAGGCTGAGCCTCTTTCGGTTTATTGCCCTTATCGCATTGCCCCCGTCGGCGCACATTCGGATTATCAGCACGGCCTGATTTCCGGCTTTGCGATTGACCAGGGCGTTGAAATCAAATTCCTGCCCACAGATAACGGCGAGGTTGAGATTTACAGCGGCAATTTTGACGGCAAAACAGATTTTTCCGTTTATGAGCTGCCCCAGCGCGCTTTTGACTGGGGTGATTTTCCAAAGGCGGCCTTCGTTTCGCTCAAAAGGAAGCACAGAATTGATAAAGGGCTTCAGGGCTTCATTTACGGCAGCCTGCCCGTTGGCGGCCTTTCATCATCTGCGGCGGTGCTGATTGCATATATCTGCGCAATCTGCAAGATTAACGGCATTAAACTCACCCGTTCTGAGATAATCGATTTTGCGCTTTATGCAGAGCATGATTATCTTGAAATGAACGTTGGCAAAATGGATCAAAGCTGCGAGGTTTATTCAAAGAAGGATCACCTGCTTTTCCTTGACACGCTGGATGACAGCTATAAGCTTATCCCCACAAGCGAGAATATGCCGCCCTATGAATTTGCGGTTATCTTTTCCGGCAAGGAAAGAAAGCTTGCGAACACGGCGTTTAACTCCCGCGTTGATGAGGCGAAGGCGGCGGCTTATGCCCTGCGCGCCTTTGCGGATATTCCTTACGGCAGCTTCAAGGATTCCTATATGCGCGATGTTCCGCGCGAGGTTTTTGACGCGCATAAGGATAAGATTCCTGCCGCCTGGCGCAGAAGGGCGGAGCATTTTTACGGCGAGTTTGAGCGCGTGCAGAGAGGCGCAAAGGCCTGGGAAAACGGCGATATAGTTGAATTCGGCAAGGTTATGTTTGAATCAGGCTATTCCTCAATTTATAACTGGGAAACCGGCTCGCCCGAGCTGCAAACGCTTTATGAAATCATGAAACGCACGGACGGCATTTACGGCGGNNGACTTCAGCGGCGCCGGCTTCAACGGCTCCTCAATCGCGCTGATTGACCCCGCAAAAAAAGAGCAGATTGAAAAAACCCTGCGCGAGGAATATTTAAAGGTTTATCCTCAATACGCAAATGAATTTTCAATCCACTTCTGCCAAACCGCAGACGGCGTTAAAATATAACAAAACAGCAAAGGCTGTTCCTTATCGGAACAGCCTTTTTATTATTTGTTGAATTATTAATATTCAAACGCGTGGATTGTGCCGTTGCGGTCAATCAAATAAATGTAATTGCCGACATAGGTGCACCGGGGCGAATTGCCATATTCATTATTCGAATCATCAACCATAAAATCATCGGTGAAATCAAGCTCGTTTCCGTTAATCTTAACGGTCAGCACGCCACTGCCGTAATCATAATATTCATAATAGCCATCTTCAGTTTCCGAAGTTGTGGTTACGTTAATCGGCATAGCGAAACAGCTCTTTGAAGCATTATGAATGAGCGCCTTGTGGTTATACTGGGCTTCGGAGCTTGTGTCATAAAAGCTTGCTGAATCCAAAACCACGGGGTTTTCCGGATTTGAAACATCAAAGAGAACCACCTTCAGCCCGTCAGTCATCATGCCGTATTCGCCCTCATAGGTTGAATAACCGATGCCGAGCAGGCGGTTTTCATCAACGGGAGCAAGCAGGCTTGAAAAGCCGTCTATCTCAACGCTGCCCTTGATTTGCGGATTTTCCTTATCGCTCAAATCAATGATGAAAAGCGGATCAACATATTCATACGTGATAACATATGCCATATCGCCCACGAAACGCACTGCGCGGATGCTTTCATCATTTGCAAAGCCCGTTACACTGCCTATGATTTCAAGATTTTCATCAAGCACATAAAGATTGTTTGTTTGGCTGAAATTCCCGTCCTCATCAAAACCAGACCAATCCGTGATTGTTGTGGCAATGCGCAGACAGCCATCCTTTTCATCCATTGAAAACTGATCATTAACATTGCCCTCAACGAAGCCGGTTGCAGTGAATTCAATATCGCCGTCTGAAAGCTCTGCCTTAATTATCTGGATTTTGCCCTCATAATCATCATTATAGCCCTTATAATCGGTGTACATCCCCTCAATATTTGTGATATACATATTATTTTCATTGCAATAAACCGTTGAGGAAGCGCCGAAAATTGCCTTGGTGTCCGTATTCTCAACGCCGCTTTCAATATTCACCGCGCCGATAACGAAAAAGCACGCATCGGTTGGGCAATCGGTTTTATAAATGCATTCGGGAGCAAGATTATTCTGCCCCTCGCCAACTCCGCAATAAGGGATATAATTGCCGTCATAAACATAATGATCTGAAATGATATAAACCGTGTTTCCGATCATGCGAGAGGATGTATAATACCCGCTCTGCCTGTATTCATCAATAAGGGCAGGGTTTTTAACATCTGCAATATCATAAACCTGAATAAGCGCTGTTTCACTTGAGCCTTCCTCATCATATTGAGATTCCTGGCAAACGGCAATCAGCTTGCCGTCCTTCAAATAAAAATCATTAATGAAAGAATAATTGTAATAATAATTATCCTCATCATAAGAATAGTATTCCTCATCTGAAGCATCAGTGCCGAAGGCGGGGCTTTCAATTGCGCAAACCCAATAAGGATCTCCCCCATTTGCGGCATAAACCTGAATTGCGGAATTATTTATATGATAAATATAAGTGCCGTCTGTTTTAATAACATCGGGCTCATCAACTTCGCTGACCTGCTTATAGGTGGTGCCGAAATCCTCGGAGCCGCCACCGCCGCCCATGCCGCCTTCGCCGCCTTCGCCGTCAGCGGCGAATTCTTCAGTGCTCTTAAAAAGGCCGAATCTGCTTTTTTTATTCTGATCAAGCATTCTGTCCACAAGGGCGTTGATTTCCCTTTCGCTTTTAAAATGCGCCAGGCCGATTTCTTCATCCTCAACCTCGCCTATTTCATCAATGGGCGCAGGCGCCTTTTGTGACAGATAAGGAAAAGCCACCGCGGAAGAAACGATAACGGCAAACGCAGCCGCAACCGCAACGCCGATTGCAATTCCCCTTTTCTTTTTTGAATTACTCTCATCAAGCTTCAAAATTTTATCCTCATCAGTGTTAATCAGCTTGCTTAACATCTGTGCTTCGCCGAGAGTTTCGGGAGCATAGATTGCCTCTTTATCAATCTGATTATTTAAAAATTCAAGATTTTCATCTCTCTTACTCATGCTCATCCCTCCAAGCTTTTGCGTAACTTTGCAAGGCTGCGGCTCAGCTTTGAGCGCACACTGCCCGCAGTTAAATCCGTTATCCGGGCTATTTCCCTGCTCTTTAAGCCTGCAACTGCAAAAAGCAAAACAATTTGCTGCTCCTCCTCAGAAAGGCAGGAAAGCGCATCCGCAAGCTCTGTTTTTTCAATTTGGGCGGAGAAATCATAAGAAGCTGCGGGGCCCGCCTGCTCAATCGGAAGGCTTTGCCTCATCTGAATTTGGCTTTTTATCCGTGCGGCGCAGCAGGCATTCAGAATTCTGAAAATCCATGCATCAAACGCCGCCGGCTTTCGCAGCTGCGTAATCTGGGAATAGGCGCACAAAACGCAACCTGCCACCGCATCCTGCGCGTCCTCCGGGTTTTGCAATTTATAATAAGCATAACGGTAAAGCCTGTCCTTATACCGGCCGTAAAGCTCGCAAAACGCATCCTTACTGCCGCGCTTGGCATGATTTATCAGCTCTTCATTAGTCACAGCCTTGCCTCCTCCAACAACGATTTTTCAAGCTTGATTGTTGTTTCATAATTTAAGTATAAAATATTCCGCAAAGTGTTGCAATAAATATTGCAAAGTTGAAATATTTTTTTAATATGTTATAATAATTCCGGTGATGAATTTGATTAAAAAATATAAAAATTATATCATTTTATTTTATATTCTGTATGATGCCGCTATGTGCGCTGCGGCGTTTCTTGATTTAAAGCTGGATATTTTTCTAAATAACCCAACGAATCCCGTTGCAATCTGGTTTTGCAATATGGGCGAAATTCCTGCCAAAATTCTTTGCCCGCTCGCCGGCACGCTGCTCTATTACACAAGCGAGGTTAAATGGCAGAAAATCGGCTCTGCAATAATTTCGCTCGGCGGCAGCGCATATCTCGGAATTCACATAGCGCAATACTTTTTTGAGGGCGATTATAAATGGGCTTTCGGGGTTGTTTTCGGGCTTTATTTCGGCGTTTTCCTAATGCTTATCGGCAAGCTTTGCGTTATTCCGGAGGAGTATGTTCAGGGCCTGCGCGTGCTTGCGGTCGCCGGGGTAATAGTTTTGCTTGCGCAGAGCGGCACGATTGAGTTTATGAAATATCTCTGGGGCAGAGTTCGCTTTCGCGATTTGCTTGCTGCCGGCAGCTATGACGCTTTCACAAACTGGTGGAACATCAACGGGCTGACGATGAATAAATCCTTCCCGAGCGGCCACACGGCAAGCGCGGGAATGAGCTATCTTGCAATGCTGCTGCCCTTTGTGTTTGATAAGGCAAAGGAAAGAAGGCTGCTTTGCTTTGCCCTGCCGCTGATTTACACAAGCACGGTTGGCTTCACGCGGCTTGTTATGGGCGCGCATTATCTTTCCGATATATCAACCGGCGGCATGGTCAGCTTTTCAATTGTGCTGATTGCAATTGCAATTCTTGACAAAAACAGTGAAAAATACTTTGCTTGGGAACAAATCAAATGACGGCAAATATTCTTCTTGCGGCGCTTCTGCCGCATTATTTTAACACGGCAATTATCGGCAGGATTCTTAAGAAATAAAAAAAGAAAAAAGACTTCGTTAACACGAAGCCTTTTCTCTTTTAAGGGGTAAAAATTTATGTTAAAAGCACAAGGTGCTTTTTAGAGGTAAATCCAAGTGCCAATAGGTTTTCGCCTATCTTGGACACAAACGCGGGAAGATTAACGATACTTGGCGGTATCGAGGGAAGCCTTCGCTTAAATGCCCTCATCTCTTTCCCTGTCTTGCCTACATTATATACCCGCTTTTAAAAAAATCAAGTTTTTTGTGAGATATTCTATATTTTTAATATTTTCTGCTTTTTAATACTGTTATTTTTGTGTAAGTTTCACTAAAATGGCGGCATTTTAGTGTTCAACAGGCATATAAGTCCAGCTGATTTTATCCCTTTTGATAATATGACAAATTTTTTGCGCCCCCTGTATTACAATAAATAATTGCAATAAAATCAGGGATGTGAAAAAATGAAAACTCTTGAAAAGGAAAGGCGCAGGCTTGCCCTGCTTTTCAAAAAGGAAAGCGCAAAAATCGGCGCAGAGTCGGGGGCATATTTTCTGGCGGGGCTGCTGCTGGCAAAAAGCCTTGTGCCGGGAATCGGATCGCCCTTTGCAATTTCGCTTATTTGCATTTCAAGGAGAAATAATTATCTGCCGGCTGCGCTTGGCGCGGCAATCGGTTATATGATATTCTGCCCGGCAGATTTTCCGCGCTATGCCGCGGCGGTGGTGCTTGCATTAATCTGCGTGATTATTTCTCAGCTTGCAGATGCAAGAAACGATGCCGCCCTGCCGATGCTGACGGGATTTTTAACCTTGCTTGCAACCGGGCTTGCGGTTAACATAAAAACCGCCGCCGCATTTTCGGAATACATATTAACCCTGGCGGAAAGCATTCTCGGCGCAGGGGCGGCGTTTTTCTTTTTCACGGCGATGAGCAGCACTCGCAGGCGGCTTCGTTTCAAAGCGCTGCCGGCATCTGATCTGGTGTGCATTGTGATTTCCGCTTCCCTGCTGCTGATGAGCCTTTCGGGAATAACTATCGGCAAAGCTTCACCTGCGCGGATTGCCGTGCTGCTGGCAATTCTAATCTGTGCGCGCTTTGGCTCAGACAGGATTGCGCTGATGCTTGCCCTTTCCCTGGGCTTTGCCTTTGGCCTGGCGCAGGACGGGGCGCTTTTTCTCGTTGGCTCATATGGATTTTCAACCCTGCTGGCGGTGCTTTTCAGCAGCTTCGGTGCGGCTTGCCTTTCGGCGGCATTTGTGCTTTCCTCCGCGCTTTTCACAATCGCAGCCGGCGCGCACGTATGCTTTTTTGCGGAGGCTTTTGCGGCGGCAGCTCTTCTGCTTTTAATTCCGCCGAGGCTGTGCGACAGGCTGGAGAGCTTTTTTCACGACGAGGCCGGCATCACGCCGGACGGCTCTTTGCGCCAGAGCCTTGTTTTGCGCCTGCGCTTTGCTGCCGGGGCAATGAATTACATCAGCGAAAGCGTTAACGACGTGCGCGAAAGAATTAATGACATTAACGCAAAAAGCACCGCGCCGGCATATGAAGCCCTGAACGAGGAAGAGCGAATAACCCGCGAAATCATCAACGAAAAAACGAATGAAATCAGAATGGTTGCCGCAGACCAGTTTTTTTCAATTGCGGATATGCTTTCGGATCTTGCAAAGGAGCTTGATGAGGCAGAGCATTTTGACAGCATTGCCGCCGGCAGGCTGCGCCGCCTTCTTGGCGAATATGAGATTTATCCGAAAAACATCTCCGTTATTGAGGATAAATACGGCAGGATGAGGCTTGAAATCCTGGCAGAAGCAAACGAAACGGGCTTCACAAACCCAAAGCTTCAAAAAGAAATTTCAAAGGCCTGCGGCAGATATTTCGCCAAATGCAGCATCAGCCATTATCAGAGGGAAACGATGATCAGCTTTTCCGAAAGGCCGAATTATTATCTTGAAACCGGCTTTGCCCAGCACTCTGCTGAGGGCGCTCTTTGCGGCGACACGGTTAAGATTATTAATGACAGCCGCGGCCACCACATTCTGATTATCAGCGACGGCATGGGCAAGGGCGGCAGAGCGGCGCTTGACGGCGCAATGGGCGCAGGTCTGCTTTCAAGGCTGCTTTCGGCAGGCTTTGGCTTTGATTGCGCGCTCAAGGTTGTTAACAGTGCGCTTTTGGTTAAATCAAACGATGAAAGCCTTGCAACGCTTGATTGCGCTTCTGTTGATATGTTCACCGGCAGGGTGGATTTATATAAAGCCGGCGCGCCGGCAACGTATATTATTAAAGGCGGCAGGGTTTCAAAATGCGAGCTTACCTCCATGCCGGCGGGCATTCTGCGCGGAATTGAATTTGCAAAACGCACCGCCGTTTTAAGCCATGGGGATTACATTATTCTTGTGAGCGACGGCATTACCGATTGCGGCACCGATTGGCTTTCCGCACTGCCCGATCTCAACGAGGAGCTTTCGGCGCAGGAACTTGCGGACGATATTCTTGAGAAAGCGCTTGAGCTTGCAAGCGAAAAAAAGCGGATGATATGAGCGTTATTGCCGCAAGGCTTTGCAAAGCAGATTAATTTGCATTTTCACACAAAATGTGTTATAATCAGGCTGTTCACCGCAAAATATGGTGTTTTTACTGAAAGGAGATCCCGTTTATGTGCGGAATTATCGGATATACAGGCTATAGCGAAGCAAGAGGAATACTGTTAAAGGGGCTTAAAACCCTTGAATACAGGGGCTATGACAGCGCCGGAATTGCCGTTTACCACCCCGATTTCAAAGAGGTTTTGGTTTCCAAATGCGAGGGCAGAGTTGAAAAGCTTGAAACCCGCACCGCCGATGTGAAAGGCACTGCGGGAATAGGCCACACGCGCTGGGCAACCCACGGCGGAGTCAGCGATGAAAATTCACATCCCCACAAATTCGGCAGCGTTACGCTTGTTCACAACGGTATTATTGAAAACTATGCCGCAATCAAAAATCAGCTTGGCATTGCAAAAAAACTGAAATCACAAACAGATTCAGAGGTTGTTGCCGCACTGATTGATAATTATTATACAGGCGACCCGAAGGAGGCTATCGTGCGCGCAGTTAAGGAGCTGAGCGGCACCTTTGGCCTCGGAATTATGTTTGACGATATACCGAACAGGCTTTTCGCCGTAAGAAACGTCAGCCCCATTGTTTGCTGCCAAAACGAGGATGGCGCATATATCGCGTCTGATATCATGGCTATCGGCGAATACAGCGAAAAATATTTCGTTCTTCCCGAATTTTCTATTGCCGAAATCTCGGCAGACAGTATTGAAATAACGGATTTCAACGGCAGCGCGATTGAGCCCGATTACCTCACGCTGGATTGGGACATTAGAAACAGCGGAAAGGGCGGCTATCCATTCTATATGGAAAAGGAAATTATGGAGCAGCCTGAGGTAATTGAAAAAACCGTTTTATCAAGAATTAAAAACGGCGCTCCCGATTTCACCGCCGATAATGTTGACGACGGCATTTTCACCGATTGTGACAATATCACCGTTATCGCCTGCGGCACGGCAATGCACGCCGGTCTCGTGGGCAAGCACCTGATTGAAAAGCTTTGCCGCATTCCCGTTTCGGTTAATATGGCAAGCGAATATATGTATAACGACCCGATTATAAACGAGCGAAGCCTTGTTATCTGCGTTTCCCAGAGCGGCGAAACGATTGACACGCTTGAGGCGCTGAAATATGCGCGGCGCAGGGGCGCAAAATCACTTTCAATCGTTAACGTTAAAGGCTCAACCATTGCAAGGGAATCCGAAAACGTAATTTACACTAACGCCGGCCCTGAAATCGCCGTTGCATCAACTAAGGCATACACAACTCAGGTTGCCGTTTTCTATCTGATTGCGGCAAAGATTGCGCAGCTGCGCGGCCTGTTTTCCACGGAGGAAACCGCGGCTTTCGTTGAGGAGCTTGCAAAGGTCCCCGCCGCCGTTCAGGATGTGCTTAACAGAAGAAACGACGTTCACCTGCTTGCAAAGGGAATGCTCACCTCGGAGCACACCTTTATGATAGGCAGGGGGCTTGATTATTCCAGCCTGCTTGAGGCATCGCTCAAGCTCAAGGANNCGGCGAGCTCAAGCACGGCACCATTGCCCTGATAACCGATCAAACCCCGGTTATCGCGCTGATGACGCAGAGTGAGCTGCAATCAAAGCAGGTTTCAAATATCCGCGAGGTGCAGAGCCGCGGGGCAATTGTTTTAACCTTCGTTAAAAAATCGCTTGTGAAAAACGGCGAATGCTCCTTTGAGCTGCCGGATTTGCCGGATGATTTCATGGCAATTCCGTCAATCATTGCGCTCCAGCTTCTGGCATATTACGTTTCATCTGATAAGGGGCTTGACGTTGATAAGCCCAGAAACCTTGCAAAGGTTGTTGCCGTTGAATAATACCGCACACAAAAAAGAACCGTCACAACTTGACGGTTCTTTTTTATGCATTAATTATTTCGAATAATTCCTTAATTCTTTCTGCCTGTTCGGATAAATAAAGCCAGCCGAACAGCGCTTCAAGCCCGGTTGCGGTGTGATACTGCGCATCCGTTGCGCTTTTGGGCGAATGCCCAACCTTTGCATTTCTGCCCCTTTTGAAAACCGCAAGCTCCTCCTCCGAAAGAGCAGGCTCAATTTTTGCAAACGCCTGGCTCTGCGCGGCGGCGGAAACGAATTTAACGCTTTCCCTGTGCAGATCGTTAACGGGGCGGTTTGCGGCGCAAACAAGGCTTTCGCGCACAAGCATTTCATAAGCGCAATCGCCGATAAAGGCAAGATTTAGCGGGCTTAATTCCCGCGGATTAATATCTTTATCAATAAATCTCATATTTTCATTACGGCACATATTCAAATTCAATGTCATAGATTGAAACCGTGTCGCCCTCTTTTATACCCCTTTCGCGGAGCGCATCATAAACGCCGCTTTTTTCAAGCACGCGCTGCATATACTGCAGGCTTCCGCNNCGCGGCAACGCTGACGGGGAGGGCGTTTTCGTTCATGCGTTCACCTGATATAGTTAAATTCAAAATCGTAAATGGAAACGAGGGCGTTTTCTTCAATGCCCATGCGTTCCAGCTCGTCAATAATGCCGCTGGATTTCAGCAGGCGCTGAAAATACTGCAGGCTTTCATAATCCTCAATATCAATGCCGCGAAGCACGCGCGGGAACCACGCCGCCTCAACTATGAAATAGCCCTCTTCAGGCTCTGTAATGGTGAAGCCGCCGTCATCCTTAATAAACATTTCGGGCGGGATTTCCTCCGCCTCATATTCCTTAATCGGAGGCAGGGTTTGCAGCTTGTTCCAAACTGCATTCATCAGCTCCTGCGTGCCCTCGGTTATCGGCGCGCAAATGGAATAATATTCATATCCCTGCGCCTCAACCCAGGCTTTGAATTCCTCAATCTGCTCCGGCTCAGCCATATCAATTTTGTTGCCGGCAACGATTTGGGGGCGATCCGCAAGCTCCGGATTGAATTTAACAAGCTCCTCGTTTATGCGAGCAAAATCCTCCTTGGGATCCCTGCCCTCATGGCCGCTGACGTCAACAATGTGAACCAAAAGTCGGCAGCGCTCAACGTGCTTAAGAAACTCATGCCCAAGGCCGNNCAATCAGGCCGGGAATATCGGCAATAACAAAGGAGCTGCCCTCGCCCATATAAACCACGCCGAGATTCGGCACTAAGGTTGTGAAATGATAATCTCCGATTTTAGGCTTTGCCTGGGAAACAACGGAAATGAGGCTTGATTTGCCAACGGACGGATAGCCAAGCAGGCCGACATCGGCAAGCAGCTTCAGCTCAAGGCTG
>DCTO01000056.1 GCA_002329285.1 Ruminococcaceae bacterium UBA1438
ATGACGAAATGCTTGAGCTTGCAACCCTCGGCGCGCAGGTGCTTAATAACCGCTCTGTTGAAATGGCAAAGAAATATTCTGTTGAGCTTGAAGTGCTCTCATCATTAAACCCCGTTCCGGGAACAATTGTTAAGGAGAAGATTAAAATGGAAAAAATGCTTATCAGAGGTGTAACGAAGGACACAGATGTTGCTCTTATTTCTGTTGTTGGTGTTGATGATAATCCGGGCGTTGCCTTCAGGATTTTTTCAAAGCTTGCGCAGAAGCATATTAATGTTGATATTATTCTGCAGTCTGTCGGCAGAACGGGCACAAAGGATGTAACCTTCACGGTTTCAAAGGAAAACGGTCCCATTGCAGTTGATGCAATCCGCGAGCTTCCTGCCCTTGAGGATAAGGAAATCAAGTGCAAAACCGATGTTGCAAAGGTTTCAATCGTCGGCGCAGGTATGGAATCTCACCCCGGCACCGCTTCAAAAATGTTTGAAGCGCTCTATGAGCAGAACATTAATATCCAGATGATTTCAACCTCTGAAATCAAGATTTCCGTTATTATCGATGAGGCGGAGGCAAATCGCGCGGTTAACGCCGTTCACAACGCCTTCCTCCCGAATGACTAAAATATATCATATTATCGCAGCAGGGTATCCGCCGGATGCCCTGCTTTATTTAATCTTTAAGTTATTTACTTGACTTTGCATTTATTATAATATATAATTATTTAGTTAAATTATATGTAAAATTATTTTAAAGGAGTTATCTTTATGGCAGCAAAAACTTTTAAAATGACCGCAGCCGGCAAGGCAGAGCTGGAAAGGGAACTGGAATCCCTTAAAACAGAAGGCAGAATTGATATTGCGGAAAAATTAAAGGTTGCCCGTTCTTATGGTGACCTTTCCGAAAACAGCGAATATGATGAGGCAAAATCAGAGCAGGCTAAAATTGAGGCTCGCATCACAGAGCTTGAATATCAGCTTGATCATGCAGAGATTGTTGAGGCTGCTGATAAGGATGCCGTTTCAATGGGCTCTGTTGTAACCGTTAAGCGCCTTTCAGATGATGTTGAGGCAACCTATGAAATCGTTGGCTTTGCTCAGTCAAATCCGGCAGAGGGCAAAATCTCCGATGAAAGCCCCGTCGGCAAAGCGCTTATGGGCTCAAAAATCGGCGCAACGGTTGTTGTTGAAGCACCAATCGGAAATCTTGAATTTGAAATTATTTCAATTGGCAACTAATAAATTTCTATTAATAAGAGGTTAAATATGGCAGGAAAGTTTGAAATCACTAATGCGGTTGACGGCACTTTTTCTTTCGTCTTTAAGGATGATGAAAGGGTTTATGCAGCCTCTCCCGTTTTTGAAAAGGAAGATGATTGCAAAAGGGGAGTTAAGGCTGTTAAGAAAAACAGCAGAATGAAGGTGCAGAATTCTCTTCAGAATGATGAGGAGAAAACCAATCCCAAATTTCTTGTTGAGGCTGACGGCGATAAAATTAAATACACCCTCTTCCTGCAAACAGGCGCGATTGCCTGCACTGGCAGTGCTGCTTCAGAGCAGGAGGCGCTTGATAATATTGCCTTCATCGGCAATAATGCAAATGCCGCTCCTATGGCTGTGGCAGAGGTTGTGCTCTCTGAAAACGAGTTAAAGCAAATCAGAATTGATAAGCTGCGCGAGCTGCAGAGGCAGGGCAGGGATCCTTTTGAAATTACCACCGCAACGCAAACTCATAAAAGCAGCGAAATTAAGGATAATTTTGACGCGCTTGAAAATTCAGAGGTAACAATCTGCGGCAGAATTATGAGCCGGCGTGATATGGGCAAGGCAAATTTCATCGATGTGCAGGACAGAAACGGCAGAATTCAGGCCTATGTCCGCATGAATGATATCGGTGAGGAGGCTTATGCCGAATTTAAAAAATGGGATATCGGCGATATTGTTGAGATTCAGGGCTTTGTTTTTAAAACCCGCATGGGCGAGATTTCAGTGCATGCACAGAAAATTCGCCTGCTTTCAAAATCACTTCTTCCGCTTCCCGAAAAATTCCACGGTTTAACTGATACTGACACGAGATACAGAAAGCGCTATCTTGATATGATAATGAATCCTGACGTTAAGGATACTTTTATTAAGCGCTCAAAAATCATCAGCTCAATCAGAAGCTATCTGGACAATCTCGGCTTTATTGAGGTTGAAACCCCTATTTTAAACACAATTGCGGGCGGCGCTGCAGCAAGGCCGTTCATAACTCATCATAATACGCTTGATATGGATATGTATCTGCGCATCGCAACAGAGCTTTATCTCAAAAGGCTTATCGTCGGCGGTATGGAGCGCGTTTATGAAATCGGCAGAAATTTCCGCAATGAGGGAATGGACGTGCGCCATAACCCGGAATTCACCTGCATTGAGCTTTATCAGGCTTTCACCGATTATCACGGCATGATGGATATTGCGGAAAACATTATCCGCAATGCTGCAAACGAGGTTTGTGACAGCCTGCACATCACTTTTAACGGAACTGAAATTGATCTTGAAACTCCGTTTGCAAGGCTCACAATGATTGATGCCGTTAAGAAATACACCGGCATTGATTTTGCAGAGTTTATGGGCGATAACGAAAAGGCGGTTGCCCTTGCAAAGGAAAAGGAAATCGAGGTTGCGCCCGGCAAGGAAACCTGGGGCGACGTTCTCAATTCCTTCTTTGAGGAATTTGTTGAGGAAAACCTCATTCAGCCAACCTTTATTATGGATTATCCCGTTGAGGTTTCTCCGCTCACTAAGAGAAAGCCGGATTGCCAGGCGCTCACAGAGCGTTTCGAGCTTTTCATTCTCGGCGGGGAATACGGCAATGCTTATTCGGAGCTTAATGACCCGATAGACCAGATGGGCCGCTTTGAGGCGCAAATGAAGCTGCGCGAGGCGGGCGACGATGAGGCTAATATGATAGACCACGATTTTGTCACCGCTTTGGAATACGGCATGCCGCCCACAGGCGGTCTCGGAATAGGAATTGACAGGCTTGTTATGCTGCTTACAGACAGCTATTCAATACGCGATGTTCTCCTGTTCCCGACAATGAAGCCCCTCGACAAGTAA
>DCTO01000046.1 GCA_002329285.1 Ruminococcaceae bacterium UBA1438
TCATAATGGCTTATAAAAAATGGATTATTGCGCAGGCTGATAAGGAGCTTGCTTCAGAGCTTTCGGAAAAACTGAATATTGATCCGTTTATTTCATTCCTCTTGACTGCAAGGGGGATTGATAACGAGCTTGCCATGTCCAAATTTCTCTCCGGCTCTGTTGAGCTTTCCGATCCTTTTCTTTTAAAGGATATGGACAGGGCGGTTGCCCGTATTGAGGATGCAATTGATTTCGGTGAAAAAATCACCGTTTTCGGCGATTATGACTGCGATGGCGTAACCTCAACGGCGCTTCTCGTTTCTTTTTTAAGAGATATGGGCGCTGATGCTGATTATTATATTCCGTCACGTATGGCAGAGGGTTATGGGCTTAATAAGCCTGCAATCAAACAGCTTGCGGAAAAAGGCACACAGCTGATTGTAACCGTTGATAACGGCATCTCCGCTATTGAGGAGGCGGAGTATATCTATTCTCTCGGAATGCAGCTTGTTGTAACAGACCATCATCAGCTTTCCGAAACCCTTCCAATGGCGGAAGCGGTGGTTAATCCCCATCGCCCCGATAATGAGCTGGAATTTCACGATCTGTGTGGAGTCGGCGTTGCGTTTAAGCTTGCCTGCGCGCTTTACGGTGATTCGGAGGATATGCTTTGGCGTTATGCTGATCTGGTTGCGCTTGGAACGGTTGCCGATGTAGTGCCCCTGCTTGATGAAAACAGGGCCCTCGTTAAATTCGGCTTAAAGCTTATTAATGAAAACAGCAGGGAGGCAATCAGCGCTCTGCGCCGTGTGGCAGGGATTGAGAAAAAGGAGATAACCTCCTCTGAAATTGCCTTTCAGCTTTCACCAAGAATTAATGCAATGGGCAGAGTTGCTGATGCAGCTGATTCGGTGCGCCTTCTGCTCAGTGAGGATTATAATGAAATAGAGTCGCTTGCCCAAAGCCTTAATGATAATAATCTGATGCGCCAGCAGTTCGAAACGCAGATAATCGCTGATGCAAAGGCGCAGCTTTCTGCAGATGAAAGCCTTGCCGCAGGCAGGGTTATTGTCATTTGCGGCAGAGATTATCATCAGGGCGCAATCGGAATTGTTGCCTCAAAAATTCTTGAGGAGTATTCAAAGCCCGTTATTGTGCTTTCTTCAGACGGGGAGGTTGCAAGGGGCTCTGCAAGAAGCATTGACGGCTTTAATATCTATGAGGCAATTGCCTCCTGCTCTGATATTTTGGAGCAGTTCGGCGGCCATCCCAAGGCAGCGGGCTTAACTCTTTCAGCCTCAAGGGTTGATGAATTCAGAACGCTTATTAATGAATTCGCCGCAGAGGCTTATCCCGTTATGCCGGAGCCTTCAATCAAAATTGATGCAAAGCTTTCTCCTTTTTATCTTAATTTGGAGCTTGCAAAGGCTCTTTCTGAGCTGGAGCCTTACGGCGAATGTAACAAGCGCGCGGTTTTTGCCTTGATGGGGCTAACTGTCACAAACATCGTTCCCATGGGAAACGGCGCTCACATAAGAATTGAGTGTGAGAAAAAGGGCAGAAAAATCCGTCTTGTTAAGTTTAAAACAACGCAGGCGGAATTCCCGTTTTCTGCTGGGGATTCCATTGATGCCGCGGTTAAAATCGGCGTTAATCCTTATAACGGACGGGAGTATCTTTCCGTTCAGGCAATTGATGTCCGTCCCCATGGGCTTGATGCTGAAAAGTATTTTGCCCAAAGAGAGGTTCTTCAGCTTTTTATCTCCGGCAAAAGCAATGATAAATCCGTTTATCCGGATCGTGAGGATTGCGCTTATATTTATAAAACCATCCGTTTCCTCGGCGGCAGCTGCAATGCTGATGAATTATATTTCAAGCTTGATAATATAACTTTCGGTCAGCTTCATTTTGCCCTTTCTGCTTTTAAAGAGGCAGGGCTTGTTAATATTGATAATGAAAAAATAACCCTTTCTCAAACGCAGGGAAAGGTGGATTTAATGAACACAGAAACGATGAAAACCCTGAAAGGAAGGCTTTCAATTGAGTGAATATAATGACGGCTTTGCTGAATTTCTTGAAAAAATAAAGCAAAATCCGCAATATGATTGGGAAAAAATTGAAAAGGCTTATCTGCTTGCAAAGGATGCTCATAAGGATCAAAAGCGCCGCTCCGGCGAGCCTTATATTATGCATCCTGTTGCTGTTGCGCAAATTTTGTTTGAACTCGGCATGGATAATGAATGCATTATGGCCGCGCTTCTTCACGATGTTGTTGAGGACACGGAGTATAACCTTGATTATATTTCCGATAATTTCGGCAGCACGGTTGCCCTCCTTGTTGACGGCGTAACAAAGCTTGGCCAGATTCCGCTTTCAACCAGGGAAGAGGTGCAGGCCGAAAACATCCGCAAAATGTTTATGGCAATGAATGAGGATATCAGGGTAATCATCATTAAACTGGCAGACAGGCTGCATAATATGCGCACCCTTTCCCATATGCCTGAATATAAGCAAAGGGAAAAAAGCCAGGAAACTCTGGAAATCTATGCTCCGATTGCACACAGACTCGGTATTCGCGCCATTAAGGATGAACTTGAGGATCTTGCAGTTCAGTATCTTGATCCGATTGCTTATAAGGAAATTGAAAATTCGCTTTCAATGAAGCAGGAGGAGGCTGAAAGCTTTCTCGGCGATATAACCTCGCAGTTAAAGGACCGCATTATTCCCATTATTCCCGATGCCGAGATAACCTCGCGCGTGAAATCCGTTCACGGCATTTTCCGCAAGGTGTATATCAAGGGTAAAGCGTTTGAAGAAATTTATGATATCTATGCCGTTCGAATAATTGTTGATTCAATCATCAACTGCTATAACGTTCTGGGCATAGTTCATGATATGTTTCGCCCGATTCCCGGCAGGTTTAAGGATTATATCTCTTCTCCGAAGCCGAATATGTATCAGTCGCTTCACACAACCGTGCTTTCAAAGGACGGCGTTCCCTTTGAAATTCAGATAAGAACCTGGGAAATGCACCGCACTGCCGAATACGGTATCGCTGCGCACTGGAAATATAAGCTCGGCAAGGGCGGCAAGGATCTTTTTGATGATAAGCTGCGCTGGATAAGGCAAATTATTGAACACGGCAATGAATCCCATTCTGCAGGTGAGCTTATCGCCGATGTTAAGGGCGATCTTTCAACGGAGGAGGTTTTCGTTTTTACTCCGCGCGGAGATATCAAGAATCTCCCGCTTGGCTCAACCGTTATTGATTTTGCTTATGCAATCCATTCCGCCGTCGGCAACAAAATGGTCGGCGCAAAGGTTGACGGCAGAATTGTTCCGCTTGATTACGTTATTAAAACAGGCGAAAGAATTGAGGTTCTCACCACCAATCAGCAGGGAAAGGGTCCAAGCAGGGATTGGCTTTCAATCGTTAAAACCGGCGAGGCGAGAAACAAAATCCGCTCCTGGTTTAAAAAAGAGCGCAGGGAAGAGAATATTGAGGAGGGCAGAGCAACTGTTGAGCGCGAATTCAGGCGCAATTTCATCAGGCTCTCTCCGGAAAAATATAACGAATTTCTTGAAAAAATCTCTGAGCGACAGCATTTTTCTGAGGTTGATGAATTCTTTGCCGCAGTTGGCTATGGCGGAATTCAGCTCAATAAGATGATGCCGTCAATTAAGGATGAATATAACCGCAACTGGAAGGAGCATGAGCCCGCAAAGGTTGAGGAGGTTATTGCAAAGGCGCAAAAGCAGCCCACTGCATCATCAAGCGGTATTATCGTTGAGGGAATTGACAATTGCCTCATCAAAATTTCAAAATGCTGCTCACCGCTTCCGGGTGAGGAGATTATCGGCTTCATCACAAGGGGTCACGGACTTTCAATTCACAGGCGAAACTGTGCAAACGTTCCCAAGGATCTTGAGAATTGCGCAGAGCCGGAGCGCTGGATTTCCGCTCATTGGGATGAAAACGTTAAAATAGAAACCAAATCCGTGCTTGATATTTATGCTATTGACAGGGATGGCGTTGTTCTTTATATAACCAGCAAGTTAATGGCAATGCACGTTAAGATTCATTCAATTAACGCCCGCCCGATTAATGACGGCAATTGCCTCACAACAATGTCCGTAGCGGTTAACAGCAAGGAGCATCTTGATAATATTGTTAAGATGATAAGAAAAATTGAGGGCGTTTATCATATTGAACGCACGGGTGTTTAAAAATATTTGGGCGGATAGTTTCCGCCCGTTTTTGCAGAGGTTGTTATGATTGCAGTAATTCAGCGCGTCAACGGTGCAGATGTAAAAATTAATAATGAAATTACCGGCAGCTGCTCAAAGGGCTTTTTGATTCTCCTCGGCGTTGTTCAGGGGGATACGCGGGCGGATGCCGATAAGCTGATTAAAAAGATTCCCAATCTGCGTATTTTTGAGGATGAAAACGGAAAAATGAATTTGTCCGCTCTTGAAATCGGCGGCGAAATGCTTGTTGTTTCCCAATTCACTCTCTGCGCTGATTGCTCTCACGGCAGGCGCCCCAGCTTCACTAATTCCGCTCCGCCTGATGAGGCAAATGTGCTTTATGAGTATTTCGTCAGCGGCATGAAAGGCGCAGGCGTTTCAAGAGTTGAAACAGGGGTGTTCGGCGCTGATATGCAGGTTTCTCTTGTCAATGACGGCCCGGTCACCATTATTCTTAACAGTAACTATCTGAAATGAGGTTTCTTTATGCTTGAGGTTAAAGCCATCGTTCTTGGCGAGCTTGAGAATAATTGTTATCTTATAACCGATAAGGCAAGCGGCAAATCCGCGCTTGTTGATTGCACTGATGCTTCGCCGCGCATGCTTGATTTTATCGGCAGTGCCGATCTTGAATATATTCTGCTCACACACGGGCATTTTGATCATATTGAGGGCGTGCGCAAGGTTAAGGAGCAGTATGGTGCAAAGGTTTGCATCAGCCGTGAGGATGAGCCAATGCTTTCCTCCGGCAAACTGAGCCTTGCTGCCTTTTGCGGCGGCATTCAGAATAATGCCAGTGCTGATGTTGTTCTCGGCGAAGGGGATGTTATCACCCTTGGCGAAACCGAAATAAAGGTTATTTCAACTCCCGGCCACACAAAGGGCGGGCTTTGTTTCATTGCCGATGATTGCATCTTCACTGGGGACACTTTGTTTTTCTGCTCCTGCGGCAGAACAGATTTTCCCGGTGGGGATGACCGAGAAATGCTTCAAAGCCTTCACCGCTTATCACAGCTTGATGAAAGTCTGCGGGTTTATCCCGGGCATGACAGAGCCTCAACAATCGCCTTTGAGAAGCAGAATAATCCTTATATGAGATAAAGCTATGATAATTGTTTGCAAAAATCATCAGTATCAGTATGATATTGAAAACCTTGCGGAAATCTTTTTTCCGTATGAAAAAATTAAAATGCTTGGGGAAATTCCGGCAGAGCACGAGGACGTGTTTGTGATAACCGAAATCAGCGGTAACCTTCTCACCGTTGATGCTTCAGTTTATGACCGAAAGCTTTCGCAAAGCCTTGAGCTTTCTCCTGATGCTGACAGGCAGAATTCGCTGTCAGTTCTTTTTTACAGGGTGATGTCCTCTTTGNNGGCTTGGAATTGAATATCCCTGGGGAATTCTTTACGGCGTTCGCCCTGCAAGGTTTTTCCACAGCTTAACAGATAAGTTTTCGCTTGAAAAGGCAAGGAATATTTTCAGGGAAAAATATCTTGTCAGCCCTGAAAAGCTGCGCCTCGTTGAAGCGGTTGCTGAAAGTGAAAATAAAATTATTGCTCTTTCGCGGGAAAACAGCTTTTCGCTTTATGTTTCAATTCCGTTTTGCCCAACGCGGTGTTCTTATTGCTCCTTTGTTTCTCACAGTATTGAGCAGGCTGCAAAGCTGATTGATGAATATGTTGAGCTGCTTGTCCGTGAAATTGAGATAACGGGGGAATATGCAAGGCAAAACGGTTTAAGGCTTGAAACCGTTTATTTCGGCGGC
>DCTO01000095.1 GCA_002329285.1 Ruminococcaceae bacterium UBA1438
TCTGCACAACCTGGAGCAGTTCAAATTGCAGACACTCTCTTTAATATTTGCTATTTGTGATCTTTAATTCTGCGCAGGGCGTTTTTCTCAAGTCGGCTGACTTGAGCTTGGCTGATGCCGATTTCCTGCGCAACCTCCATTTGGGTTTTGCCCTGCATAAAGCGCAGATATATAATGTTCTTTTCGCGGGGGTCAAGATTTCGGATTTCATCCTTAATCATAATCTCGTCAATCCAGTCGCTGTCTGTGTTATTGTCGCCAACCTGGTCCATAACATAGATAGTGTCGCCTCCGTCATTATACACAGGTTCATAGAGTGATAACGGCTCAACAATCGCTTCAAGCGCAAGCACAACATCGCTCTTTTTCATACCAAGCTTATTAGCAATTTCGTCCACAGTTGGCTCGGTTTTATTCTTATTCGTCAGTTCTTCTTTAACCTGCATTGCCTTATATGCAGTGTCGCGCAAACTGCGGCTGACGCGCACAGGATTATCATCCCGAAGATATCTTCTTATCTCTCCAATGCACATAGGGACGGCATACGTTGAAAACTTTACATCAAGGTCAAGATTAAAATTATCAATAGCCTTGATTAAGCCGATAACCCCAACTTGAAAAAGATCATCCATATTTTCACCCCGGTTTTGAAATCTTTGAACAACGGAGAGAACAAGGCGCAGATTTCCCTCAATC
The DNA here is from genome assembly GCA_002329285.1 of Ruminococcaceae bacterium UBA1438. Taxonomy (GTDB): domain Bacteria; phylum Bacillota; class Clostridia; order Oscillospirales; family Acutalibacteraceae; genus Eubacterium_R. The sequence continues at coordinate 697 of DCTO01000095.1, forward strand.
AGCTTATCGCGTGCTTTTTTATCACCTGCTCGGCTTTTTCTTAAAAGCTCCATTTTTTCCTTTTCACTTAAAACCTTGATGGTGCTTGTGTTAATTCCGCAAATTTCAACCTTATTATACTGCACATAATCATTCCCTTATTTCTATGTAATGATTTTTGGGAATTATTTCATTAATATTATGAGCAGAAAGTGGGATTTTTATAATGAAAAAAGCACTCTTTTTCAAGAATGCTTTTATAGTTTAATTTGCGGTTGTTGCTTCGGTTTCTGCCTGCGTTTCCGCTTCAGCTTCGTTTTTTTCCTGAATTTCATCCAGAAGATCACTAAAGGTTTTCTGATTAAACATATCAACCTTATCGAATACGTCCGTATCAATTCCTGACATAGGTGTGCCGTTTTCCTCAATCAAAGTTAATGATAACTTATCCCCATGAATGCTGTATTTATAAACAACATTTTGAGCAGTGTTTGGATTTGTTAAGGTTAAAATATCGCCCCTAACCGAATAATTACCGCTAAGTGGGAAATTGAAAATATATGATTTATACGTTCCGTCATCAAAAAACTCATAAGCAGAAAGCCCGGAAGCGTTTTGGCTTTGCCATTTGTTAACAAGCTGATCCTTATGAATTTCGCCTGAAATATATGAAAACGGATTAACGTTATTCACCTTGCTGACAACCGTTAATGTAACCGCGCAGGCTGCAACAACGGCAATTATGATGATAAGAATAACCTGTTTAATTGAAAAGGTGAGCTTAGCTTTAACCTTTTCGGGCTTCTTTCCTTCATCTTTAGTATCTGTTTCTTTTTCGTCAGCTTCAGATTCTTCAAAATTCAGTTTGCTGCCAGGAGCGGGCTTCAAAATACCATCTGAATTCAGGCCAAAGTAATCTTTGTTTTCTTCGCTCATTTATGCTTTCAGTCCTTTTTCTCTTAAAATTGCATCAATCTTCTTTGATGCGTCAAGCAAGGTTGCAACGGATAAATCATGGTTAAGTGTGTCAAGGAAATATGCAATGTATTTTGAAAGATCAACAGATGTGTACCATTCTCTGGAAAGAAGCTCCGGAGTCTGATAAACGCCGTTTGTTGTGAACACTCTTGCAAAAACGCCTTCCTCATAAGCCTTGTCAAATACATCAAGGCCGTTTGCAAATAAGCCAAAGGTTGTGCAAACAAAGATGTTATTAGCGCCAAGCTCTTTAAGCTTTCTTGCAACCTCAAGCATTGATTCACCGGAGGAAATCATATCGTCAACAATAATGATATCCTTGCCGCAAACGGAATCACCGAGATATTGATGCTCAACAATCGGGTTTCTGCCGTTAATAACCTGAGTGTAGTCGCGCCTCTTATAGAACATACCGAGATTAACGCCAAGCTGTGTTGCAAAGTAAATACACCTGAAAAGCGCGCCCTCATCAGGAGAAATAATCATAAGGTGATCCTTATCAACTGTAAGATTATCAACGGTGCTTACGAGGGCTTTTATCATTTGGTATGTCGGCATAACATTTTCAAAGGATTTATGTGGAATTGAGTTCTGCACCCTCTGGTCGTGAGCATCAAAGGTGATGATATTTTCAACACCGAGGCCAACAAGCTCCTGCAAAGCCATTGCGCAATCAAGTGATTCGCGGCTTGCTCTTTTGTGCTGGCGTCCTTCATAAAGCATAGGCATAATAACTGAAATGCGTTTTGCTTTTGAAGAAACGGCAGAGATAATTCTCTTAACGTCGGAATAGTGATCGTCAGGTGATTTCGGAACTGTCATTCCGTACATTTTATAGGTAACGCTGTAATTAAAGCAATCGGTAACAATGTAAAGGTCATAACCTCTGATGCTTTCGTTAATAACAGCCTTGCCCTCACCACTGCCAAAGCGGGGAACATTAACGTCAATAAGATAGGTGTCCCTCGTGTAGCCGTAAAAACAAATATTGTCCTTATGCTCGGATGCCTGGTTTTTTCTCCATTCAACAAGATATTTGTCAATCTTTGCTGCGAGAGCTTCACATCCGGGCATTGCAATAATGCCAAGAGGACCGTATGGTATGTTGTCTAACGGAAGTGCAGTTAATCTTGCCATAATTATTCTCCTTTGCTTTAGGCGGTGATGCTTCACCTTGCTTTATTTAATTTCGCCTGTATTTTACATTATTATTAAATTAATGTAAACCTTAATTACACACTTTTAACTAAATTGTCATCATTTGATTATTTTATTTCAATTTAGTATTTTTTTGTTCTTTTGTAAAACACATAAGCGGCAAGGAAAATCATTGTTCCGGCGCTTATTGCGCAGCCTTCTTTCAGGCCTTTGGGAGAATAAGAGTATTCAATTGTGTGTTCGCCCGGCTTTATCATAACGCCAAGCTGGCAATCGCCGATTTCAAAGATCTTTTGCTTTTCACCGTCGATATATACGCTCCAGCCCTCATCATAAGGGATTGAGGAATAGAGAACCTTATTATCATTGCTTATAATTGTGCCTTCAAGCTTTGTGTCAGTTGATTTCGTTATTTCCAATTGCTCTGCCTTGAGATAATTATATCCTGCTTCAAGAATTTCCTGATTAACGCTGTAAGCGTAGATTCCAATTCCTGTTTCTCCGTCTTTAAGGCCGTTGCAGTCAACCGTGACATTAATCTGCGCTCCTTCCTCAAAGTAACCAAGATCAATGATATACGGCGTTTCAATATTATAATTAAGAACAGAATCTTCAAATGAAACATCAATATTCGATATTTCCTTTCCGTCAATATAAATATATGTGTTGCCGGAGCTTTGAACATCAAATGAAAAATCAAGTGTTGAATAATTGCTGCTTGAAGATTTAGTTATCCACTGCGTTCCCATTTCCGTTATTTCATTTCCAAATAAGCCGTTAAAGCTTGTTCTTGTGAATTTAACGGGGGTAAACACGCCTGAAAAGCCTGTTGCAAGAGTGAAAAAATCCGCCTGAACAGAGAACGGGTTGCCCTCCGCAGTGTTCCATGCGTCAATTTCTCTGTTAACGCAAAACGCCTTTGGCAAATAATAATCGTTTTCATATATTGAGCATTCTTCGTTAATGTTGTAAAACTTTGTGAAAAGCTGGATTGACGGACGGGTTCCTTCATTCTTATATATTAGATATTTGATGTTATACATCAGATTATAAACAGGTGTCTGCGTGTTATAAGTGTAACTGTTAATCCTGTTTCCGTAGTTTCCAAGCGAATACTGCAGCCCGGAATAATCTTCATATGCCATTGAGGAGAAAATGCTCATTCCTTCTAAATCATAAAGGCAATCATCCATTCTTGTATTAAGCCGGCATAGCTCATATCTGTAATCGCCATCATCATTTTGCTTTATATAATCAGATGCCGCAGTAAAATCAGAATAGTTTATATTATAATCATTAAGGCCATTATAGAAACTCAGAGAATCTGTATTCATATCTCCTATAACAACCTCGCAGATGATTGCGGCAAACATCAGCAAAGAAAGAATCCCTTTTGAATAGGTTTTATTTTTGATAAGGAATAAAACAAGCGCCCATGCAAGAATAAATCCAAGCGTAATATAAACGGTTGCCTCTCTGAATTTTTCCGTCGGCAGTTCTGAAGAAACTGCAATAACGGCAATCCATATAAAGGCACATAGACCGATATCTTTCACGCTGACTCCTTTAAAATTAATTAACCCTTTAAATGCAACAATTAACAGAATGAATGAATACATATATGAAAATCTGTATGGTAAATCATTCGGAAAATGCATTGCATGCCAGAAAAAGTTTGCATAATTAAGATTAAAAGAAAGCAGGAAAAAGGCAATTAAAACAGTGTAAACCGTTTTTTCTTTGATTCTGATTTCCTTGTTTAGTATATAAAGCGGCACAAGCAGCAGGGTTAAAACGGAGGTGTAAATGTTAGGCAAAACATCATCTCCGCTTGAGCGGATCGTTGTTTTAAGTCCTGCAAAATGCGTTTGAATAAAATCAAACAAGGTGAAATAAGTGCTTATGCTTGATGGCAAATTATCAGAAGTTGCGCTGCAGCCTTTAAGAATAAAATAAACGGGAACCAAAAATGACGCGCAGATGAGGCCTGCCAAAACAGATGCAGATGCGAAAACAATGCTGCGGTTTAAGAATCTGTTGTTTTTAATCTTATAAATAAATGCCTTAACTCTTGATTCTTCGGAAGAAAGCTTAACAGGGTTATCTGATGAGGTTAAAACAAAATATGCAATAAAGTAAACAACAGAAAATATTGCCGTCATATAACCGATATAATAACTTGAATAAAGGATATAAATGAGAGATGCAAGATAAAGACCAATTTGTCTTTTATTAATAATATTTTCAATTCCGAGGGTGATTAACGGCAGAATCATCATTCCGTCAAGCCACATAACATTCCAGTAATATGCCAGAAAATATGCGGAAAGGGAATAGATAACTCCGAAAACAGCTGAAGCAGCTGAATGTCTGCCAATGCTTTTCTTAATATAGTAGGTGAAGAATGACGCGCTGAAAATGCATTTAAGCCCGGCAATCAGGGTGATTGCAAAGGGAATTTCATCTCTGTCAAAAAGAAATATTAATGCGGAAAAAGGGCTTGAGAGATAATTGAAATAATTTCCCAGAAAGCTTGATCCGCCTCCGGAAGTCCAGCTGTAAAAAAAGCTTTTATGCTGAACAATTCTGTCAAAAAGCTCAGTATATAACGGGCCGTATTGATGATATAAATCCATTTTAAGAATGGTTATATCGCCGAAAGGAAAGGCCTTATAAACAGAATATATAAATCCGAGAATTCCAAGCGAAGCAAGGCCGGATAAAACGACATATCTGTTATTAAAAAAACGAGTGTATATTCTGCCGTTTTTAAATTCGGCGGCTGGCTTCAAACAATCAAAAATCAGTATTCTTGAGGCTGCATAGTTAAGCGTTGCAATAAAAACAAAAGAAAAAAGCCATATGGCGGATGATGCAAAATCAGCAGCGGCGCCGATAAATGAAAACAGAGCAAACAGGCCGAGATGAATCCCTGCGCTTAAAACTGAATAGAGAATCTGAATCAGGGTTTCGCTCAGCGCATTGCTCCTGAAAACAAAGAATTTTTCAAGAAAGAATAGAATAATCTCTCCAATAATAAATGCAATAAAGCAGGCGGGCTTGGTTTCAAAGCCAAAGAAAGTTTTAAAAAGCTGTTTAAATGCAATTATTGAAAGAAATGAAAATAAAACGGTGATTATATAATTTATCATTTCGCCGTTTATAAAAGAATTTGTGCGTCGTTTATTTGATGAAACAGTAATATCCATAATTACTCCAATATATAATTAAAATCTAAAATATATAATAACACATCCGAATTAAATGTTCAATTGCAAAGTGTAATATTTATTTAGCTGATGTCATATATGTAATTGAGGTGAAAATATGGGTGTATCTCAAATATTGCCAAGCCTTTCAGACGGTATTTGCCTTGCGCTTTCGCAGATGCCATCTGATGTACTGCGCCGATTAACGGAATTAAGAATAAGGCGTGACAAGCCCTTGATTTTAGTTTTAGGCTCAAAATCATATTTTATAACAAAAAACGGCAAGCTGGTTAATCATATCACAAGCGGAATCTATATTGTTGAGAATGAAGAGCTTGAACTAATTTTTAAAAGGCTTTGCAATTATTCCGTCCACTGTGAAATTGATAATCTAAAAAACGGTTTTATAACTGCATTAGGCGGGAACAGGGTAGGCGTGTGTTCAACGGCTGTTGTTAATGATGGTAAATTAACCTCAGTTAAAGATATATCCTCGCTTAACATACGAATTTCAAAGGAAATTAAGGACTGCGCAAAGCCTATTATGAACATGCTTTATATTAACGAACTGCCAAGCATTATCGTTGCCGCACCGCCAGCAGGAGGAAAGACAACCTTCCTTCGTGATTTTGCAAGGCTGATTTCCGGAGGATATAATAATTCATTTAAAAAAACAGTGATCATTGATGAAAGAAACGAAATTGCATGTAAAAGCAGCTCCGGCATCCTCGCCGATGTCGGAATAAACACGGATGTTATCACGGGATTTTCAAAGAAAAAGGGTATAGAAATGGCCATTAGAACGCTTTCTCCGGAAATAATTATTTGTGATGAAATATCTTCGCTTGATGAGGCGGAAGAAATTATTGACGGATTTCATTGCGGAGTTTCTTTTGCTGTATCCGTTCATGCCAAAAATAGGGAAGATCTGCTGAGCAAAAGAATAATAAAAAAGCTTGTCAGCGAAGGGGAATTCGATTATATCGTTTTACTTAATGATTACACAAATGATTTTGAAATTCTGGATGTGAGAAAAAATTGAAGCTTGCAGGCTTGTTTGTGATTGATGTTTTATTTGCATTTCTCGGCTTTTCAGCCGCTCATTCATTAAAGATGAAAGAAACAATTTGCCGCGAATTGGTTGAAATGGCGTCATTTATGAGAATAGAACTATCATATTCCTTGAATACATATGAAAGAATAATTGATAGTCTTAATAAAGAAAAGTCATTTAATAAACTTAACTTTATTAAAAACTTAAATGCAGAGAGTTTCCAAATAATTACGCCGCTTTCACATGTGGAAAACGAAAGAATTGAATTGCTTTTTAAAAAACTCGGAAATGTTGATGTTGCATCGATGCTTGAAATACTTGATTCATTTGAGGCTTACTTCAACGAGCAAAAGAAAAAGTATGAGCAGCAGTATCAAACCCATGCAAAGCTTTATACTGCCATCGGGATGCTTGGAGGTGCGGCATTCACGCTGATTATTATTTAAAAGCTTGGAGATTTAAATGGAAATTAATTTTATTTTTAAGGTTGCGGCAATAGGAATAATTGTTGCAATTCTGAATATCGTATTGTCAAAAAGCGGCAGGGAGGATCAGGCAATGTTAACAACACTTGCAGGTCTTATTGTTGTTTTAATGATGCTTGTACCTAAAATCAGCGAGTTGTTCTCAACCGTTAAATCTTTGTTTAGCCTATGATGCAAATAGTCGGTATTTCAGTAATAACTCTGCTTTTGGCGTTGTTGCTGAGAAATGTTAATCAAACAGCTTCTGTTATCCTGATTATTTGCGCTTCCGGGCTTTTGTTCATAAAGATATCTGCAAGTCTCGGCGAAATAATATCAGCGTTGAAGGAGCTTTCTTCAGGCGCAGAAGAAGCATATTCATATATTATTTTGATGCTAAAGGTGCTGGGAATTGCGCTCATTACTCAGCTTACAGCGGATATTTGCCGTGATGCCGGTGAAAGCGCTCTTGCAGGGCAAACAGAGGTTGCGTCAAAGATAATCATTATTGCAATGATAATGCCGCTTTTTGAGGCGATTATAAAATCGGTTTCGGGATTGTTAATATGAAACAAAATATAACAAATTGTATAATTTTTGCCGTTGCTTTACTGACATTATTCTGCTTTTCGGATTTTGATGCAAAAGCTGAAGATAATTTCAGCCAAGATGAGTATAATATTATTCTTTCTGAATATGATCTTTCATTTTTTGATGAATTAGATGATGACAGTAAAAGTATTCTTGAATCATTTGGCTTGCTGGATTTTGATTATGAGAGAATAATTAATTTTTCGGCAAAGGATATGTTTAATGAATTCATAATTATAGTTAGTCAAAGCGCCAAGACTCCTTTGAAAAGCGCTGCGATTATTTTTATTATTATCAGTATTTCTTCATTTTTCAGGAGTATTAAAGAAGCTGCCGAGGAAAGCGAATTATCATCATCATTTTCAAGCATCAGCGCACTTATAATTGCACTTCTATTATTGTCTGATATAAAATCAACCATTGCGGTTTCTGCTGTTGCAATTTCTGTTTGCGCTGATTTTATTTATGCTTTTGTGCCAGCCTTTTGCGTTATTGTCGCTGCATCCGGAAGCACCGTTACAGCTCTTTCAACCAATGCTGTTTTACTTTCTTTGGGACAGGCTTTGAATTATATTTCGAAGAATGTTTTTCTTCCTTTGTCAAACTGCTTTTTGGCGCTGGGCATATGCTCAGGAATAAGGAGCGAGCTTAATCTTGAATCTCTCATTTCCACTTTTAAAAAGTATATAACCGGAGCTATTTCAATATGTGCAACAGCATTTATTTCAGTTCTTTCAATCAGAACGGCTGTTGCATCTAAAGCAGATGCTATTGGCCTGCGTTCTGTCAGATTTGCAATTAATTCAGTAGTTCCCGTAATCGGAGGGGCAATCAGTGAAGGCCTTCTTTCAATACAGGCCTATTCTTCACTAATTAAAAGCAGTGTCGGAATAGTTGGAATTATATCTGTTGCAGTTTTGTTTTTACCTTCAATTGTTAGCGTTTCTCTTTGGCGCTTCTTTTTGTCCCTTTGTTCGGTTGTTTCCGATGTTTTTTCGGACAACTCGGTTTCTTGCGTATTGAAAGCTTTTGCTAATGCACTTTTAATAATCAATGTTATTCTGATTTTATCAATGGTAACAACGATAATTTCAATAGGAATTCTTGTTGCGGCAAGAGGAAGCGGTGCATGATGGATTTTGTTAAGCAATGGATTTTTTCAATATGCGTTACACTTATTATTTCCGCAATTTTTTCTATGCTTGCACCAAAAGGCTCGATCGGCAGGTTTTATAAAATTGTTATATCGGTATTCATTTTTGTTTCTTTTGTTTTTCCTCTGATGGATTTTGATTTTGATGAGCTTAAACCTGATATTAATTTTGAGCCTGAATATTATCATATAATGGAAAGTTCAGCTGAAAATCAAATTAAAAGCCTTATATCGGAAACTTTGATTCAAAACGGCATAGAAAATGCTGAAATTATAGCATTGGTAACTGAGAAAAATGAAGAATTGGAGATAGAAAATATTACAATTTGTATTAACGGCGAATATGATACCGAGGAAGTAAAATCTTTGGTCCTTGACAATCTGGGGCTGGTTTGTGAGGTCACATCTTATGAATAAAGCATTTGAAGAAAAGATAAAAAAAGTTTCAGAGTTTCTTGAAGATAGAGACAGGAAACGAAAACTAATTGTTATTACCGGAATTATCGGTGTCTTATTGATTTTGCTTTCTGAAATAAACCTGCCGTTCAGCAAAGAGGCTGAAAGCTCATATTCTTCGTTTGACGGCGATTATTCTGCGTATGTTAACAGCCTGAATGATGAGCTGACCGATATCATCTCCAGCATTAAAGGCGTTGGCGAATGCAGGGTAATGATAACGCTGAAAAATACAAATGAAAAAGTCTACGCACAAAATAGCAATAATTCATTCTCTGACAGTTCTAATTCAAAAAATAATGAATATGTTTTTTATGAAAGCAATAGCGGCGATGCTCCGATTCTTCTAAAGGAGAATTTCCCTGATATTGAAGGTGTTGCCGTGGTTTGCAGCGGTGGAGATGATTATGCTGTTCGTGAAAGTGTAATCAGATGCGTTTGCGCTCTGTTTAATATTTCAACAAGCAGGGTGTCGGTTTCAAAATTATCTGAATAAAGGGTGACAATTAATGGATGAATTCAATGAAAAGGAAACGGGCAAAGAAAAATTATCAGGATTAATGACAGAGGATGAAATCAGAAAAAGAAAATCGAGAAAGAGAAAAACAGTAATTTCTGTTTTTGTTTTTCTCCTTGCGGTGGGAATAGGCGGAAATTGGTATTGGGAGAACAGCGATATTTCAACTAAGGTTAATTCTATAACATCTCCTGTTAAAACTTTGGGGGAGGCAACCTTTGTTGATGCAAGCGCTGAGATCAAAGAAAACACGGAAAACGAGTATTTTTCGTCAGCAAGGCTTGAACGCCAGCAAACAAGGGATGAGGCTCTTGATAAGCTTCAAAATGTAATTGATTCTTCCGATGAGGATGAAGAGGCACATAAAATCGCGGCAGAGCAAATTGCAATATTATCTGCTAATATTGAAAATGAAAATAAAATTGAAACCCTGGTTGAAGCCAAGGGAGTAAATAATGTGCTTGCAGTTGTTAATGAGGATAGCACCCGTGTTGATATTATTGTTGATTGCGAGGAGTTGACAGATGAGCTTATCCTCCAGATAAAGGAGATAGCCGTATCACAGATTAACTGTTCCTTTGAAAACATAACAATCATTCAATCAAATTAATATAATTTTTAAATTAATACTTGTATAAATAATTCACTTATGTTAGAATAATAAAATCAAGGAGGCGAAAAATATGGAAATTTCGCAATCAACTTCAAAGGGCAGCCTTTTGATTTCAGAGGAGGCTATTTCGGCAATTGTGGTTAATGCCGCAAAGGCTGTTGCCGGCGTAACCGGTTTTTCAAACAGACCTGCTGATGTTGTTGACACTATAAAAAAAGGAAGCTTAAAGGTTATGAGCCCGGTTCGCATTTTGCAGGAGGGCGATGATCTTAACATAAGTGTTTATATAGTTATTGAAAGCGGAAGAAAAATTCAGCCCGTTGCCGAGGAGGTTCAGAGGGCTGTTAAAGAATCCGTTCAGAATATGACGGGAAAGCTGGTTTCAAAGGTTAATGTTATTATTGCCTCGGTTGATAACGGCGAACAGTCATTTAATGCACCTAATGAAATTAATGAGGATTAAAAATTCGGCTGAAAGTGTTTCTATTTTCAGCCTTATTTTATTTTCCTGAATTCGGAGGAAAAATCTTATGAACCGAAGCGAAATGAGAGAGCAGGCTTTTTTCTTGCTGTATGAAAAAGACTTTTTTCAGGAGAAATCCTGCGCCGAGATAGAAGATGTTTTTATCGAAAATTTTGCAGAGCTTTCCGATTATGGTAAGACGTGCTTTGAAATTGCAACTGAAAACAGGGACAAGCTTGACGAAATAATAGAAAAATATCTTAAGGGCTGGCGCCTTAGCAGAATTCCCAAGGTTAATATTGCAATTCTTCGCCTTGCGCTTTGCGAGATGATTTTTGTTGATGATGTTCCCGAAAGCGTTGCAATCAACGAAGCTGTTGAGCTTGCAAAGAAATATTCCGGAGACGGAGATTACAGCTTTATTAATGGAATTCTCGGCAGTTATTCAAGGGATAATAGCTAATGTATATCGGATTTGACACAAGTAATTACACAACCTCTGTTGCCGCCTTTGACGGTGAAACAATTATTCAAAGGAAAAAGCTTCTTGAGGTTAAGAAGGGCGAAAAAGGTCTGCGTCAGAGCGAAGCAGTGTTTCAACACACTGTAAATCTGCCGCATTTAATCAGCGCTTTGCAGGAAGATATCATAAAAGGCTTTTTGCTTAGCGGTGTTGGCGTCAGCAATAAGCCACGTAATGTTGAAGGCAGCTATATGCCTTGCTTTCTTGTTGGCGAAGCCGCTGCCAAAGCCTGTGCCTTCGGCAGGTGCGGGGTATATAAAACTTCTCATCAAATAGGGCATATTCTTGCAGCGCTTTATTCATGCAAAAGTCTCGATTTGATTAATGAGCCATTTCTCGCTTTTCATTTAAGCGGAGGTACAACAGAGGCTCTCATTGTTAAACCCGATGATAAAGAATTGCTGAAAGCTGAAATTATCGCAAAAAGCCTTGATTTAAAAGCCGGACAGGCTATTGACAGAGCCGGCGTTATGCTGGGGCTGAAGTTTCCCTGCGGAGCAGAACTTGATAAATTATCTGCTCTTTCAGATAAAAAATTTAAAATTAATCCAACTCTTAAAGGGCTTGATTGTTCTTTAAGCGGCATTGAAAATAAAGCAAATAAAATGCTTGCTGAAGATGAAAGCAAAGAGAATATTTCTGCATTTGTAATTGAAAGCATTTGTGCTGCAATTGAAAAAATGCTTGAGGGCATTATTAAAGAATTCGGAAATCTTCCCGTTGTTTTCTCAGGCGGCGTTTCTTCAAACTCACGTTTAAGGGAGATAATATCTCACAAATATAATTCTTATTTTGCTGAGCCTCAATTCAGCTGTGATAATGCTGCAGGAACGGCAATATTTGCGTATTTGAGCCAAAACAAATTAAATGAATGTTTTAACAGTTTCACAAGTTAATACTTATATTAAAGCGCTTTTTGATGAAAGCATGCCTTTAAAGAACGTTTATGTTAACGGAGAGATTTCTAATTTCACTCATTATTACCGTTCAGGTCATATGTATTTCACGCTTAAGGATTCGGAAAGCCAGCTTAAATGCGTTATGTTTTCCTCTGCCGCGTCAAAACTGCGTTTTAAGCCTGATAACGGAATGAAGGTTATCTGCAGGGGCAGGATTGCAGTTTATGAGCGAAATGGCGAATATCAGCTTTATGCTTACGATATTCAGCCGGATGGTGTTGGTGCGCTTAACCTTGCGTATGAACAGTTAAAGGAAAAGCTCTTCAAGGAAGGCGTCTGCGATGAATTAATTAAAAAACCGCTTCCGAGATTTCCTGGGAAAATAGGGGTTGCAACCTCAAACATCGGCGCGGCAGTTGAGGATATCAAAAATATAACTGCAAGGCGTTTTCCGCTTGCAGAGCTGGTTATTGTTCCCACAATTGTTCAAGGTGAGCTTGCTGCTCCTGATATTGCTGATTCAATCAGGATTCTTGATAATATGCCCGATGTTGATGTAATTATTGTCGGCAGAGGCGGGGGCTCAATAGAGGATTTATGGGCATTTAATACCGAAGAGGTGGCAAGAGCGGTTATCGCTTGCAAAACGCCGGTTGTTTCTGCAGTCGGCCACGAATCGGATTTTACAATTTGCGATTTCGTTTCCGATTTAAGAGCGCCGACTCCAAGCGCTGCGGCGGAGCTGATTTGCCCTGATATTAATAAGCTGATAGAGTATAATACCTTTGCAGGTTATCAAATGAAGTTTTATATCAATTCAATTCTTGATGAAAAATTTCAGCGGATAGATGAGATTGCAGAGAAAAGCGTTTTATCAAATCACGAAAGCTTTTTCTCTGAATATATTTTAAAGATTGACAATCTGAAAAAAGATATTTCAGTTTCTTATGAAAACTTACTGAAAAACAGAATGGCAAGGCTTGCTGTTCAGACGGGCAGGCTTGATGCTTTAAGCCCTCTTGCTGTTCTGGCAAGAGGCTATGCTGTTGCTTCGATGAACGGAAGCGTTATTAACAGTGTAAAAAACATTATTCAAAATGATAAAATTTCCGTATCACTTTCAGATGGTGTTCTGAATTGCAGTGTTAATGAGGTAATTGAAAATGGATAAGGAATTAACATATGAAAAGGCCGTTGAAAGGCTTGAGGAAATCCTTTCACTGCTTGAAAAAAACGAAATAACCCTTGATGAAAGTATAAATCTTTTTGATGAGGGCATAAAGTTAACTGCCTTTTGCAGCGAAAAGCTTGAAAATGCAAAGCAGAAAATCACAGAGATTTCAAAGGATTAATTATGACAGAGCTTGAATTTAAAAACATAATGAATAATGACATCGCCATTATTGAAAACAGACTTGGCGAGCTTCTTCCGAATTGTTATGACGGGCAGGATCTTGTTGTTAATGCTATGAGATACAGCCTTTCAAACGGCGGAAAAAGATTAAGGCCGATTTTTTGCATTGAATTTGCAAAGGCACTCGGTGCTGAACGATATTTTGCGCTTGATGTTGCTTGCGCTCTTGAGTTTATTCACACGTACAGCCTGATTCATGATGATTTGCCCTGCATGGATAATGACGATATGCGCAGGGGCAAGCCGAGCTGCCATAAAAGGTTTGACGAGGCAACTGCTCTTCTTGCCGGTGACGCTCTTTTAACAGAAGCTTTCGGCTTGATCGCTGATTCTGAATTAAGCGATTCTCAGAAGGTTATGGCTATCGGGCTTCTCTCACAGAACAGCGGCGTTCTCGGAATGATTGGCGGGCAGGTAATTGATCTTAAATATGAGAGCGAAAGCCCAACCCTTGAACAGCTTTTTTCGGTTCATAAGCTTAAAACAGGAGCTCTTATTTCTGCTGCCTGCCTTATGGGATGCATTATAGGCAATGCAACCGAAAGCCAGCTTGCTGCCGCTTCTTCCTTTGCTTATAATCTCGGCATTGCATTTCAGATTAAGGATGATATACTTGATGTTGTCGGTGATGCTGAAACGCTTGGAAAGCCTGTTGGCTCCGATGCCGATAATAATAAAACCACTTATGTTTCCCTTGCCGGTCTTGAAAAAGCGCAGGCCGATGTTGAGAAATATACTGCTCTTGCCATAGATTCGCTTTCAGCCTTTGAAAATGTTGATTTCATTGAAACTCTGGCAAGGGAACTTGTTAAAAGGGAAATTTGATTTGTTTTCCTGATGAAAAGAGATGATTTTACGGCTATTCTTGATAATATCAACAGTCCGAAAGATTTAAAAAAATTAAATAATTCTGAGCTTGAACAGCTTTGTTGTGAAATAAGGCAGTATATTGTTGAAACCGTTTCGCAAACAGGAGGGCATCTTGCTTCAAATCTCGGTGTCGTTGAGTTAACCGTGGCGCTTCATAAGGTGTTTAACAGCCCCAATGATCAAATGGTTTTTGACGTTGGCCATCAATGCTATACTCATAAAATTTTAACCGGCAGAAAAGATGCTTTTAAAACTCTGCGTACTGAAAACGGAATAAGCGGCTTCACTCGTCCCGTTGAAAGTGAGCATGATATTTTTTCAAGCGGTCATTCAAGCGTTTCCGTTTCACAGGCCCTGGGCCTTGCAAAAGCAAAAGAAATCAAAGGCGAAAAGGGCAAGGTTATTGCCATTATAGGAGACGGCTCATTAACCGGCGGTCTTGCATATGAAGCGCTTAACAGCTGTGATGATTTCGGAGGAAATCTGATTGTTATCGTTAATGATAACAATATGTCCATCAGCCAGAATATCGGTACGATGTCAAAGCATTTGACTACTGTGAGGACTTCAAAGGAATATTTTACCTTTAAATCAAGGGTTCGACGTGCTTTGAGCAAAATGCCTAAGCTTGGCGCGCAAATAAACCGTTTTATAACATATATTAACGGCAGATTAAGGCGCAGCATTTATTATAATGCAACCTTTTTTGAGGATCTTGGCTTCAGATACTATGGCCCGATTGACGGGCATGATATTGAAAGCTTGATTTCTGCGCTTGAAACCGCAAAGGCGCACACACATCCGGTGCTTGTTCATATCAACACGGTTAAGGGCAAGGGCTATGCTCCTGCAGAGCAAAACCCAACGCAGTTTCACGGCATCGGTAAGTTTGATATAGAAACAGGGAAACCTCTTTCCGGAGGAGATAACTTTTCTTCAGCTTTCGGCAAAACTCTTTGCGAGCTTGCGGCTAAGGATTCCCGCATTTGCTGCATCACTGCTGCCATGGCAGAAGGCACCGGCCTTTCTGAATTTGCTTCAAAATATCCGAATCGCTTTTTTGATGTCGGCATTGCAGAGCAGCACGCCGTAACCTTTGCAAGCGGCCTTGCAAAAAACGGAATGGTGCCCGTTTTTGCCGTTTATTCAACGTTTTTGCAGCGCGCATATGATCAGCTTATTCATGATGTTGCAATGCAAGGGCTTAAGATTATTTTCGGCGTTGATAGGGCGGGCTTTGTCGGTGAGGACGGTGAATCGCATCAGGGGATTTTTGATGTTTCTTATCTCAACACCGTTCCGGACATGAACATTTATGCACCTGCTGATTATAACGAGCTTGCACTTATGCTCGGAAAATCCATTTATCATGATAAAGGTGCGGTGGCAATAAGATATCCGAGAGGCGGCGCTGAATCTGTTACGAATTTTTATAATTACGATAAAGCGGATTTTGCTGTTATCGGTGATAGCAGTAAGCCTTCCTGTATCGTTTGTTACGGTAGGGAATTCCAAACTTGCTATGAAGCTCTCGAACAGCTTGATGATGCGTTTTTGATTAAAATTAACAGAATTAAACCGCTTAACCCTCAGATAGTTGATGCGCTTCAAAATGCAAAGCATATTTATTTCTTTGAGGAAAGCATAAAAAGCGGCAGCGTTGGCTCAGTGCTTTCCGAAATGCTTGAGGAGAGAGGAGTTTCTGCTTCTTTCAAACATATTGCAATTATTGATGAATTTGTTAAACAGGCATCTGTTTCCCGCCAGATTGAAATATACGGGATGGACAGGCAGTCTGTTATAAATGAGGTTTTAAATGGCGAAGAAAACAAGGCTTGATGTTGCTGTTTTTGAGGGGGGATATGCTCCCAGCCGTGAAAAGGCAAAAGCAATTATTATGGCCGGCTTGGTTTATGTTAATAATCAAAAGGTTGATAAAGCCGGTTTTGAGCTTAAGGAGAGCGATGTTCTTGAGGTCAGGGGCAGTTCGCTTAAATATGTCAGCCGCGGAGGGCTTAAACTTGAAAAAGCAATGCAATGCTTTTCTATCGAGCTTAACGGGAAAATCTGTATGGATGTCGGCGCATCAACCGGCGGATTCACCGATTGTATGCTGATGAACGGCGCCGTTAAGGTTTATTCCGTTGATGTTGGTTATGGCCAGCTTGCTTGGAAGCTTCGCTGTGATGAGCACGTTATTAATCTTGAAAGAACAAATTTCAGATATGTAACCGAAAATGAAATAAAGGATAAAATTGATTTTGCTTCGGTTGATGTTTCATTTATTTCGCTTAAGCATATTTTTCCTAATCTCAATCATTTTCTGATTGATGGCGGATATGCAGTATGCCTTATTAAGCCGCAGTTTGAAGCCGGCAAGGATAAGGTTGGAAAAAAAGGCGTTGTAAGGGATTTAAGCGTTCATCTTGAAGTTGTTAAAAGAATAATTGCTTTGGCTGTTGAAAATGGCTTCTCTGTTCTCGGGCTTGAATTTTCTCCGATAAAAGGCCCCGAAGGAAACATTGAATATCTTTTATATATTCAGAAATCAAGCGAGCCTATTATTGAAAGCACAGTTAATCCGGATGAATTAGTAAATAAGTCTCACGAGGAATTACTATGATATTCTCAATTATTGCTGATTTAACTAAAAAAGAAACGGAAAACATTGCAAGGGATGTTTTTGCCTTGCTTAAAGGTAAGGGCTGTGAGGTTTTGTTTTCCGTTAAAAATAAATTTATTGTCGGAGATTTGACAGACGATTTTTTCTATGAGCCCCTGCTTTATGAGCGCTGCGATGTTGCCATTGCAATCGGCGGAGACGGAACGACAGTTAAGGTTGCCAAAAATGCCGCGATTTACGGTAAGCTGACTCTTGGTATTAACGGCGGCAGGCTTGGGTTTTTAAGCGCTGTTGAGCGCAATGAACTTGAACTGCTTAATCAAATCATTGACGGCAAATATAAAATTGAAGAGCGCATCATGATTAAGGCAGATGTTATTGAGGATAATCAGATTGTTGCCTCTGCCCACTGCCTGAATGATGCAGTTGCTTCAAGGGGAGATTTTGCACGGCTTATTGATTTTCAGATCAAGTCTGAAGACAGGGAACTTTTAAGCGTCAGAGCAGACGGAATTATAATGTCAACTCCGACAGGCTCAACGGCATATTCACTTGCCGCGGGCGGCCCGATTTTAAGCCCGGATCTTAATTCCTTTGTTATAACTGCAATTTGCCCTCATTCATTGATGGCAAGAAGCATTGTTGTTAATTCAAACAGCGTTCTTGAAATGCTCGTTTCAAGCGATGTTTCAAATCACGCTATATTAACTTGTGACGGCGATAAGCCGATTGCTATTCCCAATAATGCAATTGTGCGTTTTTCGCTTTCCGAGTATAAAGCAAGGCTTATTAAAATTAAGCCTGAAAACTTTTATGAAATTGTTAAAAAGAAAATCATTGAGGGGAGAGTATAAATGAAAAAAAGAAGACAGGCAAAAATACTCGAAATAATCAATTCGAATGCTGTTGAAACTCAAGAGGAGCTTCAGGAAAAATTAAAGCTTGAGGGCTATGAGGTTACACAGGCAACGATTTCCAGGGACATCAAGGAGCTTCGCCTTGTTAAAGAGCTTTCAGAGCAGGGAAGATATATTTATTCGGTTGGATCAAAGCCCTCTCCTGAGGATGTTTCTATTAGAGCCGGCGGAATATTCGTTGAATCAATAATCAGCGTCGATTTTGCGCTTAATACGGTTTGCATCAAATGCTTTTCAGGTATGGCAAATGCCGCATGCGCTGCGATTGATTCAATGAAGTGGGCCGGCGTTGTTGGCACAATTGCCGGGGATGACACTATTTTTGTCCTTTGCAGAGATGAAAATGCTGCTGAAGTATTTACAGCAAATTTGGAGAAATCGTTAAATGTTAAGAACTCTTAATATTGAAAACATTGCGGTTATTGAAAAAGCCGAAATTGAATTTAATAATGGGCTTAATGTTTTAACAGGTGAAACAGGCGCGGGAAAATCAATTGTTGTTGATTCAATTAACGCAATTCTTGGTGAACGCACCTCAAAAGAGCTCGTTCGCCACGGCGCTGATTTTGCGTTTGTTTCTGCATTTTTCAGCGAGGTTGATTTATCTGTTTCAAAAAAACTTTCAGAGCTTGGATATGATTGTGAGGACGACGATTTGTTGCTTTTGCGAAGAATTTCCACTGAAGGTAAATCAAGCTGTAAGATTAACGGCAGACCCGCCACTGTTTCTTTGTTAAAAGAAATCGGGCATATGCTTGTTAATATTCACGGGCAGCACGATAGCCAAGCCCTGCTTAACCCGGATTATCATTACAGATATATTGATATGCTTTGCGAGAACAAAGATATTTTCGGCGAATATAAGACAGCTTTTTCAGAGCTTATCAAAATTAGACGCCAATTAAAGCTTCTAACTGAAGCTGAGGATAGCAAGGATAAAGATATTGAGCTGCTTGAATATCAGATAAACGAAATTGAAAATGCGGATATTAAAGTCGGCGAGACTGACGAGCTTAACGCCCGCAAGCGGCTTATTGATAACGGTGAAGCGATTCTTAAAGCCTATAATACAGCTTTATCGCTCTTAAATGGCGATGATGAAAATAACGGCGTTATTCTTGCGCTGAATTCATCTTATTCTGAGATTGAGGCGTTTTCCGATGATAAAAATGCAGGCAAGATATCTGATTTGCTTGAAAAAGTCTGCGATAATCTCGAGGTAATTAAGCAAACTCTTAATTCTGCCGTTGATTCACTTTATTTTGATGAGAATGAGTGTGAGCAGATTGAGGAAAGGCTTGATTTGCTTTTCAGGCTTAAAAGAAAATACGGCGAAACCGAAGAGCAGATTATTGAATTTCTTGAAAATGCGAAAGAAAAGCTTAATCTCATTGTGTATGATGATATTAAGCTTGAGGAGCTTAATGCGCAGTATGATAACGCTTTTGAAAAGGCAGTTTTACTTGCAGGCAGGCTTTCCGAGGAGCGAAAGAAAACAGCAAAAAGGTTTGAGGCGTCCGTAAAGGAGCAGCTTGAATTTCTTGATATGCCGAAAATTCAGTTTAACGTAAGCTTTGATAAGGGTAATTTATCCTCATCGGGCTTTGATAAGATCGAATTTTTAATATCAACCAATGTCGGCGAGCCGCCAAAACCAATTGCAAAAATTGCATCGGGTGGCGAGCTTTCAAGAATAATGCTTGCAATTAAAAATATTATCGCCGCTAATGACACGGTGGGTACTTTGATATTTGATGAGATTGACACCGGCGTTTCCGGCAGGGCAAGCAGAAAAATCGGTTTAAAGCTTAAATCTGTTTCCGAAAGCACGCAGGTTATAACCGTCACTCATTCTGCTCAGATTGCTTCTGTTGCAGATGAGCATTTCCTTATTCAAAAGGATTTTGATGACAGCAGAACTTACACAAGAATCAAGCCTCTTGATTATGAGGGAAGACGGCATGAGCTTGCCAGAATTATGGGCGGACTTAATATTAGCGAATCAATGCTTGCAAGCGCCGATGAGCTTTTGAATTATAATAACTGATGAATTTTAACCGTTTTATGCGGTTTTGAATATTGGAGGAAAGATATGGGAGTATATGAAGAATTAGTTGAGCGCGGTTTAATCGCTCAAGTAACAAATGAAGAAGAAATCAAGGCAATGGTTAACAGCGGAAAAGCAAAGTTTTATATCGGCTTTGACTGCACTGCTGACAGCTTAACTGCCGGCCACTTTGTGGCTTTAACGCTTATGAAGCGCCTTCAGATGGCAGGTAATCAGCCGATTGCGCTTATCGGCGGCGGCACAACTATGATCGGCGATCCCTCGGGAAGAACCGATATGAGAAAAATGCTCACCCGTGAAGATATTGATCATAATGCAGAGTGCTTCAGAAAACAGATGGAGCGTTTTATTGAATTCGGTGAAGGAAAGGCTCAAATGGTCAATAATGCCGATTGGCTGCTTGATCTTAATTATGTTGAGCTTCTTCGAGAGGTTGGCACCTGCTTTTCCGTTAATAATATGCTTCGCGCAGAATGCTATAAGCAGAGGATGGAAAAAGGGCTTTCCTTCTTTGAATTCAATTATATGATTATGCAGAGCTATGACTTCTACAAGCTGTTCCAGGATTACGGCTGCAATATGCAGTTCGGCGGCGA
>DCTO01000019.1 GCA_002329285.1 Ruminococcaceae bacterium UBA1438
AAATATATTTTAGCATAGATAATTTATATTAACAACCGTTAAAAAAACTTTATTGAAATCCAACAAATTTTTTATAGTGTATTTGTTAATTATAGCAAAATAGCTTTTTGCGTAGCACGCTTTTAAATTACAACTTTATTACAAATTATTACATAAATTTAATTTATTAATAATTAGATATATTATTGAATTATTAATAATTATAGTGTAGAATGTATTTCAAAGTGGGAAAATTTAAGTTTTTGTAAATGGGGTAATTATGAATAAATACACTTTAACCGGAAAAGAAGCGCTTGGCATTGAATTCGGATCAACAAGAATCAAAGCAGTGCTTGTTGATGAAAACAACAATCCGATTGCTTCTGGCGGTCACACTTGGGAAAACAGGCTTGAAAACGGGGTTTGGACTTATCATATTGATGACGTCTGGAGCGGACTGCAGGACGCTTATTCAAAGCTTAACGATGAGGTTAAGGATAAGTTTGGCTCCTATATCAAAAATCTTTCATCAATTGGCTTTTCAGCAATGATGCATGGTTATCTTCCTTTTGATGAAAATGGCAATCAGCTTGCTGAATTTCGCACCTGGAGAAATACAATAACCGGAGATGCCGCTTCAAAGCTTACAGCACTTTTTAATTTTAATATTCCTCAGAGATGGAGCATTGCTCATATTTATCAGGCAGTGCTAAACGGAGAGGAGCATGTTAAAAACATTGCGTTTTTCACAACCCTTGCCGGATATGTTCACTGGCAGTTAAGCGGCGAAAAGGTGCTCGGAATCGGAGAAGCATCCGGAATGTTTCCGATAGACAGTGATATTAATGATTACGATAAGGCGATGCTTAATAAATTCAACGAGCTTGATGAAATTAAAGCCTTGCCTTGGAACATTAATGATATTTTGCCAAGAGTTTTGCTTGCAGGCGAGCCTGCAGGCAGATTATCAGAAAAGGGCGCGGCGCTACTTGACCAGAGCGGTAACCTTAAAGCAGGCATTCTGATGTGCCCACCTGAAGGTGATGCCGGCACGGGAATGGTTGCAACAAATGCCGTTTCTCAAAGAACAGGCAATGTTTCAGCCGGCACCTCAATCTTTTCAATGGTTGTTCTTGAAAAGCAGCTTTCAAGGGTTTATGAGGAGATTGATATGGTAACTACGCCGACGGGAAAACCCGTTGCGATGGTTCATTGCAATAATTGCTGCACGGATCTGGATTACTGGGTCAATCTTTTTGCTCAGTTTTCTGAAGCTTCAGGAGGAACGCTCACAAAACCGCAGATTTATGATTTGCTTTATAATGAAGCCCTTAAGGGCGATGCAGATTGCGGCGGAATTGTTTCTTATAATTATTTTTCCGGTGAACCTGTTTCGCATATGGATGACGGCAGACCGCTGTTTGCAAGAACTCCAAACTGCAGCTTTAACCTGGCAAATTTCTTCAGAGCACAGATCTTTTCAACAATGGCAACCCTCAAAATAGGAATGGAAATACTTGAAAATGAGGCGGTTAAGATTGATTGTTTAACAGGGCATGGCGGATTATTCAAAACACCTATCGTCGGCCAAAGGCTTATGGCAGGTGCAATGAATTCTCCTGTTTCTGTTATGGAAACTGCCGGTGAGGGCGGCGCATGGGGAATTGCCGTGCTTGCTAATTATACCGCAGGTAATTTCGGCCTCTCTCTTGAGGATTATCTTAATGAAAAGGTTTTCAGCAAGTATAAGAGCACAACGGTTGAGCCTGATGCTGCTGATGTTGAGGGCTTTGAAAAATATATGAAGCTTTATAAAGCAGGCCTTTCAGTTGAAAAAGCCGCTTGTGATAATATTTAATTTAGGAGTAAAATTATGGCTATTAAGGATTATGAATTTTGGTTTGTCGTAGGCACACAGTTCCTCTATGGCGAGGAAATTTTTGAAACTATCAACGAACATTCGGAGATTATGTGTTCTGAATGGAGCAGTAAAATGCCCTGCAGAATTGTTGCAAAGCCCTGTGTAAAAACTGCTGACGAAATTCTTGACGTTATGCAGAAAGCTAATGCCGATGATAAATGCGCAGGCGTAATTACCTGGATGCACACCTTCTCTCCCTCAAAGCCATGGATTGCGGGCTTTAATGCGCTTCAGAAGCCGTATCTGCACGTAAACACTCAGTTTAACAGAGACATTCCGTGGAATGAAATCGATATGGACTTTATGAACCTTAATCAGTCCGCTCACGGCGACAGAGAACACGGCTATATCGCTGCCCGAATGCGCCTGAAGAGAAAGGTTATCGCAGGTCACTGGCAGGATGAGGAATTCCAGAAAAAGATGGAAATTTGGATTCGTGCCGCAGTCGGCGCTGCAGAGTCAAGAAAAACTCATGTTCTCCGTATTTCCGATAATATGAGAAACGTTGCGGTTACTGACGGCGACAAGATTGAGGCGCAGATTAAACTCGGCTGGCGTGTTGACCACTACGGCGTTGGTGATATTATTAAAGCAGTTGAGGCTGTAACCGAGAATGAAATCGACGCTCAGATGGCAGAGTATGAAAAGCTCTATACTTTTGACACCGATAATATTGATTCCGTACGCTATCAGGCAAGGGAAGAGGTTGCATTAAAGAAATTCCTTGATAAGCATAATTTCAATGCGTTCCACACTAATTTTGAGGATTTGCAGCAGCTTCGTCAGCTTCCCGGCCTTGCTGCGCAGGATCTTATGCGCCAGGGCTATGGCTTCGGAGCAGAGGGCGACTGGAAGGTTGCCGCTATGACAAGGGTTATGAAAGCAATGGCAGAGGGCTTAGACGGCGGCACAGTGTTCATGGAGGATTACACATATCACTTTGAGCCTGAAAATGAAATGCTTCTCGGCTCACATATGCTTGAAGTTTGCCCAACCTGTTCTGCAGAAAAACCGAAAATCCAGGTTCATCCTCTCGGAATAGGAGACAGGGAAGACCCCGCAAGATTGGTTTTCAAAGCGCAGACAGGCAATGCAATTGTTGTTACCCTTGTTGATATGGGAGACAGATTAAGAATGATCTGCAATGATGTTGAATGCAAGGAGCAGGTTAACGATATGCCAAAACTTCCTGTTGCCGGTGTTCTCTGGAAGCCGCTACCGTGCCTTCAGACATCAGCTGAAGCCTGGATTTATGCAGGCGGCGCGCATCACAGCGTTCTTTCTTACAGCTTAACTGCTGAAAATATGCGTGATTTTGCTGAAATTATGGGCATTGAATTTATTCATATTAATGCTGACACGGAGATTAACGAATTCAGAAAAGAATTATTTTATAACGATGTTGCATACAAGCTTGGTATGTAATTTACTTGAGGTTTGATATGTTAGAAGAATTAAAGCAAAAAGTTTTTGAGGCAAATTTGCTTTTAGTTAAATACAATCTTGTTGTTTTAACCTGGGGCAATGTTTCAGGAATTGACAGGGATAAGGGGCTTTTTGTAATAAAGCCGTCCGGTGTGCCGTATGATAATATGACAGCGGATGATATGGTTGTTATGGATCTTAACGGCAATAAGATTGAGGGCAGGCTTAACCCTTCTTCAGACACACCAACTCATCTTGAGCTTTACAGAAAGTTTGAAGATGTCGGAGGCATTGTTCACACCCATTCAAGCTGGGCTTGCTCCTGGGCACAGGCAGGGCGTGATGTTCCTGCTTACGGAACAACGCATGCTGATTTTGCAAACGGTGCCGTTCCATGCGCAAGAGGGCTTACACTTGATGAGGTTAACGGTGAATATGAGCTGAACACCGGCAAGGTCGTTGTTGAGGAGTTTAAAAAGCGCGGTATAAAAAGCGCAGAATGTCCTGCAGTGTTGGTCCATCGCCACGGTCCTTTCACCTGGGGCAAGGATTGCTTTAAGGCAGTTGAAAACGCTTTGATTCTTGAAGAGGTGTGCAAAATGGCACACAGAACGGAAGCTGTTGCATCCTTTGATAATAATTCCAATATCGGTATTGAGCAATATTTGCTCGATAAGCATTATCAGAGAAAGCATGGCAAAAACGCATATTACGGTCAGAATTCTGATTGATATGGATATTTTTAGTAAGGCAAGTTGATTGATATGAAAAGAGTGATTAGCTTATTCCTTTCGGTTTTAATGCTTTTAAGCATTACGGCGGGGCTTGATTTATCTGCTAATGCAGAGCCCTGCAAGCATACTTCTTATCATTATTTTAATGCTAAGGATGCAACTAAAACCGAAATAGGTTACACAGGCGATAAGGTTTGTGATGATTGCGGCGTAACTTTTGAAAACGGAACTGAGATTCCTGTCCTTTCAGAGGGTTGGTACAAAAATATTGATGGCGATTGGCTCTATTACGACAGCAACATTAATCCATTAACCGGATGGCAGGATTTAAATGGCCATACCTTCTATTTTGATGAAAACGGCATTATGCAAACAGGCGTTAAGGAAATCGATGGTGAAAAGTATTTCTTTAATACATCAGGATATCTTAAAACCGGTTGGCTGAAGATTGACGGGCAATGGTATTACGCTGATGAAACCGGCGCTTTTCAGATCGGATGGGTTAAGGTAGGCGGCGTTCAGTATTACCTTGATGAAAACGGCGTTATGAAAACCGGCTGGATCTATTATAATAATAACTGGTATTATTTAAGAAGCAGCGGCGAAATGGCAACCGGCTGGGAAAAGGTTAAGAATAAGTGGTATTATCTTAATTCTAACGGCGCTATGCAGACAGGCTGGGGTAAGATTAAAGGCAAGTTCTTCTATTTCAGCAAAGACGGAGATATGAAAACCGGCTGGAAGAAGATTAACGGATATTGGTATTTCTTCAAAAGCAGCGGCGAAATGGCAACCGGTTGGGCCAAAGACGGCAGTAAATGGTACTATCTTGAAGGCAACGGCAGAATGAAAACCGGTTGGCTGAAATATAAGGGCTGCTGGTATTATCTTAATTCAAACGGCTCAATGGCAACTGATTGGGTTAAGGTTAGCGGCGAATGGTATTTCTTCGGCAAAGACGGCATTATGCAAACGGGTTATGTTAACGTTTATGCAACTTATACCTCGAATTACGTTAATAATGCAAACAGAACAAATAACCTTACTGTTGCTTCAAAAGCAATAAGCGGCACAATTATTAAGCCGGGTGAAACCTTTAATTTTAACACCGTTGTCGGCCCAAGAACTTCTGCCAGGGGATATAAAACGGCAACTGTTTTCACCGGCACTCACGGAACAGCACAGGAGCTCGGAGGCGGAATATGCCAGGTTGCTTCAACAATGTTTAACACATGCCTTCTTGCGAATGTTAAGATTGTTGAACGCCACCAGCATTCCCAGCGCGTTTCCTATGTTCCGCTTGGAAGGGATGCCGCAATTTCCGGTTCATCTAAGAATTTCAGATGGACTAATAATACAGGCTATCCGATTAAGATTGAAATGACAGTTTCCGGCGGTAAAATCACCTGCACCTTCTATACTGTTGAGCATGTTTCACCTCCGAGTGTTTCGCTCAATGTTTCAAGAAGCGGCAACACCTTTACCTTAAAGCGCACTGTTAACGGCTCTGTAAATTACACAACCACAAGTAATTATTAATAATAACATAAAAACCTCCTGTCATGTGTCAGGAGGTTTTGTCTATTAAGATTTTATCTTTTGATATCGTCCCAGGCAACACCGTCAATATGGAAGAGCTCATCAAAGTCATATTTGTTGTTCTCGTCCTTTTCGTGGTTGGTGTACCAAACCTGAGCAAAGAAAGGATTGGTTTTTGCGATTGAATCATAATCCCAAGCCTTATGAGGAATGTAGCACTCAGGGCACCAGTGGCCACCAAGAAGAATAAGCGCAGGGCTTGCCTCAAATTCAGCACCGCAATGGCCGCATTTCCATTTTAGTTTGCCGGCCATATCGCCCTTCTTCATCTTATTTGAAAGGCATTCGCCACCGCGGAATTTTGCGGCTTCCTTCATATCGTCAATGGTAAGCTCAGATTCGGGCTTGCTTTCGTCATATCCATGGTCAAGCTTAAACTGCTCTGCAGCGCTGTTGTCCTTATCAAACTGAATGATTTCAAAATCCTTCCACTTTGTTGGAATTTTTTCCCATTCCTCTTTTGAGCCGAAATAAGCGCTCATGCGAACCTTATTATCCTTTTCAGCCCAGTCAAGTGTGCCGAAATCAGGTGTTGATGCAATCTTCTTCATAAATGGCTTTGCCGCAGCTGCAACGGCTGATTTGGGAAGATATCTCGGTATTCTGAAATAGAATTCAACCTGATGAGCAAGGCGGTCAAAATAATCCTTAACGGGAAGGTTTTCACGGAAGTGAAGGAAATCCTCAAGCTTATCGCCGTCTGCACAGAACTGGCCATGGAAATTCTTTGTGA
This sequence comes from Ruminococcaceae bacterium UBA1438, assembly GCA_002329285.1. Lineage (GTDB taxonomy): Bacteria > Bacillota > Clostridia > Oscillospirales > Acutalibacteraceae > Eubacterium_R. The sequence continues at coordinate 6,392 of DCTO01000019.1, forward strand.
TAAACCAGTTAGGATCAAAAAGCTTTTCGGGGCCTGCAAGTCCAAGTGTGCCAAGAAGGAGCTGCTCAAACTCATAGTTTGAAATTCTGTATTCCTTACCGGAGCCGATGTTAAAGAAATGATTCCAGAAATCAGTGCCGAGATTGCCGGCAGCATCCTCAGTAACAAGATTGCACATAAGACGGCCGGAATCCTCAACGGTGCACCATTCAAGAACACCGTTAATCGGAACGTGGAACATAATCGGATCCATATTCTTGAGAATATCAGGATAAAGAATGCCTGACTGGCGCATAACAACCCAGTTCTTAATGCCGCTTTCAACGAACACACGCTCTGCAATGCACTTTGAAACAGCATAATGGTCATAAATTGAAACCTTAAGCGGATCGCCGCATCGGCCCCAATGAATCGGGTAATTTCTGTCACCTGTTTCAGCAACGGTGCCTATGTAGCAAACCTTGATTTCATTAGCATTCGGCTGAGCAAGAACGGCTTTGCAGATGTTCTGAGCAGCGCCGATGTTGGTTTTCTGTGTTAAATAAGGTTTCCAGTCAGCAGCAGGGGAAACCATTCCGCCGACATGAAGAACGTAATCAGATCCGGTTACGCCCTCAAGAATTGCATCATAATCAAGAAAATCTCCCCAAACTATCTGAACGTTTGGTTTGCTCATAAGCGGCTTTAATTTTTCCTGATTCTTTGCGCTCTTTCTTGCAAGAAGCTTCAGGTTGATTTCGTTAGGCTTTTTGATTATTTCCTGAACTGCTGCCCAGCCCATATTGCCGGTACCGCCGGTCAGGAATACTGTTTTTTTAGCCATATCATTTTCCTCCCTTAAAAGGTTAAAATTATACACTGAATATTATAAACTATTTATAAAC
>DCTO01000051.1 GCA_002329285.1 Ruminococcaceae bacterium UBA1438
TGAAATGAAAATGAAGGTTACAACTTATCCAGAGGTTAAGCTTGGCGATTATAAAGGCCTTAAGGTTGAGAAAATTGAAACCGAGGCAACTGATGAGGATGTTGATAACGAGCTTTCAGAGATGCAGAACAGAAATTCACGCCTTATCGTTGTTGAGGACAGAGCTGCCGAAATGGGCGACACTGCAACAATTGATTTCGAAGGCTTTGTTGACGGCGAAGCATTCGAAGGCGGCAAGGGCGAGAATTACCCGCTTGAGCTCGGCTCCGGTTCATTCATTCCCGGCTTTGAAGAGCAGGTTGCCGGCCATAAGGTTGACGATGAATTTGACGTAAACGTAACCTTCCCGGAGGAATACGCAGAGGAGCTTGCCGGCAAAGAAGCCGTTTTCAAGTGCAAGCTTCATGAGATTAAAACCAAGGAGCTTCCTGAGCTTGATGATGATTTTGCACAGGACGTTTCCGAGTTTGACACTCTTGATGAGCTTAAAGCAGATCTCAAAAAGCAGATTTCCGAGAAAAAGGAAAATGACGCTAAAACTGAAACGGAAAACAAGCTTCTTGATATGGTTGTTGAAAATCTTGAGGCTAATATTCCGGAGGTTATGTTCACAAAGAGGCAGGATGAAATGCTTCAGGATTATTCTTACAGGCTTCAGATGCAAGGTATTGACCTTAATACATATCTTCAGTATATGGGCCAGGATATTGATTCCTTTAAGGGTTCAATGAGAGAGTCTGCTGAAAAGCAGGTTAAGGTTGGCATGGCACTTCGCGCAATCATTGAGGCTGAAAAAATTGAAGCTACCGAAGAGGAGCTTAATGAAGAAGCAAGAAAGCTTGGCGAGCAGTATGGCATAGATGCCGATCAGGTTAGAAAAGCACTTTCAGACGATCAGCTCGGCGAGGATGTTAAAAGAAATAAAGCTGTTGATTTAATTGTAAATCACGCAGTAATTGAATAATTTTAAAGGATAGTGATTGATATGGCATTAGTACCATACGTAATTGAGCAAAGCGGTAACGGCGAACGCTCAATGGATATTTTTTCAAGGCTTCTGAATGACAGAATCATCGTTCTCTCTGATGAAGTAAATTCAACCACGGCATCGCTTGTTGTTGCTCAGCTGCTGTTTCTTGAAGGGCAGGATAGTGAAAAGGATATCAGCCTTTATATCAATTCTCCCGGTGGCTCCGTAACAGACGGTATGGCTATTTATGACACGATGCAGTATATCAAGTGCGATGTTTCAACCATATGCATCGGTATGGCTGCTTCAATGGGTGCGTTTCTGCTTTCAAGCGGCGCAAAGGGCAAAAGAATCTGCCTTCCTAATGCAGAGGTTATGATTCATCAGCCGTTTGGTCAGACAAAGGGGCAGGCAACTGAAATTGAAATCGCAGCAAATCATATTATCAGAACTAAGCAGAAGCTTAACAGAATTATGGCAGAAAACTGTGGCAAAACCGTTGAAGAGCTTGCAAGGGATACTGACCGTGATAATTGGCTTACTGCGCAGGAGGCTCTTGAATACGGCCTTGTTGATAAGGTAATTGATAAGAGATAATCGGAGTTTGATTTATGTCAAGAGATGATGTTAGAAATCAGGTTGCAAGATGCTCTTTTTGCGGTAAGTCAGAGCAGATGGTGCATAAGCTTATTGAAGGCCCCGGTGTTTTCATTTGCGATGAATGCATTTCACTTTGTAATGAGTTAATATCAAGATCTGCTCCTGAAGAAAAGGCGCCTGCAGGTGATAACGATATTGTTCTTCCAAAGCCGACTGAAATTAAAAATAAGCTGGATGAATATGTAATCGGGCAGGATGAAGCAAAAAAAACGCTTGCCGTTGCAGTTTATAACCATTATAAGCGCATATATTCAAATTCAACTAATGATGTTGAGCTTCAGAAGAGCAACATTCTTCTGCTTGGGCCAACAGGCGTTGGCAAAACAATGCTTGCGCAAACGCTTGCTAAAATTTTGAACGTTCCTTTTGCTATTGCTGATGCAACAACGCTTACTGAAGCGGGCTACGTTGGCGAGGATGTTGAAAATATTTTGCTTCGCTTAATTCAGGCTGCTGATTTTGATATTGAAAAGGCGCAGCGCGGCATAATCTACGTTGATGAAATTGATAAGATTTCCCGCAAATCCGAAAATCGTTCAATCACCCGTGATGTCAGCGGCGAGGGCGTTCAGCAGGCACTTCTTAAAATACTTGAGGGAACTGTTTCAAATGTTCCTCCGGGCGGCGGCAGAAAGCATCCTCAGCAGGAATTTATTCAGATAGACACAACTAATATTCTTTTTATCTGCGGCGGTGCTTTTGACGGGNNTCGAAGGCTATGGGCTTTGGTGCAAATATTGAGAGTGAAGAGGTTTCTGAGGAAAAGATTCTTCATCAGGCTATACAGCATGATCTTGTTAAATACGGCTTGATTCCGGAGCTTATCGGCAGAATCCCTGTTATAACGGTGCTTGATAATTTTGATAAGGATGCCCTTGTCAGAATTATGACAGAGCCAAAGAACTCAATCATTAAGCAGTATTTAAAGCTTTTTGAGCTTGATGATGTTAATCTTGAGTTTAAAAAAGATGCTCTTGAGGCTATCGCTGATATCACTCTGGAAAGAAAAACAGGAGCAAGAGGCTTGAGAAGCGTTCTTGAAAACGTGCTGAAAAACCTTATGTTCAATATTCCAAGTGATTATTCGGTTGAAAAAATAATTATAACAGAGGATTGCGTTCGCAACGGTGCTGAGCCGATTATCCTTCGAAATCCTTCAAAAACAGCAAAAATTTTGAAAGCTTCAGATTTAAAAAATGCGTAAGTATTAAAAGGCAAGAAAATTCTTGCCTTTTAATTGTTTATATTATATAATTAAAACAACTTTTAACAGATTAAAGCATTAAAAAATGTGGTGATATAATGAGTTTAGAAGATATAATTACTAACGGTTCATATGTAAGTATGCCGGTTATTCCGCTCAGAGGACTTGTTGTTTTTCCGGAAATGGTGCTCCATTTTGATGTTGGCAGAAAGAAAAGCATCAATGCGCTTAAAGCAGCAATGAAGGAATTTCAAAAGGTTTTTATCGTTTCACAGATTGATCCTGCTGTTGATGATCCCTCAATTGATGATTTATTTGAAGTTGGAGTAATTTGCGATATTAAGCAAATGGTTAAAATTCCTAATTCAGATAATCTTCGTGTTGTTGTTGAGGGTAAGCGCAGGGCGAGGCTTGCTGCTTTTTCACAATCAAGGCCATATGTTGTCGGCGAGCTTGAGCAGCTTAACGATTCAATTGTTCTTGATGCAAGCGAGGAGGAAGCATACTGCAAGGTGCTTAAAGAGGAATTTGAGCATTATGCTTCTCTTGTTCCGAAAATTTCAAATGATGTTAAGCTCAAGGTGCTTTCGATTAATAACGGAGGCAGATTAAGCGATTTTATCTGCGCAAACAGCTTTTTAAATTTTACCGATAAGCAAATAATTCTTGAAGAGCTTTCCGTTATTCAAAGAATGTCAAAGCTGTTTCTTCTCATATCAAAGGAAAATTCAACTCTTGAAATTGAGAATGAAATTCATGAAAGAGTACAGGACAGCATTGATAAGAATCAACGCGAATACTATCTTCGCGAAGAAATGAAGGTTATCGGCGAGGCACTCGGTGAAAATGAAAATCCGATTGAGGAAGCTGATGAATACAGGCAAAAGATTGAGAAGCTTGCCTGCAATGATGAGATTAAAGAAAAGCTCCTGAAGGAATGCACAAAGCTTTCAAAAATGCCTCCCGGCTCACATGAGGGAACGGTTGTAAGAACCTATCTTGATAAATGTATTGAAATCCCGTTTGGTAAATTCACCAAGGATTCAATCAATCTTGCAAAAAGCAGAAAGATTCTTGATAAAGAGCATTATTCCCTTGACGAGGTTAAAGAAAGAATTGTTGAATCCCTTGCAGTATTTAAGCGTAGCCCCGATTTCTCAGGGCAGATTCTTTGCTTTGCAGGCCCTCCCGGAGTTGGTAAAACCTCAATCGTGAAAAGCCTTGCCAAAAGCATGAACAGAAAATATGTCCGCGTTGCTCTCGGCGGCATTCATGATGAGGCGGAAATCAGAGGCCATAGGCGAACTTATATCGGCGCGATGCCCGGCCGAATTATTGATGCCGTTATTAAAAGCGGTGTTATGAATCCGATTATTCTGCTTGATGAGATTGATAAGGTTGGAAGTGATTATAAGGGAGATCCTGCTTCAGCGCTCCTTGAAGCACTTGATCCTGAGCAAAATTTCAGCTTTAACGATCATTATATTGATTTTCCCGTTGATTTAAGCAGAGTGCTTTTTATAACAACCGCAAATGATTTGTCAACCATTCCTGCGCCTCTTCTTGACCGTATGGAGGTTATTGAGCTTGGCTCTTACACGGTTGAAGAGAAATTCCATATTGCAAAAGAGCATCTGCTTAAAAAGGAAATGAAAAAGCATGCGCTTTCATCAAAGGAATTTAAAATAACCGATGACGCAATTTACCGAATTATTGAGGCATACACCAGCGAAGCCGGCGTAAGAAGGCTTGAAAAATGCATTGCCACTCTTTGCAGAAAAGCAAGCGTTAAGCTTGAAGAGGGCGAAAAATGCTGCCGGATTAATTTGAAAAATCTTTCTGATTTTCTCGGCGCAGAAAAATATACGCTTGAAAAAATAAGCAAGGAAAATCTTATCGGCACTGTTAACGGCCTTGCGTGGACAAGAGTTGGCGGCACAATGCTCCCGATTGAGGTTTCCGTTATCGACGGAACAGGGAAGATTGAGCTTACCGGTAATCTCGGCGATATTATGCAGGAAAGCGCTAAAATCGCAGTTTCATATGTTCGTTCAATCGCTGATGATTTAGGGATAGATTCAGCATTTTATAAGAGCAAGGATATACATATTCATGCTCCTGAAGGCGCAATTCCAAAGGATGGTCCTTCTGCGGGGTTGGCAATAACAACCGCTCTTGTTTCAGAGTTAACCTCTGTTCCTGTAAAGCGCGATGTTGCAATGACAGGAGAAATCAGCCTTAAGGGAAGAGCATTGCCGATTGGAGGCCTTAAGGAAAAGAGCATGGCTGCATATAAGGCAGGCTGCACCTCGGTTATAATTCCCGAAGACAATGTTAAGGATTTAACCGAGATATCCGATGAGGTTAAGGATAATATTAATTTCATTTCTGTTTCTACCTTTACGGAGCTTATGCCTTTTGCGCTTGAATATATGCCGGCAACTAACAAAAAAGCAACCAATGTTTTAAAGAAGAACGTACCTGCAAAGCAGGCAATTGTTACCCAGTGATATGAATTTTAATAAAGCAGAATTTGATAAGGCTTTCGGTATCTCGGCCCAGCTTCCTAAATCCGATAAGCCGGAGATAGTTTTTTCCGGCAGATCAAATGTCGGCAAAAGCTCCTTGCTAAATAAACTTTTTAACAGAAAGAACCTTGCAAGGGTCAGCGCTGTACCGGGAAAAACAATAACAATTAATTTTTATAATGTTGATAATCAGCGCTTTGTTGATTTACCGGGTTACGGTTATGCAAAGATTTCAAAGGCTGAAAAATCCCGTTTTGCGGAGCTTATGGAGGGATATTTTCAGTCAGACAGAAACATTGCGCTTGTTGTTCAGCTGATTGATATGAGGCATAAGCCCTCTGCGGATGATTACGGAATGCTTGCATTTTTATCTGATGCGAAAATACCTTTTATCGTTGCACTCACAAAAGCTGATAAGCTTAAGAAAACTCAGTTTCTGCAACGAATAAAAGATATTGAAAAAGAGCTTGCCGAATATCCCTGCACCCGCATTCCGTTTTCTGCCGAAACGGGTCAGGGCAGAGATGAGATTATTGTTGAAATAGAAAAGGCGCTTTCTTCAGCAAAATAACAGGAGGATAAGAATATGGCAAAAACACCTTTTTTAACAAAGGAAAAGGCTCAGGAGATTATTAAAGAATTTCCGACACCCTTTCACATTTATGATGAAAAGGGAATAAGGCAGAATGCTGAAAATTTAAAAAAAGCATTTGCCTGGAACAGGGGTTACAAGGAATATTTTGCGGTCAAAGCAACCCCAAATCCGTTTTTAATTAACATTCTGCGCGATTATGGCTGCGGCTGTGATTGCTCATCATTAACTGAACTAATGATTTCAAAAGCAATCGGTGCCGTTGGTGAGGATATTATGTTTTCTTCAAATGACACTCCGCTTGAAGAGTTTAAGTTTTGCTATGAACTTGGCGGAATCATTAACCTTGATGATATAACGCATATTGATGCAGTTGAAAAGGCATGCGGCAAGCTTCCTAAGAAAATGAGCTGCCGTTTTAATCCCGGTGGCGTTATTCAGATGTCAAATGGAATTATGGATAACCCCGGCGATGCAAAATATGGTATGACTGAAGAGCAGATTTTTGAGGCCTTCAGAATTATGAAGGAGAAAGGCGTTGAGGAATTCGGGCTTCATTCTTTTCTTTGCTCAAACACAGTTACAAATGAATATTATCCAATGCTGGCTGAAATTCTCTTTAAGCTTGCTGTAAGTCTTAAAAATAAGCTTGATGTTAAAATAAGCTTTATTAATCTTTCCGGCGGAATCGGAATTCCTTATTTGCCGGATGCAGAACCTAACGATATTTTTGCAATAGGCGAGGGCGTTCATAAAGTTTATAACGATGTGCTTGTTCCGGAGGGAATGGATGACGTAGCTATTTTCACAGAGCTCGGAAGATATATGATGGCACCTTACGGCGCTCTTGTTACAACCGCTATTAACGAAAAGCATATTCATAAGGAATATATCGGAGTTGACGCTTGCGCGGTAAATCTTATGAGGCCGGCAATGTATGGCGCTTATCATCATATAACTGTTCTCGGTAAGGAAAATGAGCCTTTATCAGAAACTTATGACATAACAGGATCACTTTGCGAAAACAATGATAAGTTTGCTGTTGACAGAAGATTGCCGAAAATTGATATGGGAGACATTCTTTTCATTCATGACACCGGCGCTCACGGCTTTTCAATGGGCTATAACTATAACGGCAAGCTGAAATCCGCAGAGCTGCTGCTTCAGGAAAACGGTGAGGTTAAGCTTATCAGAAGAGCTGAAAATCCAAAGGATTATTTTGCAACCTTTGATTGCTTTGATGTTTTTGATAAGCTTAATTCATAAAAAGTTTTAATTAACAAATTGTAAAATCTCCGATTTATTCGGAGATTTTACTTTACTTTCAGACTTTAATGTGGTAAACTAAACACAATTAAATAACTGAGGTGAAAATTATGTCCGGCAAAATTGAAAATGATAATATTGATTTCCTTTTTAAATCCATTCTTCAACTTCAGGATATTGAGGAATGCTATGATTTTTTCGAGGATTTATGCACTGTTCAGGAGCTTAAAACGCTTGCTCAGCGAATTGTTGTTGCAAAAATGCTTTCCGAAAAATGTGTTTACACGGATATCGTTGCAAAAACAGGCGCATCAACTGCAACTATAAGCAGGGTTAACAGAAGCCTTCAATATGGTTGCGACGGATATGACAAGATTTTTGAGAGATTGAAAAACGAAGATGAGTTATAATTATTTTTCCAGAGTTTATGATGATTTAACTGAAAATATTGATTATCAGGTCAGAAGTGATTACATTTCTGGCCTTTTTGCTGATCGCGGTATAAAAAGCGGTGCATCTATTCTTGATCTCGCATGTGGCACCGGAACGTTTTCAAAGCTGTTTTTTGACAAGGGTTTCAAAGTTATCGGAATCGATGCAAGCTCAGAAATGCTTGAAATAGCCGCTTTTAAAACCAATGGCAATGTTCCATTAATAAGGGCAAAAATGCAGGATTTCAGCCTTGCAGAGTCTCTCGATGCATGCATTTGCTGCCTTGATTCAATAAATCATCTAAATAATATAGATGACGTAAAAATAACATTCTTTAATATTCATCAGTCTTTAAAAGTCGGCGGTATTTTTATTTTTGATGTTAACACGGTTTATAAGCATAATTATATTCTTGCAGATTACACCTTCATTTTTGATGAAGATAAATATTTTCTTTCCTGGGACAATGAGCTTGAAAATGAAAATAAAGTCAGAATGATTATTGATATATTTGCGCTGCAGGAAAATGGCGAATATAAACGCTATTCGGAAGAATTTTATGAAACGGCTTTTGAAATTGATGAACTAAAAAAGGCTCTTTCCGAATATTTCAAGGTTTTATATGTTTACGATGATTTATCAAGAAATGATCCTAAAAGCGATTCAGAGCGGATTTATTTTGTTTGTGAAAGGATTTAAAAATGGGAAAGCTTGTCAGATATATTACTGAGGACGGCAGTGCGTTTGTTATTGCAGCCGATTCAACCGATATGGTTTCTGAAATGGAAAGAATTCATAAGCCATCGGCGGTTGTTACTGCCGCTCTCGGAAGACTACTTACTGCTGCATCAATGATGGGCGTTATGCTTAA
>DCTO01000024.1 GCA_002329285.1 Ruminococcaceae bacterium UBA1438
CTGCACAATCTGGGGCAGTTCATAAAGCTCTGCGGCGTTTCTTATTATATCCTTATGAAAACCTGCATTTCTCCCACGCCTCGGTTTGCCCATTTGTAATACGGAATAAATCGCAGGCGAACCTTGCGTTCTCTTGGATTATGGTATTCAAAATAAAGTGCGTTCCCGCTTTCCTCCTCGCGGAAAGCGTCTGCAGTGATTGCTCCGTCCTCAAGCCTGAATTTCGGGTGAGGGGAGAGGCGAAGCATATGAAGCCCCGTGCCGTTGTCCGCCTCCTCAAGGCAGTAAACGGTTGCGCCTCTTGTTATCGCAACCTTGCCGATGTCCTCTCTAACGCGGCTGTTTGCCCTGATAATTCTGATTTCAGGGTTAAACTCTGCGGTGATTTCCGTCTTGCCGTCAAGCTCAAAATAAGCAAATCCGTTTTTAATAAAAGGATTTTCTTTGCTGAAGGAATAATTTTTGCTCCATTCGGGAATGCGAAGCGCAAGTGAAAATGGCTTTTTTGCATCTATGCTGATTTTAACATTGCCGCTTTGCTGATAATCGCTTTCAATTTTAAGCTTACCGAATTTTGTTTCAGCTTCAAGAGAGCAGTAAAGATTGATAAAAAGCGTGCTTTCATTCTCGTTTAAGCAGTATCCGCCAAGTCCTGAAATCAGCCTTGCAATGTTCGGCGGGCAGCAGGCGCAGCCAAACCACTTCTGCCTTTCGGTTTTTATATGCTCTCTGTCCGGGTCAGCCTTAATCTCATCAGGCACAACCTCAAGCGGATTAGTGTAGAAAAACGCTTTTCCGTCTTCAGCCATTCCGCTCAGAATTCCGTTGTAAAGGCAGCGCTCCATAATGTCTGCATATTCAGTTCTGATATCCGCTTTCAGCATTCTGTGCGCAAAAAACAGAAGTCCGATTGAAGCGCAGCTTTCTGCATAAGCGGTGCCGTTAGGTAAATGATAATCAGCCGTGAAAGCCTCTCCGTGCCTCGTTGAACCGATTCCGCCGGTGATGTACATTCTTTTATTAACGATGCTTTTAAACAGCGTTTTGCAAGCGTTAAGAAGCGCTTCGTCGCCTGTTTGCGCGGCAACATCCGCCATTCCGCTGTAAAGGTAAACCGCCCTCACAGCATGGCCAACTGCATCCTTCTGCTCATAAACAGGCAGGTGGGCCTGATTATAAATATATCTATTACCGTTGCCGTTTGCTTCGCCGTGTTCTGTGTCAAAGTAATATGGCTTTGTGCCTCTGCGTTCAATAAATAGCCTTGCTTGCTTCAAATATTTTGTCTTGCCCGTGGCCTTGTAAAGCTTCACAAGCGCCATTTCGGCGATTTCATGCCCATCATAGCCTTCTTTGCCACCTTCGCCGAAAATGCTGCAAATCAGGTCTGCAAAGCGGCAGGCAGCGTTCAGAATTCTGTCCTTGCCCGTTGCTTCATAATAGCTTACAGCCGCCTCGGCAAGGTGCCCAAAGCAGTAAAGCTCATGGTGGTCGCGCAGATTTGAAAACCTTTTTTCGGGATTATTAATCGTGTAAAGCGTGTTGATATAACCGTCATCCTCCTGCGCCGCGCAAATCAGCTCAATTGCGCCGTCAGCAAGCGCTTCAAGCTCATTGTCGCTTTCGTTTTGCAGCAGATATCCGGCGGCTTCAAGCCATTTGTATAAATCGGAATCTTGAAAAACCCAGCCCATAAATGAGCCCTGCTCAGAATTATCGGGATTGTATTCCCATTTATCTGTGGGGAAAACCGTGGTTGCTTCGCCGCTTTTGCGCCTTTTGATTGTTTCTGCCGCAAGTTTGAAATTGCGCAGGCAAAAGCTTTTAGCTGCGCCATCAATCTCATCGTTCAGCGCCATCCATTGATAAGAAATAACCTCGTTTTTAATGAGGCTTATTTTTTCGCGCCAGAAGTTGTCCGTAATCTTAACAGCCTTGTTTGGAACGACATTAGCATTATTCATAGTTCCACCCCCGTGATTCATATAACTATTTTATTATAAAAATATCGGCAATGCAATAGTGCACTGCCGATAAGTCCTGATATTTTTTATGCTGCAAGGTCAAAATTGTTAACTCTGATGCCTTTCAGCTCCTCGTTGCGCCTTGCAATTCTTTCATTGTGCTGCGCCTTCATTTTTTCATCTTTCACGCGCCTTTGTGCTTTTGCCTCTTTGCCGCAGAAATATGCTGAAAAAATGCTGATGTAAATAAGAATCTCTCCGCCAAGAAGAAGCCTCATCTGCGTTTGTGAAAGCGCTTCAAACAAGCGGAAGGGAAGCGCCATTGAAATATATCCGATAATGATTGCTGCTATTGAAAGAAGAGCGGTTGTTAATGTCCTTTTCATATTGATTACCTCCTGAAATTGTTTTCGGATTTCTCCTTACAATTTCATTATAAATGTATTTTCGATATAATCAATATGGTGTGCCGCCACAGTCCGTTATGAGGGACTAACAAAACAAAAATTCTATTATTTTAATGCTTTGCAAAGCCTTTCAGCCGCCTCCTCAAATTCCTTTTCGGGGATTGATGCAACGGAAATAACGATTGTAATCTTGTTGTTTTTCAGCTCTTCAATGAAAACAGAAACACCGTTTTTCTCAAAAGCAACTGCTTTTTTATTAAACGGCGCGGTGATGATAATTTGCAATGCGTTTTCGCTAATTTCAATGCTTGAATTTTCAAGCCTTTTTTCAAGCAGCTGTGCAAAAGCTCTTGCTTTTGCGGTATAAAAACGCCGCGTTTTTCTTATTTGCGCTTTCAGATGCCCGTCACGGATAAAGCTGCAGAGCGCAAGCTGCTCTGCCTTGCTTGCTGTCTGGCTGTATTTGAACAGGCATTTTCTGTATTTATCTGCAAGCTCTTGTGTCAAAACCATAAAGCTGATTCTGATTGACGGCAGAAGAAGCCTTGAAAACGAGCCGAGATAAATAACGTTGCTACCGCCGGAAAGCGCATGCAGTGAAGGCGTTGGCCTTGTATTATATAGGAAATCGCTTTCATAATCATCCTCAATAACAAGGCTGCCCGTTTGTGCAGAGTGGCGCACAAGCTCTCTGCGCCGTTTGTTTGGCATAACCTCGCCCCAGCGCGTCATATGAGAAGGGGAAACGTAAATTATTCCTGCATCCTTGTCTCTGTAATGCACCTCAAAGCCGTAATCCGCAAAAAGTGCCGCTCCCTGTTCAAAGCTTTTGTCAGGAAAGGAAACCGTCCCCCTGTCATTAATTAGCGAGCATAGAATGCCAAGCAGACTTTGAACTCCAGCGCCGATAACAATTCTGTCCGGCGAGGCGGCAACATTTCTCTTTTCATAAATATATTCAGCAATTGCTTCCCGAAGCTCCGGTTCGCCTTGGGCTTCGCTGTAAGAAAGCAGCCTCTCATCCTGGCGCAGTGCGTTTTTCATATATCTGCGCCAAAGATTAAAGTCAAAGCTTTCTGCATCTGCGCTGCTGCTTGTAAAATCAAATTTAATTGCCTCCTGCGGCATTGCGGCTTCCGTCTTAACCGTGTTTCCGCTACCCTGGCGGGAAACGTAATATCCGCTTTGGGGCTCGCTGAAAATATATCCGTCAGCCGCAAGCGTGAAATATGCGTTTTGAACCGTGGTTCTGCTCACTCTGAAAAGCTCGCTTGCATTTCTGATTGAGGGAAGCCGCGCGCCATATGAAAGCTGGTTGGATTCAATTTCGTTTTTTATGTAATCATAAACCTCGTTGTATTTGAATCTGCTCATAACTGTACCTTAAAAAAATCTTAAAATTGAGTATATAAATAGTGACAGATTTATTATATAATGTTTTTAAGTTAAATGCAAGGATTTGATTTTATGAAAAAATGTGCTGTTTTTAATGATATTTCCGGGTTTGGCAAATGCTCGCTTGCGGCAAATTTGCCGATCCTTTCTGCCTTTCAGATTGAGGCGCATCCGTTTCCAACTGCAGTGCTCTCAAATCAATCTGCTTATGAAAGCTTTGCCATTGCAGATATTTCAGATCACACGGCTTCATTTCTTTTTGAATGGGAAAAGCTTGGTGCTTCCTTTGATGCCGTTCTAACAGGCTATTTTTTTAATAAAAATCAGGTTAATTCCGTAATGAATTTCATTAAATCGCAGAATGCTTTATTGGTTGTTGATCCCGTTATGGGTGATGGCGGCGAAAGATATAAAGGGCTGGGCGATGAGCTTTGTGAAAGTATCAAGGCGCTTTGCCTGCTTGCCGATGTCATCACTCCTAATGAAACAGAGCTTTCTCTTTTAACGGGGGAAAGGAATATTGAAAAGGCGGTCGGTGCGCTTCTTGCTTCTGGTATCGGCGCCGTTGTTGTCACCGGCTGTGAAATTAACGGCAAAATCGGCTGCCGTGTTTTCACCCCATCTGTTAATAAGGCGTTCTATGCTGAAAAATCCGGCGGCTATTTTTCCGGCACGGGTGATGTTTTCACCTCTGTTTTAACAGCAGGGCTGCTTAACGAAAAGGATGTTTTTTCTGCGGCAGAAACTGCGGTAGGTTTTGTTTCGGATGCCTGCAGAATAACACTGCCGGGAAATCCTGAAAATGGGGTTGATTTTGAAAGAATAATTGCAAATTATATTTAGGGTAATTGCCTTTACTCTGATTGTTTAAGGAGGGCATTATGAATTTATTAACAAAAAAAATCAGTTACACGGCCATGCTTGCGGCTATGGTTTTCGGGCTGACAATGCTTCACGTTCCCATAGGGGCAGGGGGATATATCCATATCGGCGATGCAATAATTTATCTTGCCGCGCTCTTGCTTGGGGCACCGTGGGCGTTTCTTGCGGCGGCAATCGGTGCAGCGGTTGCGGATATCGTTTCCGGCTTTGCGACTTATGCAATTGCTTCTGTTCTTATAAAGGTGCTTATTGCAATTCCGTTTGTGCTCATAAGGCGCAGGGGAGATAGGCTTCTCTCTGTGCTGAGNNATTATAACGGTTTTAGGTTATTTTCTTGCGGATTTGGTGTTGTTCAGAGAGGGCGCTGTTGCCGATATTCCCGCCAATATTATTCAGGCAGTCGGCAGCGCGGCGGCATTCATTTTGCTTTCCCTTGCGCTGGACAGGATAAATATTAAAAAACGGTTTGAAAGCGAGTTGATATAAATGTCTGAAATAATTTACACCCTTGAGGGCGGCACATATTTTAATTTAACAAACAAATGCCCCTGTAACTGCGCCTTTTGCATCCGGTCAAAGGGTGATGCCGTGGGCGATGCAAAGCGGCTCTGGCATGATGAGGAACCAAGCTTTAATGATATTAAAAAAGCAGTTGATGCTTATGATTTTACCGGAGTTAAGGAAGCGGTTTTCTGCGGCTACGGGGAGCCGACCAATGCCATTGAAAATCTTCTTGCCACAGCAAATTATCTTAAATCAAAATTTCCGCAAATCCGGCTACGCCTTAACACAAACGGGCTTTCTGATCTAATAAACGGCAGGGAAACCGCAAAGGAAATATGCAGCGCCATTGACGTTATTTCCGTTTCGCTGAATGACCCTGATTCCGAAAAATATGATAAAATCACAAGAAATATTTTTCCCGGCAGGGCTTTTGAAGCAATGCTGAAATTCACCAGGGATTGCGTTGCCTGCGGTAATGAGGTTTGGATGACGGTGGTTGACGTTATCCCGCCTGAGGATATTGAAAAATCCCGCCAAATCTGTGAGCAGTGCGGCGCAAAATTCCGCCTTCGCTCCTTTTCAAGGGGAAGATAAGCATTGTTTAATAATTGCATTTATTAAGAATTTGTATACTTAGTTTTTGTTGAAATATAACAATCCATATGCTATAATTATTATAATATTTTGCTTTTTAGGAGCTTTTATGGAAAAACTAAAATTAAATAAAACATTGATATATGTTATTATTTTAATTATATTTGTGTCATTTGGATTTGTTACCGGATTACATCATGAACCATGGGCTGACGAAGCTCAGTCTTGGCTTCTTGCGCGTGATACATCATCCTTTTCAGCTCTTTTATCGGCAACAAGGTTTGAAGGTACGCCACCTTTGTGGCATATAGTTCTTAAGCTGTTTTATATATGCGGTCTTGATTATAATCATATCTATATAGTACCGCTTTTTTCTCCTCAATTGGTGTTTTTTTGCTTTTATTTTTTGTTGACGCTTCGCCTTGGGTTAAGGCTCTTTTGCCATTTTCATATTTTGTGTTTTATCAGAATTCGGTTGTTGCAAGAAGCTATTGCCTTGTTTTTCCGATATTAATGCTGATGTTGGTTTTCCATGAGAAAAGATATAAAAAACCTTTTGGCTTTTATGCTGCGGTTGCGCTGCTTGCATTTACAAGCTCTTACGGAATTATAATGTCCTTTTCTATTTTGGTTGTTGAAATTATGGTTTTTTATAAGGCCTTTAAAGATAAGGATTTTGCAGATAAAAGAAAGGCTTTTGTTTTCTTCTTTCTATTCGGCTTTATGTGTTTATTAGCAATAATATCTATGTTTCCACCTGACGGAATATATGTGCCAACTGGTCAGACGGATTCTTTTTTTGGCTATATTACATCAACGTTTCTTTTTGATGTCGGGTATCTGTGGCTTAAAGTGATCTTTTGTGTTATATTTTTCGTTTTTGCAGTTTTGTTTTTTGGCAAGAAATCATTATTAGCAGCCATTTATCTTTTACCAATAATATGTTTTATTTCATTCTTTTACAGTCGAGTTTGGCATCTTTCCAATTTGTTTTTATACAGCATTGCTGTAATGATTATGTTAAAACCGGATAAAGAAACAATCAAACCGATGAGAAGAAGAATAATAACTGTTGTTTCGATATGTATTTTGTCCATACAGGTTATCTGTTCGGGTATTAGCATATACTCTGATTATAATTATTCTTATTCAGGCAGCTTAAAGGCAGCAGAGTTTTTAAAGCAATACATAGATAATGGTTACACAGTTTTTGCTGCAGATTATAACGGCACATCGCTTCAGCCTTATTTTAATAATAATATTTTTGCAAATCACAGCGGCACTAACGGCTATTATATATGGAGCGTAAATTCCGGTTATAATGATATTTATGAAGATGATTTTGATTATTCCGGCACTTTTGATGAGGATATTATTGTTTCAAAATATAGTGACGACTATAATTTTAGCGGCTATACTCCGTATGTTTTCGAGGGAGAAATGTTCTATAAAACGGGCGTTGCCCAAAGCACATCCATAATGGTTTGGCTTAAAGACAGCGTATTCGCTTAATTTAAAAGGAGTTGTATATATGTCAAAAAATTCAAATTCACTTTCAGACGCTCTTAATATGATCAAGAGTGTTATGCCTAAGGATATAAAGAACGCAAGCGCTGATGACCTTATGGGTGTTCTCGGTTCATTAAAGGATTATGTTGCAAATCTTTCTGAAGATATGAACAATAATGCCTCAAATAAGGTTAAGGAAAAGTATGCAGGCAGTGTTGACGCTCTCGGTAAAATGATAGATCAGGGCATCGAAAACCCGGGCGGTGAGATAAACACCCAGGGCCTTGATGAATATATCAACATTGCAAAAAAATCTAAGATTGGTAAGCAGCTTGAGGAAATGGAAGCCTCAGCCGGAATGGATGAAGCTGCAAATGAAAATAAAGGATAAATATAAATGAAAACTGTAGTAATAATCGGCGCCGGCCCTGCGGGAATAACAGCCGCCAGGGAGCTTTCTGAAAATGCGGAAGAATATAATGTAATAATTCTTGAGGAAAGCAACGAAATCGGCGGAATTTCGCGCACTGTTAAATATAATGATAACCGTATGGATATCGGCGGGCATCGCTTTTTCTCAAAGGATGAGCGCGTTATGCAGTGGTGGCGTGATATTATGCCGGTTCAAGGCGCGCCTTCTTTTGATGATAAGAAGCTTGGCAGGGAAAAACAGCTTTCTCCGGGCGGGCCTGATCCTGAAAAGGATGATGACGTTTTCCTTGTGAGAGACAGGGTTTCAAGAATCTATTTCCTTAATAAATTTTTTGATTATCCGATTTCCCTTAAGCCCCAAACCTTTATTAATATGGGCTTTGCCCGCACAATGAAATCCGGCTTCACATATCTTGGCGCAATTATGCATAAAAGAGAGGAAAAAAGCCTTGAGGATCTTTATATAAACCATTTCGGTAAAGAGCTTTATTCAATGTTCTTTGAGGGTTACACGGAAAAGCTTTGGGGAAGGCACCCAAGTAAAATCGATCCCAGCTGGGGTAAGCAGAGGGTTAAAGGCATCTCTATATCAGAGGTTGTTAAGAATGCGCTTGGCAGCATTTCAGGCAAGAACAAATCAAACGAAACCTCTCTTATTGAATCCTTTAATTATCCGAAATACGGCCCCGGTCAGCTTTGGGAAAAGGCTTGCGAGGATGCAGTAAAAAACGGCGCAACCCTTATTAAAGGCGCAAGGGTTTTCGGATTTGAAAAAAACGAAAATAATATTTCAACCGTGAAATATATTGAAAACGGTGTGGAAAAATCACTTGATGCGGATATCGTTTTATCATCAATGCCTATTAAAGATCTTGTGGCTTCAATGCAGTTTGACGTGCCGGATAATATCCGCAGAATTGCAGCAGGCCTGCCTTACAGGGATTTTGTCACCATCGGTCTTTTGGTTGATAAGCTTAATCTTAAAAATGAAACCGATATGAAAACTCTTAACAACATCGTGCCTGATTGCTGGATTTATGTTCAGGATACGGGGGTTAAGCTCGGCAGAATTCAGATTTTTAATAACTGGTCTCCATATCTTGTTAAGGATGCTATAAACACTGTGTGGATAGGGCTTGAATACTTCTGTACTGAAAATGACAGCTTCTGGAATATGAATGATGATGAGGCTGCTGATTTTGCCATCTCAGAGCTTATAAAAATGGGAGTTATCAGCAACAAGGGAAATGTGCTTGATTTCCACAGAGAGCGCGTTAAAAAGGCATATCCGGCGTATTTTGACACGTATGAGGAAATGCCGGCGCTGGTTGATTATCTTAATGGCTTTGATAATCTTTTCTGCATCGGCAGAAACGGGCAGCACAGATATAATAATATGGATCATTCAATGGCAACGGCTTTTGAGGCAGTTGAAGCTATTAAAGCCGGCAGCACTGATAAATCTGCAATTTGGAACGTTAATACAGAGCAGGAATATCATGAGAAAAAATCATAAGAAAAAACAGAGCAGGGGATTATGAACTGCTCCAGGTTGTGCAGACAGCACAAAAAAGACTACTTGAAGTAGAATATTAAGATTTAAGCAACGAACTGACATCTTT
>DCTO01000014.1 GCA_002329285.1 Ruminococcaceae bacterium UBA1438
TTACCGTTTTGATTATGAGGCATTTGCTTCATTCTTATAATTCTGTTAGGCATAAGATATTCGGGAAGCCTTTCACGAAGGCTTTGCATAATCGCGCTGTCATCAAGCGTTTTGCCGGAATAAATAAAAACGATTTTATCATTAGGCGCATCATATACGCAGGCAACCTCGTTAATGCCGGCAATAATGCCCGCAGCGGCCTCAATTTCGCCAAGCTCAATGCGGTAACCCATATGCTTAATCTGAAAATCACGACGGGTTATATAAAGAATTT
This sequence comes from Ruminococcaceae bacterium UBA1438, assembly GCA_002329285.1. Taxonomy (GTDB): domain Bacteria; phylum Bacillota; class Clostridia; order Oscillospirales; family Acutalibacteraceae; genus Eubacterium_R. The sequence goes on from DCTO01000014.1 coordinate 275, forward strand.
CCCCTTTATCATTAAGCTTAACGAGATCACCGGTTTTATACACGGTTTCCGGATAAGAATTATTCAGCGGATTTTGCACAAACGCCTCTGCCGTTTTTTCCGGATTATTATAATATCCGCCCGAAAGAAAAGAGCCGCGGACGTAAAGCTCGCCCTCCTCGCCCGCTTTTGCCGGAGCGCCGTTTTCAGCGATAATCATAACATCGCAGTTGTTGCAATGAACACCGATGGGAAGCGGCTCATCATCGGAAAACGCACGGTTAACCTTATAAAAGGTGCAAATATCCGTTGTTTCGGTGGGGCCGAAAAGATTTGCAAAAAGCACATCCTCATCAAGAGAATTTATCCAATAATTAAGCGGCTTTGTGCGCATAACCTCTCCCGCAAAAAGCACCTTTTTAAGATACTGCGGTTTTGCAAAATCAAACAGCCTGTAATTTGAAACAATTGAAATTGCAGAGGGAACCCAATAAATTGTATTAACCCTTTTTTCATTAAGGAATTCAATCAGCTTAATCGGGAAGCTGAAATATATTTTCGGAATGATGTTCAGCGTTGCGCCGCAACGAAGGGTTGAATAAATATCAGTTACCGACATTGAAAAATAAAACGGAGTTTGATTTGCAAACACGGTTTCGCTGTTAAAATCAAATTCGCTGCAAACCCATTCGGAATAAGCCAGCACGCTTTTGTGGCTGATAACGGCGCCCTTGGGAACGCCCGTTGAGCCTGAGGTGTAAAGCGCATAGAGGGGATCCGTATCTATCTGCAAGGCTCTGATTTTTTCAAGCAAATCAGAATTGATTTCGGTTTCAAGAAGCTCATCAAAGCTAAAAACCTTGCCCTCAAAATCAAGGGAGGCCGCCTTTTTCTCAAAGCCCTCGCCCGCAATAATTGCGCGCGGCTTTAATGTTGAGAAAATCTTATTGATGCGCTCCGGCGGCATTTCCGCATCAAGAACAACATAAAAATTGCCGCTGTAAACAACGCCAAGCATTGCCGTGATTGTGTTAACGCCCTTTTCCATATAAACGCAGACGGGCTGATTTTTGCAGGAGAGATCCGCAAGCACAGTGCCGATTCTACGCGCACCGCAAAGCAAATCGGAATAGCAAAGCGCCCTGCCCTCCTCTGCAAAGGCAGTTTTATCGGGAAAACGGTTTGCCGATATTTCTAAAAGCTCAAGAATATTTTTCATATCTGCTCCGTAAATTTACATTTCAATTTTAGTGTAACAACACTGTATTATCTCACGTAATACAGTTCGGCATATAATATAGCACACTGCAATGCCAAAATCAACAAAAATAAGGCAAAAAATTGTTAAGGTTTTATTAAGAAAATAACTCCCTGCTTATACAGGGAGTTATCTATTCTTCAATACCATCGGTTAATCCAGCCTTCTGAATCTGTCGGAGATTCGGAAGTGGTGGTTTCGGTTTCCGTGGTCGTGTTATTTGTTGGGCTGTTTTCTGATGATTCAAAAGGCACTTCGTTATCGTCTGCTGAGGTTGTGGTATCGGACGATATTGTTGTTGTGGTTTCCGTTGTTACATATTCGCCGGTCTTCTCTGTTATCGGTTCGCCTTTGCTGTTTGTTACGATTTCCGCAAGAATAGTAGTGCCGTTTTCGTTTACGACCTCATAATACCTTGTTTCGTCTGTTTCGTAATTATCCCACGAAAAGCCGAAACGAAGTCCGCTGTCAGATAATCTGATCGTACCGCCAAGTGCATTTGCAAGTGTATTAATATCCTCAAAATCATAACCATTTTCCGTTGACCAGCTTTCAAGGTAAGAGCCTGCATATCCAAATATACATTTAACATCAGCTGACGAGCTGATACAACCGTCGCCGATGCTCGTTAAATTTGGAGCATACATATATTTTAGTTCCTTATTTGCAGCAAATACACTATTACCAAGTTCGGTAATCTTAGGTATATTTACAATTTTTACAGGGCAGTAGCGAAAGGCACGATTCCCTAACTTACCTGTGCAATTTACAATATTGATTATTGAAAGCGATTTACAATGATCGAAAGCCGCATAACCAATACTTTTTACATTTGGCGCATATAACTCTTTCAAAAGCTTGCAGTGTGCAAAGCCATAATTGCCGATACTTTCTACGCTATGCATAGTAATGTTTTCAAGCAAATAATTACTTCTGAACGCATAATCGCCAATGCTCGTACAGTTTGGAATATAGACATTAAGTATATCATCGCAAAGCAGGAAAGCCTCCATCCCGATACTTTCAAGCTTTTCTGCATAAACACTGCTTATTTTAGTGCAGCTTCCAAAAGCAGTCCTGCCGATAGTAACTGCGTTTTCAAAGTTGAACAGCTCAAGATTGCGGCAACCATTGAAGGCAAAGGGGGAAATGATTTCAATGTTCTTTGCGTCAACGGAATATAGATAGTCGCAGTCGAAAAACGCATTATTGCCAATATAAGTTGCGGTATCGGGCAGTTTTATCATTACAATCCCGGATTGACTGAAAACATAATCTCCTATTCCCGTGACAGTAATGCCGTTGATTGTTTCGGGAATCGTTATGTAATTGTTTGTTCCTGAATAAGAAGTGATAATGCCATCGTTGTCTATTTCAAAACTGTCGTTTTCGTCAATATAGGTTAGATAATATATTGCACTATTTTGCACGCTTTTTTGTTTACCTTCTGAATATGCAGCTGCATTTAGTCTGGTAACCTTGTCAATCACGATAGGTTCAGTGTAGAGTGTTCCGTTTCTATTTGTTGCTCTTGAACCGTCAGTAGTGTAGTATATTTCTGCGTTTTCATCACTACAGGTTATTGAAACAGTAATGCTTTCAAGATACCGCCCTGAGGGAATGTCAAAAAACGGTTGGGGAGTTCTTTCATAATTAATGTCGGTTATTCCGCCTAATGCGAGGGCTTTCGTATGCTTTAGCCCGTTATCTACACTTGAAAACCACCATTGTCGACCGTTATCACAAAGAGTATCGCATATCTCATCAGGAGTATATTGTTGTAAAAATGGATGTAT
>DCTO01000002.1:0-4244 GCA_002329285.1 Ruminococcaceae bacterium UBA1438
TAATTATCGCAAAATTACGCTGATGTAATTTTGCGAAGAGGAGAAACAAACGAAGCGGTCTTTAAGCAATTAACAAGAATTGCATCTTGACCGTGGAGTTTGTTTGGACGAGGCGCTTGCACTAATCCGTAAAACAAAACGAAAAGGCTATCCTTCGGGATAGCCTTTTTTAGTGAAATTCATGCGGCGCATAAAAAATGATTTTCACTGTCAAAAATTTCAATTTTTAATTTTGAATATGCTGCGCAAAATAAACTTGCAAGGCAAATTATTTGCAGGGCGAAATCGCTTTTTGCTTTTAATGCGCCCTGCAATAAACAGAAAAAGAGGTGTATTCAAAATGGCAAAGAACACAGTTCCTGAGGCTAAGGAGGCTCTCAACCGTTTCAAGATGGAAGCAGCTTCTGAGGTAGGTGTTAACCTTAAGCAGGGTTACAACGGTGACCTTACTTCAAAGCAGGCCGGCAGCGTTGGTGGCCAGATGGTTAAAAAGATGATTAAGGCTTATGAGGAATCAATGAGATAAGCTGCGGAGAAATCCGAATTGATTGCCAAAGGGCAATCCGCTTGTTATAAGCAAAGGGCTGTGAAAGCGAAAGCAATCACAGCCCTTAAACATTATATTAAATTATTTACTGCTGCGCAGGGTTTTGAAAAAATCCGAAAGCAAGGAAGCACACTCCGCCTCGCTCTCCCCGGCAACAATTTCCGGCTTATGGTTATAAGGCAAATCATTAAAATTAATGACAGAACCGAAGGAACCTGCCTTTTTATCGCCGGCGCCAAAGGTGACCTTTTTAATTCTGGAATTGATTATTGCTCCGGCGCACATCGGGCACGGCTCAAGCGTTACATACATTTCGCACTGAAAAAGCCGCCAGCCGCCGAGTGCCTTGCAAGCGTTATCAATCGCCTCCAGCTCTGCATGATAAAGGGCATTTTTGCCAAGCTCACGCCTGTTTCTGCCTTCGCCGACAATCTGATTATCCTTAACGATAACTGCGCCGACCGGCACCTCGCCCTCCTCTGCAGCGATTTTCGCAAGCTCTATCGCTCGCTGCATAAATTCGTTCATATAAAAAACCTATTCAATCGGAACTATTGAAACAACCGTTGACCAAATCAAAAACGGGAAAGAAAGCAGCATAAGCGGAGCACTGAGAAAAGCGCCGAGTTTTGACCAAATTGAATTTGAATACGGCAATTCGCGTGCATTTGTTTTCTCATTTTTAAATTCGCCCTTTACAAGCATAAAGATTATGCAAATAGCGCCGGCAACAATCCAAAAGCCGAACATAACAATGGTGAGCAGCTCATCCAAATCAGCCTCAAGCGTTTTTTCGGCAAAGCTTGCAATTGAATTCATCAGGCCTGAATTATTCCCTGCTGCATATTCCGCAACATCGCCGATAGCACTCATTGCATTATTACAGCCATGGATGAAAATTGCAGGCCAGATGCTTCCGGTTTTAACGGTTGCATAGCCGACAATAAGGCCAACGAGCCCTGCAAAAACAAACTGAACAACATTTCCGTGAAGCAAACCGAAAATGATTGAAACGGAAACGACGCCGAAGGCTTTGCCGTAATTTCTCATAAGGCCGAGAGAGCAGCAGCGCATTGCAAATTCCTCACACAAAGCGGGAACAATTGCCGTTGCAACAATAGTTGTTACACAGGCAAAGGGACTGCTTGGAACAAGGGATTCCGGCACATCAAGATCATAACCGAAAACATTAAAAAGAGCGATGACGCCGGAAACGACGAAATCAGCGCCTATGCAGCAAAGCATGCCAAATCCAACCCAGCGGGCGCATTTTGCAAAGCCGATTTTTTCATTCGGAACGATATTAACCTTATATTTCTTTCTGTTGAAAAAAGCAATAATTCCGAAAGGAATCACAAGCCCTGCAACCTCAATGAACAGAATTGAAGAACAATCCTGAAAAACAGAGGAATTTTCATAAAGATCATATACCACAGGATTGGCAGCAAGCACAAGGCTGAAAATGAGCTGAATTAATTCAAACATAAGAATTGCAAGCCCAAGCAAGTTGCTTATGTGGCGGATTTCCTTTCTCTCCTGCTTTGCTACGCCCTGATAATAGAGCTTTTGGCGAAGCATTTCATCACCGCTGTTAATGTTTGTTGGAGAGTAATAAGTAACCAATTAAAAAACCTCGTTTATAAATATTTAATGTGCTTGCAATTAATCCAGATCTGCTGCAAGCTTTTTGATGAAGGCCTTGAGCTCATCCTTGGTTTCCGGATGCTTTAATCCAACCTCAATATTAGCCTCAAGAATACCGAATTTATTGCCCATATCATAGCGCTTGCCCTCATAATCAACGGCAACAACGCCTTTGGTTTGCGCAAGTGTTCTCATGGCATCCGTGAGCTGAAGCTCATTGCCGGTGCCGAGCGGAGTTTCCTCAAGAATATCAAAGATTTCGGGAGGAAGCACAACTCTGCCGAGGATTGAGAAATTGCCCATTATCTGCTCCGGCTTCGGCTTTTCAATCATATCCGTGCAGGTGTAAGCATTATCCTCAATATGCTCTGTTTTAAGAGAGCAATATTTTGTGATTGCAAGGCCGGGAACCTCCTTAACGCCGACAACGCCCTTGCCGTATTTCTCATAAGCATCGCAAAGCTGCTTTGTGCATGGAGTTTCGGAAAGGATTACATCATCGCCGTAAAGAACTGCAAACGGCTCATTACCGATAAAATTCTTTGCGCAGAGAACGGCATGGCCGAGGCCCTTCGTTTCCTTCTGGCGAAGGAAATAAATGTTGCCGAAATTTGAGCAAGCCATAACATCCTCATAAATTTTCTTTTTACTTTCGTTGCCCTCAAGCTTTGTTTCAAGCTCAAAAGCGTGATCAAAATGATCCTCAATGGCACCCTTGCCCCTGTTTGTGATAACAAGGATTTCCTCAATGCCTGAATTGAAAGCCTCTTCAACAATATACTGAATTGCCGGCTTATCAACGATATTAAGCATCTCCTTCGGAACCGCCTTTGAAGCAGGAAGCACTCTTGTGCCCATGCCTGCCGCAGGGATTATTGCCTTTCTTACCTTCATAACTGAAACCTCCATATTTCAAAAATTATATTTTTTATATATTTAAATCATATTCATAATTGTTAAAACAAAATAAGCGCAAAGCGGAATAAATAAAGAAACGCCGCCCTTTGAGGAAAGATAAAACAGCTTTATCTCCTCCGGCCTTGCATCAGGTCTTTGCCCCATAAACGGGGTTACGCCGAAGAAGGCATCCTGCTCAAGCTTTGCATCAGCCTCTTTAACAATTGTGAGAACCTTCTTTTTATAAACAGAATCCGCAAAAAGCGCGCAAATAATATGCATAACAAAAAGCAGGCCAAGCAAAATCAATACCGGCTTCATCATGCCTGTCTGCGTGCCGAGCACATTCATCTGATTAACAAATTCACGAGCAGCTTCAGGGGTAATTGCATTATCATTAAGGCTCTGAATCGCCGCGGTGTAGCCCTGAGAATACGCTTGAATCGTTTCGCTGAACAGGATGCTGACAAGCATTCTTATCGCAACATCAACGGCAACGAGCAAAAAGCCCTCCCAAAACATTTTTCTATATAGATAATAGAATGGGCCGAAAATAAATGCGCTCCAGTTCCAGCCTATTGTTTTTTCCTTGCTGAAAGCCGAGAGAAAGCGGCGGGCATTAGCGCCGATTGTTGCGGCAATATAGCCGACGGGCTGGCCGTCAATTTCCTTGATTGCAGGCTCTCCTTTAAGCTGCGGCGGAATGAACGGGCTTGACTGCCCTGCTTTATCATCTTCTGACGCGGTATCAGCATTTTCACCCGCCTGCTTTTGCGCATCAGCCATCAGGCTTGCAAAGAACGGCGGGACGGAAGCATTCTGCTCCTCCTGCTTTTCAGGCTCTGCATTTGCGGCTGCTCTTTTAAAAACAAAGCCTTCGCTATGCAAAGCAGAATTTGCGCATTTGCCAATCTGCTTATAGCATTCCCTGTGATGCGGAGTGCCGCATTCAGGGCAAACAACAATATCATCACCCTTTTCAAAAACCTTTTGGCAAACGGGGCAAATATCGTTTTCAAAAATAGCCATTTATATTCTCCAAATCAAAAATTTAAATCAAACCTTAAATATATTCATTATATTATAACTGATTGCAGTATAAAAAATCAACAACAAGATTAAAATAAACAGAATATATTTTTGTTTATTTACTTGC
>DCTO01000002.1:4277-19289 GCA_002329285.1 Ruminococcaceae bacterium UBA1438
TATGGTTGAATTTGAAAATCTGCGCTTCAGGCTTTTAGAATCTGAAAAGCCAATTGAGAATTTGAAGGAAGCACTTGCAATTGATTTGCTTAAAGAGGAAATAAGCGAGCTTGAAGCCAAGGCGGCGGAGCCGAATTTTTGGGATGATATGGAGGAAAGCCAGAAAATCCTGAAAAAAACCGGCGCTTTGAAATCAAAGGTTGAAAGTTATAACTCGCTTAAATCTGATTATGATGACGCGCTTGTAATGATTGAGCTTGCAGACGAGGAGGGCGATGAAAGCCTGCTGGAGGACTGCACCGCATCGGTTTCAGAGATTGAAAAGAGGATTGAAAGCCTCACCCTTTCAACCCTTTTGAGCGGTGAATATGACAGCAAAAACGCCCTTTTAACTTTCCACGCGGGCGCAGGCGGCACCGAGGCAATGGACTGGGCGGAGATGCTTTTCAGAATGTATAACCGCTGGGGTGAAAGAAACGGATACAAGGTTTCAACCCTTGATTATCTTGAAGGCGACGTTGCAGGGCTGAAGAGCGCAACCATCCTTGTTGAGGGCGAAAACGCATATGGCTATCTCAAGGGTGAAATGGGAATTCACCGCCTTGTGCGCGTTTCCCCGTTTGATTCATCAGGCAGAAGGCACACAAGCTTTGCATCCCTTGAGGTTATGCCGGAAATTGACGATGACGTGCAGGTTGAAATCCGCGAGGAGGACATTAAAATGGACGTTTACCGCGCATCGGGCGCAGGCGGCCAAAAGGTTAACAAAACCTCCTCTGCAGTAAGATTAACGCATTTGCCGACGGGCATTGTTGTTTCCTGCCAGATTGAGCGTTCCCAGCATCAGAACCGCGAGGTTGCAATGAGGATGCTTAAATCAAAGCTGGTTGAAATCAAGGAGCGCGAAAACCTTGAAAAAATTGAGGATATTAAGGGCGACCAGAAAGAAATCGCATGGGGAAGCCAAATCCGATCTTATGTGTTTATGCCTTACACAATGGCAAAGGACCACCGCACCGGATATGAAATGGGCAATATCAACGCCGTTATGGACGGCGACATTGACGGCTTCATCAACGCTTATTTAAAAATGAAGAGCGTTGAGGGTGCAAATAAGAATTAAAAATTTTATTTCCAATTTTAAAACTGCTCCTTCTGCAAAAAATAATTGCAGGAGGAGTTTTTTATGAAAAAGTTTAAAATAATTATTTGCCTTGCTTTAACGGCGGCAATTTTGGGCGGTTGCGGGGTTAATACACAGGGCGAAAATGAAACGGCTGACTGGACTGAATCAACTCAAAACGAGACCTCAACAAGCCTTGCGGAAACCACCCTCAGCGCAACTGACGTTTCGATGACCGTGAGCGAATACGACCCCACGCCGATTGTTTGGGGGCCCGGAAACATCAAGGAGCATAAACGACCCGCAGACCCGGAAAACCTGCAAAACAAATTCAGCGAGCTTGGCGCGCAATGGCTGCTGCCCGATGAAAAGAGCATTTGCCTGACCTTTGACGAGGGATACGAAAACGGCTTCACAGCTCAGATTCTTGACACGCTTAAAGAAAAAAACGTTTCTGCAATTTTCTTTTGCACCTTTGATTATATCAAGGATAATCCCGAGCTTGTACAAAGAATGATTGACGAGGGGCACATTCTTGCAAACCACAGCTATTCCCACAAAAATATGACGCAGATTCCTCTTGCAGAGGCATCGGATGAAATCACGCTGGCACATGATTACGTTGCGGAAAATTACCAATATACTATGGAATACTTCCGCTTTCCTGAGGGAGCTTTCAGCGAGCAAACAATTGCGCTTGCACAAAGCCTGAATTACCGCAGCGTTTTCTGGAGCTTTGCTTATGCAGACTGGGAGGTTAACAACCAGCCCGATGAAGCGCAGGCGCTTGAAAAAATTGTTTCATCAACGCACAACGGCGAAATCATGCTGCTGCATGCGGTTTCAAAAACGAATGCAAATCTGATGGGCAAAATCATTGATGAAATCAGAAATCAGGGATATGAATTTACAACCGAATTATAGAATTGAAGGAACGCCGCTTGCATCGGCGTTCCTTTTTTGAAAAAATAAACTGTGATTTTTGAAAACCCTTGATTTTACAGGCTTTTCTGGCTTTTTGCTGTGCTTTGAGCGTATGCAACAGCTTGAAAAATCAACAGAAAATCAACAGAGCATTATAAAATCACTACAAAAGCGGGAAATAACAAGCCCCTGTGCTTTGCTCGCTGTGGTGATTGGAGCGAAAAGAAAAGCAGATAATTTCTAACCGTTTTTTATGTCTTTTTTGTCCGCTGTCATTATGCATAGACAATTAGACGCAAAGACAGTAAAGACAACCCTGTCGTGAAAAGACACTTGAGACGCAAAAGACAAATAAGACAGTAAAGACAGATAGACAAATACCACCGGGAAACAGATAAAAGCGTGTAAAAAATCCTTTTTTCGTGTAAACATGAGCTTGTAAACGCAAGATAACGCCCCTGTGAAGCTCTCTGTTGCCCTGTATTGGTGTTTATTCTGTTCATGGTGTCTTTGTGCCTTGTACCGTTTCGGCGGCTCTGTGACCGTATGAGGGCAAAAGAAAACCACCCGGACGAATCCGGGCGGCTCTTGCTTTAATTGCTCTATATCGCTTTATCAGCTATTACACAATACAGCGTTTCGGCTATGTCCTTTGCCATCTTTGCAACCTCCAGCACCTCCGGGAGTGCTTCGTTATTGTCCGGGTCAAATCCAGTGATAACGGTTAAAAGGCTCTTGAGCTTCAAGGCTTCGATTTCGTAATCTCTAACAGTATTTTCTTTCATGGTGCTATCCTCCTATTATGCTTGTTTTCTGTTGCTGTACAGGGCTTCGGCTAATGTTGCCGCCGTTCTTCTTTGGGCTTCCTCGTTTGCGTGGCTGTAAATGTTGAGCGTCACAGAGGGGTTACAATGCCCCAACCTTTTAGAAACGCTTACAATGTCCGCACCGTTGGCAATGCTGATTGTTGCCATTGTGTGGCGTAATGCGTGGGGCTTCAAGCCTTTAATCTTGTAACGCTTTCCAAAATCTCTAATATAGCCTGTAATGGTGTTCGGGTTCATCAATTCGCCCTCGTTTTGAGTGAAGCAAAAACCATCGGTTGACTTGCCCTGTCCGAAAAACAACAATGTTTGTTGCCGTCTCCATTCTTTCAGCACTTGCAAAACAGGCTCATTTATAATGATTGTTCGGCTCTGATTGCTTTTCGGTGTACCAATATAAACACCCTTTTCCGGGGTATATTGAGCATTTCGGCAAATGTTGACTTTTCCTGTCTTAAAATCGACCTCCGACCATTTCAACCCGGCAACCTCTCCACGGCGGCAACCGCTGTCAATCATAAAGAGCATTAGAGCTTTCCACTTTAGCGGCTCATTGTTTAAGCACTGTATGATATAATCAACTTCGCTTTCGCTGTAACAAACAGGCTCTTTTTTGATTTCGTCTTTGCGTGGCTTTGGCTTCTTTACTCTTGCCATCGGGTTAGCTGGTATAATTTCATCATCAACGGCACTTTCAAAAAGCGTGTGCAAAATGGTGTAATATCCTCCGACTGTACCATGTGCAAGCGGCTTTTCGTTCTTTCGGCTTCGCTGTTGTCCTTGTAAATCGGTTATAAACCGCTTAATCATAATGTGGTCTATGTCCTCCAGCTTCATTTCTCCGAAAACTTCGGCAGAACGCTTCAAGCCTTTTCTATAATTCTGAATTGTTGTCGGGGACAGCGTTACAGCTTTGTCCTTTAGAAATATCTCCACATATTGGTTAAATGTGGGCTTGCTTTCGGCTTCTGCCTTTTCTCGCTGTTCCTGTTTGGTTTGCTGTTCTGCAAGGGCTTTTTGCTCCTCTTTGGTGAGGATTTCCCCACGCTTGCAAGTGGCTTCAAATTCACCCATGAAACGCACTAAATCACGCTCAATAGCTCGCTTGCTCCACCCATCGGGCGGCGTGTATGTGGTAGTAAATGGGGTTAATTGCTTGCCTGTGAGCTTGTCACGCCCTCGTGTGACCTTTATTTGATAGCTGACAATCTCCCCGGCTTTGTTCTTTCTCGCTGTGTATGATGCCATTTATATAGCCTCCTCTCTTGAAAAAGTGGAGCGGATAGAGTAAAATAACACTGTACCCGCTCCGGGTATATAGCTCTTTTCTATCATGCTGTGGCGGCGGTTAGATAAGGGCTATTTTTATTTTGTGTTCTTCAACAATTCCGCTAATACCATGAACGGAAACAGAATTAAGCAAATCCAAAACATAATATTTACCTCCTTATGCGAATGTGAAGCGGCGTGTCTCTGTGGTTTTGGTGTAAGCTGTAACCACTTCCGGCATTGCCTTTTTAAGTGCTGTGGTATCAATTCGGGAGCTGGTGACGATTTTATATGTGGCTTTGTGTTCGTCCCCGGTCAGCGTGTCGAGCTGGTTTGCTGTCATGTACTCTTTGAGCTGGTCTGTCAGCCCCTCAATAATGGCGACTGTCTCGTCCTGTAAACGCTTATACTGTGCAAGCTCTTTCATAATGTCGTTAATGTTCATCGTCAAATCCTCCTTAATTATAGAAATGTCTCAAATATAAATCCTGTGTTGTACCGTTTTCGCAAATGGTAGGACAGTAACCAAAATAAACCAATCGAGCGTTGTACTCTTTCTGAAAAATGGCGTTTAATCTGTCAAGCCATCTATCACGCTTTGCGGCTTTTTCGTGGGTGCTTGCCCTGTCGCAAAAACGCTCGTCATTTTCCAAATACAATAATTGCTCGTCCAGTCCGCAAAGCCTGTAAAAACTGTTCATTGTTTTTCTTGCGTCCTGTAAATCCTGTTCCGTTGGTGTCGGGTTCTTTCGCTGTGCGAGCTGGTAAACCGCTCTTTCTCTTTGCTGTGCAATCGTCATTTTTGCCATTGCTTTAACCTCCTGTTTTGTTGTGGTTTGTTTTGCTATGGTTTCATTATACACTATAACGCAACGCTTGTCAACACTATTTTGAAAATTTTTATTTATTTTCGTGTGTGGTGTTGCATTATAGTGTAGAATGTGCTATAATAACAAAAACAGAATAGGAGGTATTTTTTCATGGGCATTCCTACGAACTCTATCAGAAACGAAATTAAAGCGTACATAGCGGCGTCCGGGTGGTCGTTAGTCGATATAGTCGCAAAAATGAATGAAAGTCGCTCGATAGATGAACAAACCACACCACAGAACATTTCAAACAAACTGACAAGAGGAACGATTAAATACAGCGAGGTAAAAGAAATTGCTGATATAATCGGTTTCAAAGTCGTTTGGGTGAATGAACAATAGTCGGGAGGTACTGCAAATGGACGATATTCTTGTATTTCTTTTGTTGTTGGCTCTCGTTATTTTCTTTGTTTCCGCAATAGGCTTTGTGGTAAAATGGATTAAGAAAAAGCCTAAAAAGAAATGGGGCATAGTTGCGTTAGCAGCATTTGTCGCTTTTTGGGGCATTGGCGTGGTGTGGGAGATTGTTTCTCCCTCTGATTCAGTAAAAAACGATGATAACCAGTCAGAAACCAGCCAAATAGAAACTAAACCGTCAGAAAATCCGGACACCAACGAAATAGTTGGTGAAACGATTGACGAGCTAATGCCCGGAATTACAGCAGAGACTAACCTGTTTGTCGAAAAGCTCATATCGTTTGGGTTCACAGAGGGGGAAGCAACAGAAAACGCTAAAATCCTCATGCAATGTGGTGTTCCTACTATCAGCGTTTGCGAACCCACAGACCCTAATGCAACCATTGACGGTTTAGTGTCGTATCGTGGCAAGCTCGATGATGATAGGACGATATGGTTTACAGTCGAAAACCGCAAAATCTTTTATGTATCACTCAATGGAGAGGATTTATACGATAAAGATAAAGGCGGTTATCTGAAAAACTTTGATGAAATCCATATCCCCGAAACAACCATATCTGTAACGGTGTCCGATGAATTGAGAAACAAAACCGAATCCGTTTTAGACGGATATTTTGCAAGTAGTCGTTATTATGACGCTTGGGGCTTTGCTCGTGAGGACAACCAATATATGGTACAATGTCAAGCTACGGACGGTAGTATGCTCACATCTAACTGGTTAAATTGCCGTGTGTGGTATGAGCAACAGGACAACGGAGCTTTTGTTGTAACAGGCGTTCAAATCAACGGTAAACAATACAAGCTCCAATAAAGGCAAAAGAAAACGCTCTCGCCCATATTCGGGTAAGGGCGTTTTCTTTGTTACCTGTAAATGTTAATTGCTTATGGTTACTTTTCTCACAGCAATCGAGATACTGTTCAAGCCCTTTGCGACCCTCTGAACGATATAATCATGTGGGGTGTCGGTAGTACCGTCCTCGTTAAGCTGTGGTAGCTTGTCAATCCACAACACCGAATATTCGTCAATCGGGGGAGCGTCATTGTCCATGACAATAATCTTGTCATAAGACACGCTATCGCCAAACTGTCGGGTTAGCGTCTCGCCCATCGCCGGGGAAATGTTGGCATGAAACTCTGTCGGATTGCCGTATTTTATTTCGTATTCGCCTGTGGTATTTCCCCATTCGTCTGTTATGGGTTTTCTACCCTCATACAGAGCATAGAAAAATCTTATCTTATTTCGATTCATGCAACGCATAATCGACCCTCCCTGTGCTTATTCGCTGTCCTGTGCGGCTTCGACAATCTCAACATATTCGGCATATTGAGACAGCTTCAAAAGTGCCACATCTTCCGGGTGCTTCTCCATGACCGCCTTTGTATGCTGTGCAAGCTGTGTCTTATTGGCATTTTCGGGTACATCGTGGAAATACCAATCAACCCTTGTTTTCTCAAGAGGGGTAAGAGCGGTTTTCTTTGCCTTGAAATCCTGTAACTGTGGTACAGTATCAAGAACCGCCACAATATCAGCATATACAGGTGAATAAATCTTGCCTTTTTCTGCTTCATTGACGGTGAAAAAATCGTTATAATGCGTGGTCATGCTCTTGGGCTTGAACATTTCATCACACGCCCCTAAAAGGTATTCGGCGGCTCTGTCAATGGTTTGGTGCATAGTGGAAGCGTCCATTTGCACCGGGGCAATAAGGGTAATACCGTTCTGTCGGCTAATTGCCTGTAAAGCTCGCATAGCGTGATAATTTTCGTAGAACATCGGCATAATGTCGTATAACTCCACAGCGTCCAAATCATCACGCATTTTGAGCGTTTCCAACAGATTTTTCATGCTCTCGGTAGGAGCTGTGCGAAGCATGGTAGTAACCTTATTGTGGCGGCTCTCCGTAAAATCAGTAATCATTTTTCGGAAAGTGGCGGTTGCAACGGCAGTCAGCTTTCCAAATTCATCGTCAAATCGGCTCTTTTCTCGTGCAACCACAGCCGGGTTATAGAGACTGCCCAATCTGTCAAATTCGTTGTAGCTGTCCTTGTGTTCGTTCTGAATGAAAAAGCGATAATTGTTCATGCTCTCCCAAATCCCGGCGTAAGTGTCCACCTTATTGGGCTTGATTGAACCATTTTCCCATTCTGCACGAGACTTTTGAATACTGGTTTGGATTCTTTCAAAATCCTTGATATTGTTTGTGTTCATAGCCATTTTTCATTTCCTCCTTTATTCTGACAGGGCGTTATCGCCTGTACTGTCTTCGCCAATCAGCCCACATTTAAGGGCAAAATCCTTTTCAAGCTCTGCCAAACGAACACGCTTGAGAAACATATCATCTTTGCATTGATAGCAATACAAGCCCTCTGCGGTGCTGAAAAATTGCTTATCAAACACAAATCGGATAAACTGTTTATCTTTATCAGATAAATACCTCTGACTTGCTTTTCGCCTTTTTCCTTGCGTTCGTCAAAAATCACATACTCGCTTTCTGTTGTCCTTACATCGAATCCAACAGAGATACTATCTCTTGCGTACAATTCCCTCGACATACGCTTAAAAGCGGATAACCAGCCCTTACCGTTGCCATAGGGAGATTTACCCAACATACGCTCTGCAATCTCTGTCAAAGCGTCATAGCCAATACAGCCAATAAAGGTATTTTCCTCCATAAGCCGTCTAGCAATCCTCACAACAGGCTCGTCCTCATATGGAATACCGCTTGCCGCTCTTGCACTTGCTGTATCGAGGTCATTTGCGGTTAGCTGGGTGTATTCGCCAATGGTTACACCGCCCCTATCTCCGATTGAGTAGGTGAAAGAATCGCCTTTGCGAGCGTTAGAGCTTTTCACATGACAAACGACAACTTGATTGTTGTCAGAGGGGCTTCTACCAATCTGCAAAACGCTTCTTGCCGCTCCGGGAATATCTACGCTCCCCAAAGCTCGCAACACATTTGACTTTCCCTCTTTGGCTTTCGCCATGTGTGCCAACAGAACGATAGCACAGCTTTCCTCTTTGGCTACTTGAGCAAGGTACGCCAAAATGGGGCGTGTCTGATTGCTCAAATTCGTGTTAATCTCCGCTCCGAAAAAGCTCTGAATCGGGTCGAATACAACCAATTTTGCCTGTGTCTGCTGAATAGCGGCTTGCAATCCCTCGTGTACAAATGTTACGGCATAGGCTTCTTCGATGAAATAACACTTGCTCACATCACCGCCTGACGCTTCAATTCGTCCTCGGAGGGTGCTGGAATCGTCCTCAACAGATAAAATCAGCACATTTCCTTGAGCTACGGTGCTATCGAGCAACTGCCCACCTTTAGAAGTGAGTGCCGCCATTTTACAGAGAAAAGCGGTTTTGCCACAGCCGGGGTCTCCTTGAACCAGTGTCAATTTTCCGATGGGAAAATAGGGCTTACAAAGCCATTTCGGAGGTTCATAGGGAACATCAGCGAAACAGGATATTTTCAAACTGTTTTCCATTCATGTTTCCCCCTTTACAACTGAATTGGGCTATGGCTTGATTGTTCGTCAAGCTCTGCGAGCAATCGGGGAACATTCACAAGCACCTTTGAACCTGTGCGGATATGGGGCAGAGTGCCATTTTTCAACGCCTGTCTCAAAAACCATTCCGACAACCCGGTTGTCTTTACTGCCTGTTTAATCGGTTGAAAAATAGGCTGACTCATATCAATTGTTTCTTTCCTCATTTGCTTGCACCCCCTCTTTTTCTGCCTTTTTCTTGGCATAATACTTTTGATTAGACTTTCGTATGCTTTCTTTGTTATTTCGTCTCCACTCGGCTTTAGCGGCTCTGCGTTCTAACAAAATCTTGTGTCTAATCTCTTTCTCAAATTCAATTTTTTCTGCTTCCGTCATACGGTGTTTGCTCCTTTCCGATTGAAATTTGGCAAACAAAAAAAGCACATCAACTGACAAAACCAATAATGGCTCAATCAGTTAATGTGCTATATGCTCCTCGACAGTATAACAATCAACTAAACTTTAGCGGCTATAAATCACACAATATCAATTCTTGCGGAATTGTAGGGAGTATGTCGGTTATTAAACCTCGTTATATTGTGTGTCACCGATAAAGAACATTCTAAATGTTTTTACGGTATTCAGTTAATGCAATCTTTCGTTTGCATATATAGTATATCAGAGAAACATCGTTTTGTAAAGAGGTATCTCGAAAATAAAACACAAGATATTGTGCCTAAAACTTATTATTCTTATAAATTCAGTATATATAGTATCGTCTTTTTCGTCTTTACTGTCTTTATCGTCTTTACTGTCTTTATCGTCTGTTCTGTCTTTGCACGAGGGTATTGTCTTTTTCGTCTTTGCGTCTTTTCGTCTTGCGGTTTGCCCGGTTGATTTTTTCCCGATGGGAGAGAGACGGAAAAGACAAAAAATATGGATAGAAAACCCTTTTACTTTTTCGGGGTACTCAAGCTACTCCCCCGGCTTGAAAGTGCGGCGGCATATCCCCCTCCGGGTGCTTTGTCTGCTGGTGTTGCTTTGTGCGGTACAGAACCGGGAAAAATCAACAGAAAATCAACACCCATATTCAGAACAATATAAAATGACTTATTAGACAGGTGCAACAACTTACAACAACCAATAAAATAGCGAACAAAGCAACAACATTGATTATATAAGGCTTTCATTCACTAATCTACACCAATTTACACCACGATAAAAGGCAACACAAAAAATATCGTTGATTATTTGAAAAAATTTTGTTAAAATTCAAATTTGCTATTGTTATATATTTTCTTTTAATATATAATGAAATTTATATAATGGATTAATTTGCGGATTTTTAAAATTTTCGCTTTGAAAGAGAGAGAAAAGATATGATTTTAACAAGGGATATCGGAATTGATTTAGGCACGGAAAACACCATAATCTGTGACAGAAGAGGAAGAATTGTTATAAGCGAGCCAAGCGTTGTTGCGGTTGACGTTAAATCGCGCAGAGTGCTTGCAACCGGAGACAGGGCAAAGGAAATGATTGGCAGAACGCCCGGCTCAATCGTTGCAATCAAGCCGCTTCGCGAGGGCGTTATTGCGGATTTTGATATGACTGCGGACATGCTGCACAGCTTTATTTTCGGTTCATCAAAAGCATCCATGTTTGCAAGAACGAGGGCTATTGTTACCGTTCCGAGCGGCGTTACCGAGGTTGAGCGCAGAGCGGTTGAGGATGCGGCGCGCTCCGCAGGTATTCAGGAGGTTGAGCTGATTGAGGAGCCGATGGCGGCTGCTCTCGGCGCAGGGCTTCCTGTTTATGACGCAACCGGCTCAATGGTTGTTGACATCGGCGGCGGCACGTGTGACATTGCCGTTATCTCCCTTGGCGGCATCGCCGCAAGAAAAAGCGTTAAAATTGCCGGAAACGCGCTGAATGAGGCAATTATCAATTATATGAGAAAAAGCCACAACCTGCTTATCGGCGACGTTACGGCTGAAGATATCAAACTTAAAATCGGTTCTGTTGCGCCATATGACGGCGAGGGCGCAATGGAGGTCAGGGGCAGAAATCTGACTGACGGACTGCCCAAGGCAATAGAGGTTTCCTCCGCCCAGATAAGAGAGGTGCTGCTTGAGCCCGTTGGAGAAATCATTACGGCAATCAGAGAAACCCTTGAGGTTACCCTGCCGGAGCTTGCGGCGGATATTATTGACAGGGGCATTTATCTCACAGGCGGAACGGCGCAGCTCAAGGGCCTTACTGAGCTGATTTCAAAGGAAACCAAAATGCAGGTTCACCTGCCCGAAAAGCCGATGGAGGCAGTTGCAATCGGCACTGCAATGAAACTCAGACGAGCAAGATAAAGGATTGTTTTCATTATGAAAGAGCTTTTTAAAAGCACACGTTTTAAACTGATAATGGCCATAATTGCGTTGCTGCTTGCCGGCGCGCTTGTCTGCGCTGCAAACGGAAGCGGCGAAACCGCGCAATCAAGCATTATCGGCATCATATTTACACCCGCAAACTGGGTTGCAACAAAGATTTCTGACGGAATTACATATGTTTTCGGCGAGGCAAGCGGCAACGCCGAATATCTGAAGCGCATTGATTATCTTGAACAGCAGGTTGGCGCATTGCAGGACCAGCTTTCTGATTATGAAAATCTGCAAAAGCAGAATGCGCTTTATAAGGACGCACTAGGGCTTAAAGAGGAAAATCCGGATTTCACCTTTGTTGAGGCAAGCGTTACCGGAAGGGACGCGGCGGATATTTTCTGCTCTTACACAATTGATGCCGGCACCGCAAACGGCATCAAGGAGGGCGACGCCGTGCTTTACGGCAATTACATCGTTGGCGTGATTGATAAGGCATATCCCACATACAGCGTTGTTAAAACCATACTTGACCCGGATTTTTCCGTTTCGGCATATGAAATCATTTCCGGTGAATTCTCATACGTTACAGGCGATTCAAGGCTTGCTGCCCAGGGAAAATGTAAAATGGCAAATCTTGAGTCAAACACATCGGTTACCTACGGCTCAATCATCAGCACGGCAGGCATCAGCGGCAGCATTCCCGAGGGGCTTGTTATCGGCACTGTTGAGGAAATCAACGAGGAAAGCACCTCAATTGCCTCATACGCTGTTATCGCGCCTGGCGTTGACGTTAACAACATCTCAAACTGCCTTGTTTTAACCGGCTTTGAAAGCGAGGGGCAGTGATGGATTTAACATATAATCAGCGCATAAGCAAGACTGTGACATATGTGATAATTATTTCCCTTGCAGCTCTTATTCAGAACACAAAAGGGCTGACGATAGAAATAGGCGGGGCGCGGTGCTTTCTGCTGCTGCCCGTTTGCATGATTATCGGCATCGGCGAGGATGAATTTTGGGCAGGCATTATGGGCCTTTTCGGCGGCATGCTTTGGGATCTGACCTCTGCGCAGCACCACGGCTTTAATGCAATTTTCATTTGCCTGTTTTGCTTCTTCTGCGCGGCGCTGGTTACATATTATGTGCGCGAAACCTTTCTGACGGGCTTTATTTTTTCAGCCGTTGAAATATTCACATACTGCCTGCTTTACTGGCTGTTTTTCATTATTTTCAGGGGCATGCACGGGGTTGAGCTAACCCTTTTCAGCTTTTACATTCCCAGCGCGTTTTATACGCTGGCAATCACCCCGATAATTTGGCTGACTTTAAGCCCGATTAAAAAGGCGCTTAACAAGCCTGTTATTGCAAAATAATCTTTATTCAAATACTTACGAAGGGAGGGAAAGCCGTGAAGAGCATACATTTCAGCTCCAGAGCAGTGATTGCGATAATTCTTATTATTGCGGTTGTGCTGGGCTTTGGAATCAAGCTTTATGACATTCAGATCATTAACGAGGAGTTTTATAAGGCGCAGAACAATGCTGTTAAAACATACACCGTGCCGCTTGAAGCCGCAAGGGGCGAAATCGTTGACAGAAACGGCAACTCCCTTGTTACAAACAGGCAGGGCAATTCAATAATTCTTGATGCGGCATACTTCCCTGCCAAGACCGATAACGCCGCAAGAAATCTGGTTATCACAAATCTAATAAATCTTTTTGAGGCAAACGGAGAGGAATACGTTAACAATCTGCCGCTTGAATATGACGGAAGCAGCATCAGCTTTACTGATGACGAGAAGGCAGTTGCAACGATGAAAAGCAAGGATATGTTTAACCTGCAGAGCTACGCCACCGCGCAAAACTGCTTTGATACAATGGTTGAGCTTTACGGGCTTGAGGAATATGACATTGAAACCGCATTCAAAATCGGCGGCATAAGATATGAGCTTACCCGCCTGCTTTTTGCAATTGAAAACCCGATTACAATTGCCGATGACGTTAGCGACGAAACCGTTGCCGCTATCAAGGAGGCAAACGAAAAATACCTTGGCGCAGACGTTAAGGCCGTTGCTTACCGCGAATATACGGACAGCACCCTTGCGCCCCACATTCTCGGCACAATCAGGAAAATCAACGCTGAAGAATATGAGCGCCTGAAGGACAGCGGATACAGCATTACCGACACAATCGGCGAAAGCGGAATTGAATCCGCAATGGAAACAGAGCTGCGCGGAATTCCCGGAGAGCTTACCATTAAAATTGACAGTGACGGCAACGTTGTCAGCGAGGAGGTTACCAAAAACCCGATCCAGGGAAACACGGTTGTTTTATCAATTGACAGAGACTTGCAGCACCTGGCGCAGGAAAAGCTGCGCGAAACCTGCAACAGCGTGAGCATTGCATACAGCGCAGGAGCGGTTGTTGTTGAGGATGTTAATTCGGGCGAAATTCTTGCAGCTGCATCTTATCCGACTTATAATATCGAAGATTATTATGATAATTATTCTGATTTGGTTTCAAACAGCCGCACTCCCCTTTTCAATCGCTTTGCACTCGGAACGTATGCTCCCGGCTCCACCTTCAAGCCAATGATGGCATGCGCGGGGCTTGAGGAGGGCGTAATAACGGAATCCACAAAATTTTACTGCGGCGGAACGTGGCAATATTATGACATTGAATTCCACTGCCTTAACAATAATTCACACGGCGGTGAAACCGTTAAAACCGCGCTACGCGATTCCTGCAACATTTTTTTCTATAACGTTGCTGATAATCTGGGAATTGCAAAAATGAATCAATATGCCTCAATGTTTGGCCTGGGAGATAAAACGGGCGTTGAAATCAGCGAGGCATCCGGCGTGCTTGCAGGCCCGGCAAGCGCAGAAAGATATAATAAAACCTGGCAAATGGGTGACGCTATTCAAAGCGGTATCGGCCAATCGGATAATTTGTTTTCCCCTCTTCAGCTTTGCAATTACTGCGCAACGGTTGCAAACAAGGGCACGAGATATGAGATGCATTTCGTTAAAGCCGTTATCAACACATCAACCGGCTCTGTTGACGAGAAGGGCGCGGCGGTTGCAGAGGATTTGCCGATTTCAGACAACACCTTTAACATAGTTCATGAGGGCATGAGAATGGTTGCAACTAACGGCGGCCCGGCAAGCGTTTTCAGCCAGATAAGCACCCCCGTTGCCTGCAAAACGGGAACATCGCAGGTTATCAAAAACGGGCAGAAGGTTAATAACGGCTTTCTGATTACCTTTGCGCCATATGAAAATCCGGAAATTTCAATTGCATCCGTTATCGAGCTTGCGGGCTCCGGTACTTCAACGGCGCAGATAACCTCATCCATTATCGATTACTATTATTCAAACAATACGGATGAACGCCCGGCCCCGCAAACGGGTGAGCTGCTTGGATAAAAAATTTGCCGATTTTTTGTGTAAAATATAGAAAATTATATATTATCGGATTTTTGGTTGAATAAAAATTCAAATTATGTTATTATTTTTATATCCATATAAATTTAAACCGAGCATTAACCAATAGCAAATGAGGTGGTAATTTTGAATATTGCTCTTATAGCGCATGATGCAAAAAAGGAACTGCTGGTGCAGTTTTGCATTGCATATTGCGGAATTATGAGCCGCCACGAACTGTGTGCCACAGGCACAACCGGCAAGCTTGTTCACGAAGCAACAGGGCTTGATATCAACTGTTTTC
>DCTO01000121.1 GCA_002329285.1 Ruminococcaceae bacterium UBA1438
GACAGCGCGATTATGCAAAGCCTTCGTGAAAGGCTTCCCGAATATCTTATGCCTAACAGAATTATAAGAATGAAGCAAATGCCTCATAATCAAAACGGTAAGATTGACAGAAAGCTGCTTATGCAGAGTTTATAAAGATTGAGGAGAGTTTAAAAAGATGGAAGAATTACTTGAAATTTTAAGAAGCTTAAAACCCGGCGTTGAGTTTGATGAAAACACAAAGCTTGCCGAAAACAAGATTTTTGACAGCCTCGGAATGATTTCGCTTGTTGCAGAGCTTTCCGATGAATTTGATGTTGAAATCGGCGCAATGGATATCGTGCCGGAGAATTTTGAAAGCGTTAAAACCGTTTGGGATTTAATTCAAAGACTTCAGGATGAGGATTAACAAATAATGACTTACACCTCCTTTGAATTTTTCGTAATCTATTTCGGTGCAGCCTTTCTTCTTTATACCATTGCTCCGATAAAATACAAAAAATATGTGCTTCTCCTTGGCTCAGCATTTTTCTATTTTGTTGCAACAAGGGGGCATATTTTTGCGCTTATCGGCTCTGCGCTGATAACCTGGATTTCAGCTCTGCTTATTCAAAAGCAGAATGATGAATTTTCATCAAGAAAAAAAGATCTTGAAAAGGCAGAGCGCAAAGCGCTTAAGGCAAAAGTTAATAAGCGCAAGGGCTTGATATGCGCGGCAGGTGTGCTGCTGAATTTATCAATTCTGCTTGTGCTTAAGTATTCGGATTTCTTTGTTTCAAGCTTTGGGGCATTGTGCCGAATTGATGTGCCGGAGCTTAAGTTTGTTCAGCCGCTCGGAATTTCGTTTTACACCTTGCAGGCGGTAAGCTACATTGTTGACGTTAACCGCGGAAAATATAAGGCCGTCAAAAATCCGCTTGATATTTTTCTTTATCTTTCCTTTATGCTCACAATTGTAGAGGGCCCTGTTGCAAGATTTGATGAGCTGGGCACTCAGCTCGTGTCCGGCAAAAGGCTTAATTTTAAGGATATGCAGATGGGCTATCAGCTCATCGTTTGGGGGCTTTTCAAAAAGATTGTTATTGCAGACCGCGCAGCGGAATTTGTTAATAACGTTTTTGATAATCCGAATAAGTATTCGGGCTTTATAGTAATAGCCGGCATTCTTTTCTATACGCTTCAGCTTTATTGCGAATTTTCCGGCGTTATGGATGTTGTAACAGGCCTTGCCCGACTGATGGGAATTAATCTGCCGCAAAACTTTTCACGCCCGTTTTTTGCAAAATCAATTAATGAATTCTGGCAAAGATGGCATATCACGCTCGGCGCTTTTTTAAGGGATTATGTTTTCTATTCAATCTCTCTTTCAAAGCCGTTTATGAAGCTCACAAAAAAAGCAAGAAAGCGCTTTAATCCTTATTATGCAAATCTTATTCCAACTGCGTTTGCCCTGTTTTTCGTTTGGTTTTCAAACGGCTTTTGGCACGGCGCAGGCTGGAAGTATATCGCTTACGGCCTATATTATTATGTGCTTATGATGCTGGCTCTCTTTCTTGAGCCGCATTTTGCCAAGCTTTGTGCCGCGCTTAAAATCAACAGAAAATCAAAGCCTTATGCGCTGTTTCAGATTTTGCGCACCTTTATTATCGTTAATATCGGAATGCTGATTTTCAGGGCTGATAATCTGAAAGCGGCATTTGTGATGCTTGCATCAATGGTTAAGCTTGATTTCAGCGTGCTCAAGGTCGGCACGGGAAACGGGCTCGGCCTTGATCTGAAGGATTACGGAATTCTCATTTTCGGCACGGGAATTATTTTCCTCGTCAGCCTTCTTCGTGAAAAAAAGATTGATATCCGTGAAAAAATATATTCCTTGCCGTTTGCTGTTAAATTCATCGGCTATCTTCTTGCGGCGCTTTTAATTGTGATTTTGGGCGCTTATGGCGATAATTACGGAATTGTTGATTTAATCTATGCAAATTTTTAAGGTAAACTGATTATGATAAAGAAACTATTAAAGGAATATGCAGCCTCTTTTATAAAGCTTATTGCTTTTATTCTAGCCTTTGTTCTTTTGCTGCAGTTTCTTTCAACCTATGTTTTTTCAAAAACAAGCGCGTTTTCTTATAACAACTATTATAACAAGGCATATTCCTTTCTGTATGAACCTGAAAACACGGTTCAGATTGCAGGAATCGGTAACAGCAATCTTTATTCTGCCGTTGTTCCGATGACGCTTTATGAAAACACGGGTTATACCTCAACTATAATCTCTTCTCCTCACCAAAGCACGCAGCTTTCGGAGATATTTTTGGAGGAGCTGCTTGAAACCCAGTCCCCTAAGGTCGTTATTTTGGAGGCGGATATGCTTTATGACGGGCAGACGGGCTATGATGGTAATGATAATTCAAATTCGCTTCAAAAGAAAATCAGCGGAGTAACACAGCTTCTTTCATCGGATTTCTTGCAGAATAAAATTCAAAGCGTTTTCTCTGTTTTTATTTTTCATGACAGATGGAAAAGCTTTGATTTTAAGCATTATTTTAAGAATATTGAAGAAGAAAAAAGCTTTGAAACTATTGATCACGGCTATAATTTCAATAATTCCGTTAAAGCGGCCCTGCCTAATGATGAAATGAAGCCAACGGATTTGGTTCAGGAAATAGATTTTGATGAAAAGGCCTTTTTCGGCGAAATAGTCAGCATCTGCAAAAGCAAGGGAATAGAGGTTGTTCTGATTTCTGTTCCCAGCACCCACGCATGGTCTTATTATAAGCACAACGGCGCGGCGCAGCTTGCCGCTGAATACGGAGTTGATTTCATTGATTTTAATCTGCTTTATGATAAAATCGGCTTTGATATTTCGCAGGATTTCAGGGATGCAGGGCATCACTGCAATTTCAGCGGCGCTGTTAAGGTCAGCAATTATCTTTCAGATTATCTTGCAGAGAAATATTCCGATATTCTCACAGATACTCGCAATGATGAAAACTATGCTTATTGGCGTGAAAGCAATGAGGCGTTCAAAAAAGAATATGATGTTGCATAATGCAGGCGGGCGTTTTTTGCCCGCTTTTCGTTTGTAATAAATTTGTAATTGACTAAAATGTTATAATAATATATAATAATCAAAATGAGTTTGAAAGGCTGTTGAATATGAGCTTATTGATTAAGAATGCTCGGGTTTTCACGGGCGGAAAAATTCAAAAGGCAGATGTGCTTATTAATAATACAACAATCTGCGGTGTTGGTGCCTCCATTTCTTGTGGCGGCGCTGATCGTGTTTTCGATTTTCAAAATAAATACTTATTAATTCCGGGTTTCGTTGATGCGCATGTTCATCTTCGTGAGCCCGGTTTTTCTTATAAGGAAACCATCAAAACAGGCTCTGCGGCGGCAGCGGCGGCGGGCTATAATGTAATCTGCCCGATGCCTAATCTTAATCCTGCGCCGGATTGCCCGGAAAATCTGCAACAGGAGCTTGATATAATCAGGCGTGATGCGGTTATTGATGTGCTGCCCTTTGCCACAATAACCAAGGGCAGAAGGGGAGAGGGCGAATGCGTCGATTTTGCATCTATGAAAAACGATGTTGCCGGTTTTTCGGATGACGGCTGCGGCGTGCAGACCGAAGCCCTGATGCGTGAGGCTATGCAAAAATGCGCTTCACTCGGCTCAATAATTTCCGCTCATTGCGAGGTTAATGAGTTGCTTCGCGGCGGCTATATCCATGATGGGGAATATTGCAAGGCGCATAATCATAAGGGCATCTGCAGCGAAAGCGAATGGGCGCAGATTGAGCGCGATTGCCGCCTGGCTGAGGAAACGGGCTGCCGTTATCACGTTTGCCATATCTCAACCAAGGAAAGCGTGGAGATAATCCGCGCGGCAAAGGCAAGGGGGGTGCGCGTCACCTGCGAAACCGCTCCCCATTATTTAACTCTTTGTGATGCTGATTTGCAGGAGGACGGCAGATTTAAAATGAATCCGCCCCTCCGCTCGACAGTGGACAGGCAGGCGCTGATAGATGGCGTGATGGACGGCACTGTTGATATTATCGCAACAGACCATGCACCACACAGCGCAGAGGAAAAATCCAAGGGCCTTTCTGGCAGCGCTATGGGAATAGTCGGCCTTGAAACCGCTTTTCCCGTGCTTTTCACAAAGCTGGTTAAAACAGGCGTGATAAGCCTTGAAAAGCTCATTGAGCTTATGAGCGTCCGCCCGAGAGAGATTTTCGGCATTGAGGGCGGCGAGATTAAAGAGGGCGCGCCGGCAAATCTTTGTGCAATAGATTTAGAAAATGAGTGGGTTGTTAATCCCGATGAATTTATATCAAAAGGAAGGTCAACCCCACTTGAGGGCTGGCAGCTTTCATCAAAGAATGTGTTAACCGTGTTGAGAGGAGAGATTGTTTATGAAGCCATATAACAAAAAAATTGTGCTTGAAAACGGCGCGGAATTTTACGGCTGGGGCTTCGGTGCAGACAGGGAAGCCGTTAACGAAATTGTTTTTAACACCTCAATGGTGGGTTATCAGGAGATTATTTCTGATCCGTCTTACACAGATCAGATGGT
The DNA here is from genome assembly GCA_002329285.1 of Ruminococcaceae bacterium UBA1438. Taxonomy (GTDB): domain Bacteria; phylum Bacillota; class Clostridia; order Oscillospirales; family Acutalibacteraceae; genus Eubacterium_R. The sequence continues at coordinate 4,558 of DCTO01000121.1, forward strand.
GTGCATGACTTATCCCCTTATCGGCAATTACGGCATGACGGATGAGGATTACGAAACCAAGGTTCCCACAATGGGCGGCCTCATCGTGAGGGAATATAACGATCTCCCCTCAAATTTCCGTTACACAAAAACCCTTTCAGAGGTGCTGGATGAATATGATATCCCCGCAATCAGCGGCGTGGATACAAGGAAAATCACCCGCATCATCCGCGATGAGGGCAGCCAAAAGGTTATTATCACCGATGCATTAACTCCTTATGAGGAGGCGCTTGCAAGGGTAAGGGCTTATCAAATTCCAACAGATATGGTCTCCCGCGTTTCCTGTAAAAAGCGCTGGTATTCAAGAACGCCGAATCATAAATATGATGTTGTTGCAATCGATTGCGGTATGAAGCTAAACATCGTTCGCAAGCTCAATGAAAAGGGCTGCAACGTAACGGTTGTGCCTTATGACACCACGGCGGAGGAAATTATGAAAATGCGCCCTGATGGGCTGTTTCTCTCAAACGGCCCCGGTAACCCGGAGGATGTGACTCCGGTTATTGAGGTTGTCCGTCAGCTTAAGGGTCAGCTTCCGATTTTCGGAATCTGCCTCGGACATCAGATGATTTCACTTGCACTCGGCGCAAAAACCTTTAAAATGAAATTCGGCCACAGGGGCGGCAATCATCCTGTTATGAATCTTGAAACCGGAAAGATTGAAATAACCTCTCAAAACCATTCCTATGCGGTTGATGATAAATCGCTTGAGGGAACGGAGCTTGTGATGACTCACAAAAATCTTCTTGATAACACTGCGGAGGGCGTGGAAAGCAAGGAA
>DCTO01000063.1:0-21109 GCA_002329285.1 Ruminococcaceae bacterium UBA1438
TCCATTTTTTATAAGCCATTATGAATTCTTATCAACCTTATGAAATTCCTTTAAATTTCCTCTTTTAGCGGCGCGCTTTGCAAGCTCCTCATCAATATCATCGGGCGTTATTCCCTGATAAGCCATCATAACGAGGAGGTGATAAAGCAAATCCGTGATTTCAAAAATGGTTTCCTCTTTATTATTATTCTTTGAGGCAATGATGGTTTCGGCGCTTTCCTCGCCAACCTTTTTGAGAATTTTATCAATCCCCTGTTCAAAAAGATAGGCGGTGTAAGAGCCCTCTGCCTTTTCTTTTTTTCTATCTAATATTACCTGATATTCGTTTCTGATATAATCCATAGCTTTTTCCTTTAATCAAAATCTTTAATTTTATTAAAAAAGCAGGAATGGCTGCCCGTGTGGCAAGCAGCCCCTGTCTGAATAACCTTAATCAAAAGTGTGTCATCATCGCAATCACCGCAGATTGAAACGATTTTCTGAAGGTGACCGGAGGTTGCGCCCTTATTCCAAAGTTCCTGCCTTGAGCGTGACCAGAACCATGTGTAGCCCGTTTCAAGAGTTTTCTGCAGGGATTCCCTGTTCATATATGCGAGCATCAAAACCTCGCCCGTTGAAGCCTCCTGCACAATAGCAGGAATTAATTCAGCTTTTGCAAAATATTTATCAAGATTTAAATTCATTATTCGCACGCCCCGATTGCATCGCGCAGAGCCAAAGTTCCGCTGTAAATGCTTTTGCCGCAAATTGCGCCGTAAAGCCCCTCGTTGCGAAGCGTAATAATATCATTCAGATCCGTTATGCCGCCGGAAGCAACAATATCGCAGGAAACGGCATTATTAAGCTCTGAAAGCTGCTTGATATTGGGGCCGCTTAAAGTGCCATCCCTTGAAATATCGGTGAAAATAATTGTTTTAACGCCGATATCCTCCATTCTTTTAGCAAGCTCCGTGAAATATACATCAGAGCTTTCAATCCAGCCCTCGGTTGCAACATAGCCATTTTTTGCATCTATGCCGACAACGATTTTTTCACCGGAAAACTGCTGAACTGCCTCCTTGACAAGCGAGGGATTTTTAAGCGCAACAGAGCCTAAAATAACCCTTTCAATGCCGTTGTTAATATAAAAATCAACATCCTCAAGCGTGCGGATACCGCCGCCGATTTCAACCTTCAGGTTAGTTTCACGGGCAACGGACAGAAACACCTCCGTGTTAACGCGCTCTTTTTTGAGAGAGCCGTCAAGATCAACCATATGTATCCATTCAGCGCCGGCCTTCTGAAAGCTGATTGCGGTTTCAAGCGCATCCTCTGCAACCCTTTCAGCAGTTGAAAACTCGCCCTTATAAAGCCTGACAGGCTTGCCGTTCATAATATCAATTGCAGGAAAAATAATCATCACAAAACTCCTTTGGTGGAGAGCACGCCGCCCTCCTTTGGCGCAGTTGCAATATCAAGCGCATGAGCAAAGGCCTTGAAAAGCGCCTCAATCTCATGATGTGAATTTGAGCCGTAAAGCACATTGAGGTGAAGCGTTATCCCTGCATTAACAGCAAAGGCGCGGAAGAATTCCTCCGTGCAGCAGGTTTCATATTCACCGCAAAGTTCCTCATTAAAGTCAGCGTTAAAAACAAGGAAAGGCCTGTTTGAAATATCAAGAGCGCAATGAGCAAGGCTTTCATCCATAGGGATATAAAACGAGCCGTAACGGTTAATGCCGCCCATATCGCCAAGCGCCTCTTTGAATGCCATACCGAGGGCGATTCCCGTGTCCTCAACCGTGTGGTGATTATCAACCTCAAGATCGCCGTGAACCTCAATATCAAGCCCGAAGCCGCCGTGAACGCCGAGCGCGGTTAGCATATGATCAAAAAAGCCGATGCCGGTTGAAGCCTTAACCTCGCCGCCATCCAAATCAAGGTTAATTTTGATTTGAGTTTCCTTTGTGTTTCTTTCAATCTGTGCTGTTCTCATCATCTTCACTCCTTGCAAAAAGCGCTGCAAGCCTGCTTTGCACTTGCTCTTTCTTTTCTTCCGTTTGCTGCTTCTCAACGGTTAAGCTGATTATATCGCCCTCTTTAGCATCGCCGAAAAGCGCGAGAGGGGCTTCAACAAGTTCTCCGTTTTCAAGCTCGCAAACANNATGTTTTCTTCAATTCTTTCAATAATTATTTTCATAGCTTTATTCATGCGGATTGCATTTGCCGCAGGGCGAATAGCCCTCTGCCTGCAATTCTTCAAGGCCTAAATTTGAATATTCCATATTTTTGCCGCTGCCCTCTGTTACCGAGCTGCAGGTGGGATAATGGATTTTCTTTGTGTTTGTGTTAAGCACCCATTTATAATCAGCCGAAGAAGCGGTGGCTGAAGCTGAATTTTTTGAGCTTTCATCATAAGAAATCGATAAATCACTGCCGTTGCTTGTGATTACAATGTTGCCCATANNTCTGTGCGCCGACATCCTGCCAGCGCTTAAGAGGCTCCTCATGGGGATGTCCGTAAGAATTATCAACGCCGCATTCAAAAACGGCATACTGCGGAGAAACGCGCTTAACAAATTCCTCTGTTGAAGAGGTGCTTGACCCGTGATGGCCAACCTTGATAACGTCTGCGCTGACGTCGGAAGTTATTTCCTTTTCAACAAGCGCCTCTGCATCACCCATAAAAAGAAATGCGGTTTCCTGATAATCAAGCATCAAAACTGCAGAATAGTTATTGAGATTATCATATTCTGCGCTGACGGGCGCAATCAGATAAGCATAAAGCTCTTCCTCGCCGTCATCAATAATTGAAACGCCCTTTTTTGCCTCAATAACCTTGCAGCCCTCATTTTCAACCGCAGAGAGAAATTTATCGTAAGTGGACGAGGTTGTGACCGCATTCGGCATATATACATTTTCAACGTCAAATTCGCGCAGAACGGTTGCAAGACCGCCAATGTGATCGGAATGGGGATGCGTTGCAATCATATAGGTTATTTCCGAATAGCCGAGCCCGTTGATATAATTAACAACAGTTTGCCCCTGATCCCTTTCGCCGGCATCAATAAGAATGGTTTCGCCGTTTGGAAGCTCAATAAACTCACAATCGCCCTGATCAACATCAATGAAGTGAACAGCCATTGTTCCCGCTGCCGCTTTTTCAGCGGAAGCGGTTTTTGCATCATCGCCCGCCTGCTTAATGCCCTGATGAATAAACAAAAAAACAACAATGGCAATAATTATTATCGAGCTTACCGTGGCAAAACTGATTTTGCCGGATTTATTGCTGCTGTTTGCCATAATTAAAATCTAACCTTAATGCTGTTTGCGTGAGCGGTTAAGCCCTCTGTTTCAGCAAGCTTGATGATTTCATCCTTTGCATTTTTCAGCTCCTGCTCCGTGTAATAAATAAAGGAGGATTTTTTAATGAAGCTGTCAACCGAAAGAGGGCTGAAAAACCTTGCTGTACCGCTTGTGGGAAGCACGTGATTCGGCCCTGCAAAGTAATCCCCGAGCGGCTCGGGAGAATAGTTTCCGAGGAAAACCGAACCGGCATTATCAAGCATTCCAAGATATTTAAGCGGCTCCTCAACGCAAAGCTCCAGATGCTCCGGAGCAAGCTCATTTGCAAATCTGATCGCCTGCTGCAAATCCTCACAAACGATGATTTCGCCGTAATCATTGAGGGATTGCTCAATAATTTCCTGCCTTTCAAGCAGCTTGATTTGCTTATCAATTTCATGAACTGTTGATCGCGCAAGCATTTCAGAGGTTGTGAGCAGAATTGCAGAGGCCATTTTATCATGCTCTGCCTGGCTCATTAAATCAGCCGCAAGAAAAGCGGGCTTTGCGGTTTTATCGGCAACAATCAGAATTTCCGACGGGCCGGCAATCATATCAATATCAACAACGCCGTAAAGCAGCTTTTTAGCTGTTGCAACGAAGATGTTTCCGGGGCCGACGATTTTATCAACCTTTGGAATTTTCTCCGTTCCGTAAGCAAGAGCAGCAACTGCCTGTGCGCCGCCGCAGAGGAAGACCTTATCAACGCCTGAAACAGCGGCTGCAGCCATAATATTGGGATTTGCATTGCCGTCCTTATCCGGCGGAGTTACCATAATTATTTCCTTAACCCCGGCAATTTTAGCTGGAATGGCATTCATAAGGACAGAGCTGGGATAAGCCGCCGTGCCGCCCGGAACATAGATACCGACGCGGTGAAGCCCCCTGACTCTCTGCCCCATAATGACGCCGTTTTCCTTTGTTGTTAACCAGCTTTGCTGGGCCTGGCGCTGATGGAAATCAAAAATATTATCCTTTGCATCAAGGATTGCCTTTCTGAAATCCTCATCAACAAGCTCAAGGAAGCCCTGAAGCTCCTCTTTTTCAATAACGGTTTTCTTTGGCACAATGCCGTCAAAACGGGCGGTATATTCGCGCACGGCCTCATCGCCGCCCTCTTTAACGCCGTTTATGATTGAGGTTACAATATCAATGATTTTTTGATCAGTTTCACCGCTTCTTTTTTTAAGATTTTCGATAAGCTGATATTCTGTTTTTCCGTTTGCCTTTGTTATCTTCATAGTTATACCTCAAACCTTACACTTTGGAGGCAAGCTCCATATCCTCTAAAAAAGCCTCAATTTCCTGCTTGCGCAGCTTCATTGAAGCCATATTAACAATAACCCTTGCGGAAATCGGCAGAATTTCCTCCACAATCTCAAGACCGTTTTCCTTTAAGGTTGAGCCCGTTTCAACAATATCCACAATGCCATCCGCCAGGCCGAGAAGCGGAGCAAGCTCCACACTGCCCTCAATTTTGATTATATCAACATCCATACCCTTTGATTTGAAAAATTCCTTTGCAACCTTGGGATATTTTGAAGCAACGGTTTTGCGCTTATAGCCTGAAAAGAAATCCTCTCCCTTCGGGCAGGCAAGCGCAAAACGGCATTTGCCGATGTTAAGGTCAATCACCTCATAGAAGGAATTGCCGTGCTCAACAATAGTGTCCTTGCCGACAACGCCGATATCGCACACGCCATGCTCAACATAGNNGGGAAGGATTAAACGCCTGCCCTTGTTTTCAAGCTCCGTAGTGTCAAGCCCCATCTTCTGAAAAAGCTTAACGGAGGCTTTTTCAAGCCTGCCCTTTGTGAGGGCAATTCTGATTGGGCGTTCAACATTAATAACCTCATTTTTAACATCGCACAGCGAGTTAACATCAAACGCAAAACCGATTGCGGGCGCATTCATTCCGAATTCAGAAATGAGATTATCATATCGCCCGCCCGAAAGAACGGTTAAGCCGGAGCCCTGAACATAGCCTCGGAAGATGATTCCNNCCGTGTAATAATTTGAGCGGTTAACCATGCCGAGGTCAATCATAACATTATCCGCAAGACCGATTTCATTTAAGCGCCCATAAACGGATTTAATGTAATCCAGCGCATCGTTTGATGCCTTTGTATTATAAAGCTTTTTAGCCTTATCAAGAACCTCAATCGAGCCGAAAAGCCTTGGAAGAATATGAAGCACGCGGGTTTCAGCCGTGTCCCCAAGGGCGGAAAGCAAATCATTGAGGGCTGCATAATTCTTACCCTCAATCAGATTGCAGATATCCGCCTTTTGCGTTTTTGAGATATTCATCTTATCAAGCACGGCGTTAAAAAAGCCCGCATTGCCTATTTCAAGAGTGAAGGAATTGAGGCCGCAACGCCTGAGCCCCTCTGCCGCCATGGAGAGGACCTCAAGATCTGCATCAATTGAAGCATCGCCTATAAGCTCAATGCCGCTTTGGGGAATTTCATCCGTTCTGCCGGCAAGGGTTTTGCTGCGCACAAAAACGTTTTGATTATAATAAAGCCTTACGGGAAAATCCTCTGCCTTAAGCCTTGTGGCAACAAGCCTTGCAATCGGCATTGTGTTATCCGGGCGAAGCACTGTTGTGCGCCCGTAATTATCGGTGAACTTATACATTTCATCTGCTTCAATGCTGGTGTTATCACTGTTGAAAACATCAAAATATTCGATTGCAGGAGTTATAACCTTGCGGTAATTATATTCCTTGTAGAGAGCGGAAAGGGAGGCTTCAACGGCTCTCCTGTCCTCACATTCATCAAACAGGAAATCCCTGCTCCCCTCCGGAGTTACATTTGCATATCTTTTCATAATTAACATTATCCTCTTTCACTTTAGCGTGCTAATATGCTAACACAATAAAGTGCAGTTGTCAATTATAATTTTAAAATATAGTTATTATTTAATAATCAGAAGAAGGAAATCTGCTTCGTTTCGGGCAAATCGCCGAGAGCGCCGGCATTACGAAGCGCATCAACAACCGCCTTGCCGACACCGGGCTCATTCGCCAGATCATCAGAGGCAAGAAAGCCATCGGGATTTCTTTCAACCGCATCGGCAATTGCCCTTGCAGCGGTTTCGCCAACGCCGTCAATAGCGGAGAACGGCAATCTGATTTTGCCCTCCTCTATCTTATAAACGCGCCAATCGGATTTATAAAGATCAACGCTCAGGAATTCAAAGCCCCTTGCCAGCATTTCGATAACAATCTGATTTATGACGTAAGTTGATTCCTCCTTGGCGGTGACAGGAATATTCTTTTTCCTTTTCTCATTAAATTCATCCATTTTTTTCTTAACGGCGGCCTTGCCCTGGACAGCGGCAACGGCATCAATCGCATCGCCGCGAACGGTGAAGAACGCCGAATAAAACTGGATTGGATAATAGATTTTATACCACGCAATGCGCAACGCCGCAATAACATAAGCGGCGGCATGAGCCTTGGGGAACATATATTTAATCTTATAGCAGGAATCAATATACCACTGCTCAACGCCGATTTGCTTCATTGCATCCTCATATGGCGGAAGCTCCTTCTGAGCCTTACCCTTACGGGTTATCTCCATAATCTTGAAGCAATCCTTTTTTGAGAGGGGCGACTGCTTGCCGGTTTTAGCCTCATAAGCCTCTGCAACGTGGATCAGATGAGTCATAATATCATCACGGCAGCCGATAACGTCAGAAATGGTGCAGGTGCCGTTTTTGATTAAATCCTGCGCATTGCCGAGCCAAACGTCAGTGCCGTGAGAAAGGCCGGAAATCTGAAGCAAATCCGCAAAATTCTTTGGCTGTGCTTCTGTGAGCATTCCGATAACGAAAGGGGTGCCCATTTCCGGAATTGCCAGCGTTCCCGTTGGGCAATCAATATCCTCCGGGCTGACTCCGATAGGCTCTGTTGAGGTTATGAGCTGATAAAGCTTGGGATCGGAAAGATTGACATCCATAACGGGAATCCCGGTTGCATCCTCAAGATATTTATAAATAGTGGGATTATCGTGGCCAAGCTCATCAAGCTTTAACAGAGTGTCATGCAGGGAGTTTTTGAAATCAAAATGAGTTGTGTAAGTTCCTTTTTTCTCATCATTTGAGGGAAACTGAATCGGGGTGAAATCCTCAACCGTGTATTTATCGGGCACAACAACCATACCGCCGGGGTGCTGCCCCGTCGTACGCTTAATTCCAGTGCAACCAACCGTAAGCCTGTCCACCTCCGCCTTGGGAGTTATGTTAAGGAGATCCCTCTCCTCAAGATATTTGCGGACGTAGCCATAAGCAGTTTTATCCGCAACGGTTGCCATTGTGCCTGCTTTAAACACATATTCCTTGCCGAAAAGCTTTTCAGTGAAGCGATGTGAGCGGGACTGATATTCACCGGAGAAATTAAGGTCAATATCAGGCTCCTTATCGCCATCAAAGCCGAGGAAGGTTTCAAACGGGATTTCATGCCCGTCTCTCTTCATAGGCTCGCCACATTCAGGGCAATTCTTCGGCGGCAAATCAAAGCCGGAGCCGTATTCGCCGTTCAGGAAAAATTCGCTGTGCTTGCATTTTTTGCAATAATAATGCGGCGCAAGAGGATTAACCTCTGATATTCCGCCGAAATGGGCGGCAAGAGATGAGCCAACGGAGCCACGGGAGCCGACGAGATAACCGTTTCTCTCGCTTTCCTCAACAAGGCGCTTTGCAATAACGTAAAGCACGCCAAAGCCGTGGTTGATGATTGAATCAAGCTCTCTCTGAAGTCTTGCGGCAACATATTCCGGAACCGGATCGCCATATAATTCCTTCGCCATGCTCCAGCATTTTTCGGTGAGCTCATCATCTGCGCCGTCAATATGGGGCTGGAAGGTGCCCGGCGGAATCGGAGGGATATTATCCTGAATCATATCTGCGATTTTATTAGGATTATCAACAACAAATTCCTTTGCTCTGCTGCCTGCCCATTCAAAATCAGCAAGCATTTCATCAGTTGTTTTGAAATAAAGCGGAGCCTGCTGATCAGCATCCTCAAAGCCCTTTGACGCCATAATGATTGCACGGAATTTTGCATCCTTTTCATCAAGGAAATGCACATCCCCCGTTGCAACAACGAGCTTGCCCTGCTTGTCCGCAATTCGGACAAGCTCTTTATTTATGTTAATTAAATCCTCTTCCGTGTTGATATTCTCATGAATATCCCTTGTTGAGCGCAGCATAAAGGCATTGTTACCGTTTGGCTGAATTTCTATGTAATCATAAAACTCTGCAAGGCGCTCAACCTCCTCGGGGGATTTGCCGTGAAGGATTGCCTGAATAAGTTCTCCCTGCTCACAGGCGGAGCCGACCAGGATGCCATCCCTCTTTTGAGCAAGAAGGGATTTCGGAATAAGTGGCCTGCCCCTGAAGGTTTTAACGTGGGAATGAGAAATCAGCTGATAAAGATTCTTTCTGCCGTATTTACGCTCCTCCGGAGGAATACTTTCATCAAGAGAATTATCCTCTTTAACGAGAAGGATAATATGATGGCGCTTGAATTCCTTGAGCTTCATATTCATGAAATCGGGATAAAGGGAATCATCAACAAGATAGCCCTCCATTCCGAGGATGAGCTTGATGCCGTTTGCCTTTGCAGCGGCATACGCTTCGGGAAGCGCCTGAACGACGCCGTGATCCGTTACGGCAATTGCCCTATGCCCCCATTGAGCCGCGTGCTTAACCAAATCCTTTGGCTTTGCAATTGCATCCATTTCCGAAAAGGAGGTATGCAAATGAAGCTCAACCCTTTTTTCAGGAGCATTATCCTCTTTTTCAGCCTTCATAACGGTTGCAATTGTGTTTGGGCGAAGAACGAGCTGGTTTGAAAAGGTGTCAAACTGATAAGCGCCGGAAATGATAACTGTTGTTCCGGCTGAAAGCTTATCCACAACAGGCTCAACAATCCTGTTGCTGTCAAACATCTTAACGGAGATTGATGAGGTGTAATCACTGATGTCGAAGGAGAAAATCTTACTGTCTCCCCTCTTCGTGTCCTTGACCTCCGNNTGATGAGGCCGTCATCATGCTTAACCTCTGCAATCGGCTTTGGGCTTTCTTTAAGTCTTCTGCCGAAGATAATCTTCTGCGTATCCTCATAAAGAGGGAGGCCGGGCATAAGTGTGTGCTTAACATTCTTTGCCTTTTCCTCTTTTCGCAGAGCATCTGCCGCCTGCTTTTCCTGAACAGCCTCTTTAACGGCCTTTTCCATATCAAAGCTTTCAAGCTCAACAAGCTTAACATTGGGCTCAAAGCCGAACATATCAAGAATAACTCCCTGAATATCCTCATCAACATTCTTGTTTTTAAGAATATCAATACCGCCCCTGCGGAGCAGAATTCTTAAATCAGGCTCATTATATTCAACCACCGCGCCGTCAAAAAAGCCGTTTGCGGCGGGGTTTTGCTTTTTAACAAATTCAATTATGCTTGAGAAATATGAGGTCTCAAACCGCTCGCTCATATAGCGGGGCCTGATGCTGACCTTATTAAGACCCATTTCTGCTTTAATACTTTTTTCAGCGGAATCGAAAACGGAATAATCAACAAGCTCTGAAAGGGCAAGAACAACAATAAGCTCTCTTTTTTCCCTGTTAACCGCGAAGCGGACGATTTCACCGTCTTGTAGACTTGTTAACTGAAATTCATCAACGTAATCCGCAAAATAATCCTTAAACAAATTCATTATAATTTATCTATCTCTTTCATCAATTCATCAAGCAAATCTTCCTCTGCAACCTTGCGCAGAATCTCTCCCTTTTTGAAGATTAAGCCATTGCCGTCTCCCCCGGCGATGCCGATATCGGCCTCCTTGGCTTCACCCGGCCCGTTAACGATGCAGCCCATAACCGCAACCTTAATCGGCTTTTTGCAATCACGAAGCCTTTCCTCAACCTGCTTTGCAAGGGAGATTAAATCAATTCTGGTTCTGCCGCAGGTTGGGCAGGAAATTAAGTAAGGGCAATCATTTTTAAGCCCGATTGCTTTAAGTATATCAAAGGCGGCGAAAACCTCTTTGACCGGCTCATCGGATAGGCTGGCGCGAATAGTGTCTCCTATTCCCCTGGTGAGCAGAGAGCCAATGCCGACAGCAGATTTTATTATGCCCATTCTTTCCGTTCCCGCCTCTGTTACACCGAGATGAAGCGGATAAGCGCACTGCTGCGCCGCAAGCTCATAAGCGGCAATCATTGTGTTAACATTTGATGATTTTATTGAAATCACAATATCATCAAAATCAAATCTTTCAAGAAGCGAGGCATGATAAAGCGCAGATTCAACCATTGCCTGCGGAGTCGGAGCGCCGTACTTTTCAAGGATTTCCTTTTCAAGCGAGCCGCTGTTAACGCCGATTCTGATTGGAAGCCCCCTTTGCCTGCACGCATCTGCAACAGCCTTAACCCTGCTTTCATCGCCGATATTGCCGGGGTTGATTCTTATTTTATCAATTCCCCTTTCGGCGGCACCGAGGGCAAGGTGATAATCAAAATGAATATCCGCAACCAGCGGAACATCAACGGCATTCTTAATCGGCTCAATCAAATCAAGCGCCTGTTCATTTGGAATGGCAAAACGGATAATCTGGCAGCCTGCTGATGCAAGCTCCTTTGCCTGCTCAACAGAGCGCTCTATATCTGTTGACGGAATATTGAGCATTGACTGAACCAAAACCGGCGAATCACCGCCAATAAAGGTGTTGCCAACCTTAACCTTTTTTGAATTTCTGCGAATTATTTCACTCATATTCTTACCTCTGATAATTTATCAAAACAACTTTGTTATATCTGAAAAGGTTACAACGACCATAAGCCCGAGCAGGAGAACAAGCCCTGTGGCATTGATTGCATATTCCCATTTTGCGGGAAGTTTGCGCCTGAAAACGCCTTCTCCGAGAAGCATAAAGAAGCGCCAGCCGTCCAGCGCGGGAATTGGGAACAAATTGAAAAGCCCGATATTGATTGTAAGCAAAGCCATTATTCTGAACATAGAATAATAGCTGACCTTAACCGCGGTTGAAACGACGCTCACGGCACCTATAGGCCCGCTGATATCAGAAAGCCCGAATCTGCCGAAAATCAAATCATGAACGGAAAGAAAAACCATTCTTGTGAAGGAAACGAAAACCTGGCAGCTGTTTTTCAGAACACCGCTTACGGTTTTTTCCTCACCAAAAAGGAAGAAATCCATATTGATATATTGCTTTCCCTCATATTCCGTCATGGCAAAGATTACATCAAGATTGACCTGCTCTCCGTCACGCTCAACCACCATCTGAACGGTTTCATCTGGTGATCGGGAAAGCCCGGTTTGAATATCGGTTGCAGTATAAACGCGCATACCGTCAATGCTTTTAATCGTATCCCCCGCCTGAAGGCCGCTTTCGCTGCTGGAAGCGGAATCAGCAAATTTTGCAACCGTTGTTGTGCCGATTAAATCCTGGCTGCTGATGAGGCAGGCTATAATAACAAAGCCGAGTATTAAATTCATAATTGCGCCCGCAGCAACAACAAACATCCTGGCAGGAACGCTTTTTTTGGAAAACGAGCCGCTGTCTTCCGAATCCTCGTCCTCGCCCTCCATTGCGCAATAACCGCCGAGAGGAAGCCAACGAAGGGAATATTTAGTGTCTCCCTTCTTAAAGGAAAAAACCTTTGGCCCCATTCCTATTGAAAATTCATTAACCTTGATTTTCATAAGCTTTGCTGCAACAAAATGCCCACCCTCATGAATAAGAATAATGAATTCAAAAAACAGAATGGCAATGATAATCGGATAAACACTGCCCCATACAGAAGAAATGCTCAAACAATCGCCTCAATTATTTATTATAATTACGGATAACATATTCCCTTGCCGCCCTATCTGCGGCAAGGACATCATCCAATGTGAAATCCTGAATATTTGAAAGACTGTGCATGGCCTCTCTATTAAGATATGCAACATCTGCAAATTTAATTTTGCCCTGAAGAAAAAGCTTTACGCTTTCTTCATTGGCGCCGTTTACCGCAGCGGGATAAACACCACCAAGCTCAATTGCCTGCTTGCAGAGGTTTATGCATTCAAAGGTTTCGTAATCCGGCTCAAAGAAGGTTAGCTTACCGTAATCCGCAAGAGAAAGCGGAGCAACGGGGCTTTGAAGCCTTTGCGGATAAGTTAGCGCATACTGAATAGGTATTCTCATATCAGGCACGCCAAGCTGGGCAATGACCGAATTATCCTGAAAAACGACAGCAGAATGAAGCACGGATTCGCGGTGAACAACAATTTCGATATCATCATTGGGAACATTGAAAAGCCATTTAGCCTCAATGAATTCAAGGCCCTTGTTCATCATCGTAGCACTGTCTATAGTTATTTTTGCGCCCATATCCCAATTGGGATGCTTTAAAGCATCAGCGGCAGTAACGTTTTCAAGCTCTTTTTTTGTTTTGCCGAAAAACGGACCGCCGGAGGCAGTGAGAATTATTTTTTTAAGCGCCTTTTCATCCGGACTTCCCTGAAGGGACTGGAAAATGGCAGAATGCTCACTATCCACCGGAAGGATTGAAACGCCGTTTTCCTTTGCAAGGCGGGTTACAAGCTTGCCGCCCGCGACAAGAGTTTCCTTATTAGCAAGAGCAATTGTTTTTTTTGCCTTTATTGCCTCAATGGTTGGCAGAAGCCCGATCATGCCCACAACGGAGGTGAGCACCGTATCCGCGCCGGTAAAGGTTGCGCATTCAATCAAGCCTTCCATCCCGCAAAGAATTTTTACATCTAAATCCGCAACTCTGGAGCTTAAATCCTTTGCCGCCGCCTCATTCATCATGCAGGCGAGCGCAGGACCGAATTCACGGATTTGCTTTTCAATCAGCTCAACATTTGAATTGGCCGTGAGGCAAACAACATTTATGCCATGCATTCTGCAGACATCCAGAGTTTGCGTGCCGATTGAGCCCGTTGAGCCGAGAATTGAAAGAATTTTAGTCATAACAAATACCTCGTAGCGGTTAGCTTCTTTCTAAACGGCAAAAGCAACAAGTGCCATTGCATAAGTAAGCGGAAGGGTGAAAAGAGTTGAATCAAATCTGTCCATAACACCGCCGTGGCCGGGGAAAATTTTGCCGAAATCCTTAACATCAAAATTGCGTTTCAGAACGGAAGCGCTTAAATCGCCCATCATTCCCATAAAGGAAATGGGAACGCAGCAAACCATCAGAATTGTGGTGCCGGCAGTATCCAGCTTTGCATCTGCAAAATGGTTATAAAGCAGAAACGCAACCGCGTTAAGCACGATTGAAGCGATAATTCCGCAAGCCGCGCCCTCAATGGTTTTCTTAGGGCTGATGTTAGGGCTCATCTTATGCTTGCCGAAAGCCATGCCGCCAAGCTGGGCGCCGCTATCAGTTGCAAGGGCGCAGATGAGCGCATAAAAAATGAGATATATGCCAAACTGCTCATTCATATACATATCGCGCAGACGAACAAAAACGGAAAAGCCGTAAGGCACAAACACGCTTGCGAAAATTGCAATTGCAGCCTGCTCAAACCTTGTGTGCGAATAGCCCTTGAGCATTGCAAGCATAAATGCAAGCACGAGCACAATCACAAAAACCTGATGCGGGACGGCATAGATAACCTTGCCCCAAACCTCTGCAGAAACAAAAGGCATTAAAACCTTTTTGCTTGCGAAAAACGGAACGAGGCCAGCAAATGCCGTACCTAAAACGAGAATAAACTTATTATCAAGCTTTGAGCATTTCATTATTTCATTTGCGGCGATTGCGGAAAAGACAGCAATCACCAGAACAAACAGCGGTGTGTTTATCTGCCAGACAACAAGCGCAAGAAGCGCAAGCAAAACGGCAGCAGTTAAAACTCTTTGTTTCATATAAATCACCAAGCTTTCATAAGTATTAAGCGCCGAAGCGGCGGTTTCTTTTTTCAAATTCGGCAAGCGCAAGATGAAGATCCTTTTCAGAAAAATCAGGCCAGAGCACATCGCTGAACCAAAATTCGCTGTAAGCCGCCTGCCAGAGCAGGAAATTTGAAAGCCTTTCCTCTCCGCTGGGGCGGATAATCAGATCGCAATCCGCCATGGTATAAATCGCAGAGCTTATATCATCCTCCGTGATTTCGGTTTTACCGGAGGAAATCAGAGAATTAACGGCAGAAACGATTTCCTGCCTGCCACCGTAATTCACGGCAACGTTAATCAAAGTGCCGTTTCTGCCACTCGTGTTTTCCTCTGCCTCATCCATAAGCCTTATTAGCTCCTGCGGCATTCCTTTTCTTTCGCCGACGAAACGCACGCGCAGATTGCCGCTTGCCTCCATATCCGCCTTCGCCTCAAGCAGATAATCCTTGAAGAGGGACATCAAGGTGTCCACCTCCTCCTGGGGGCGTTTCCAGTTTTCGGTTGAAAAGGCATAAAAGGTTGCTTCTTCTATTCCAAGCCTGCCGCATTCGCGCGAAATTTTTTTGAAGACCTCAGCGCCTGCCTTATGGCCATAGGTGCGAGGCATTCCCCTTTTCTTTGCCCAGCGGCCATTGCCATCCATAATAATGCCGATGTGCTTTGGCAGCACGGAAAATTCAACCTTTTCATCAGTTTTTTTGTTAAATAAAGCCATAGTTTTGCTCCCGAAAAAACAACTTACGGGAGGGTGTTAGCCCTCCCAAAGTTAAACAGTTTATTTAGATGGAAAGGATTTCCTGCTCCTTCTTCTTTTCCATATCCTCCACCTGCTTGGTGTAATCATCGGTAATTTTCTGAAGCTCTTTTTCGCCATTCTTCTGATCATCCTCTGTGATCTGATTATCTTTTTTAAGCTTCTTAAGATCATCCATAGCATCGCGGCGGATATTTCTGATTGCAACCTTGCCCTCTTCAGCACGCTTTGAAACATCCTTAACAAGATCCTTGCGGCGCTCCTCTGTGAGCGGAGGGAAGGAAAGGCGGATAACCTTGCCGTCATTGCTGGGATTAATTCCGATATCGGAAGTGTTTATTGCCTTTTCAATTTCCTTAATTGTGGAGGCATCCCAGGGCTGAATCATTAGCATTCTGGGCTCCGGAACTGAAATTGCCGCCATCTGATTAAGAGGGGTTGGCGATCCGTAATAATCAACTGTTATTCTGTCTAAAATTGCAGGATTTGCCCTACCTGCGCGAATTGCCTTATAATCCCTGTCAAGTGAATCAAGGCATTTTTCCATTTTCCCCTTGGTTTTTTCAAATAAAGCTTCCATAACTATATCCTTTCTTTATTTAAGAAATTTAAATGTTTGCAACAGTTGTTCCGATATCCTCGCCGGTTACAACCCTGATGATATTATCGGGATCATCAAGATTGAAAACGATGATTGACATATCATTATCCTTGCAAAGAGAGAAAGCAGTTGAATCCATAACCTTGAGATCACGGTTGATAACCTCTTTGAAGGAAACCTTATCAAATTTAACTGCATCATCATATTTGTTTGGATCCTTATCAAACACGCCGTCAACATTAGTTGCCTTAAGAAGCGCATCTGCATTGATTTCAACGGCACGCAAAGCTGCAGCTGTGTCTGTTGAAAAGAACGGCGAGCCTGTGCCGCAGCCGAAAATAACAATTCTGCCCTTTTCAAAATGGCGGATTGCCTTATTTCTGATATAAGGCTCTGCAATCTGGCGCATTTCAATTGCTGTCTGAACGCGGACATCAGCGCCCATCTGCTCCAGCGCATCACAGAGAGCAAGGGAATTCATTGCAGTTGCAAGCATGCCGATATGGTCTGCCCTTGTTCTGTCCATCCCTTCGCTGGTTCTGCCTCTCCAGAAGTTTCCGCCGCCGACAACAATGCCGACCTCAACGCCCATATCCGCAATCTTTTTAACGGATTTGCAGATATTGACAACCGTGTCATTATCAATGCCCGTTCCCTTTGAACCGGCAAGCACCTCGCCGGAAAGCTTAAGCAGAATTCTTTTATAAACAACGCACATAACAATCCTCCGCATAAATAAAATAATATNNAAGGCGGTAAAATTTTACCGCCTTTTAACACTTTTGTAATCTTTATTATTGATTGTTAAGAATATTGCTTAATCATAGCATAATCGCGCATTGTGATATAGCCGTCCTCATCAACATCATACCTGTAAACCTGAGAAATACGCGAATCCTCAACCTTCGTTGCAACATAGGCCGGGAAGCTTGCAATCAACGCGGATTGCAAGGTGCTGTCCCTATCATTGCAATCAGCGCATTTATAAACAAGCGTTGTGCCAAGATTGCCTTCCTCATGGCAGAAATAATGATAATGATGCCCTGTTGCAGGAATGCTTATAGTTTCTGTTTCTCCGCAGACCGTGCAGGTTGCGGTTGCCTTGCCCTCAACGGTGCAGGTTGGCGCTTTGGTCTGAACGGCATTTTCAGTGTCAAAGCTGTGGCCTGTTGCAGCAAGAGTTACTGTTTCAAATTCACCGCAGCGTTGGCAGGTTCCCTCCGCAGAGCCTTCAGCGGTGCAAGTTGGCGCTGTGATTTCAACATAATCCTCCGCCTCGGCAATATCGTGCCCGAGAGCCGGGATTTCATAAGGGCTTTGGTTGCCGCAGCGCGAGCAGACATCAGCACCCGTTCCGCTCACCGTGCAGGTTGGCTCTCTGAGAACGATTTTACTTTCATAATTATGGCCGAGAGCCGCAACAGGAATGCTTCTTGTGTCACCGCAATTTGCGCAGGTGTAAGTTCTTGTGCCGGTTGCCGTGCAGGTTGGCTCTTTAGTGATTGTGCCGCCCTCTTCGTAATCAAAGCTGTGCCCCGTCATCTGCGTGACTATTATATCCTGATAGCCGCAAACAGTGCAGGTGCGCTCTGTTCGGCCGTTTGAGGTGCAGGTTGCATTTGAAATAACATCCTCTGTATAATAACCCTCAACCCAGTTAACATGTTCTGTTTCATCTCGGGTTTCTCCGCAGACCGTGCAGGTGTAAGTGCAGTTTGCATGGCCGTCAGTTGTGGTGTCATCAACAGTTTTTTCCTCCTGATGACCGGCTGCAGGAAGCTCAACGGTAACAGTTTCTCCGCAAACCGTGCAAACGCCTGTTTTTGAGCCTGCCTGTGTGCAGGTTGGCTCAACAAGCTCCGTATATTCATCAACAGTGTGATCCGTTCTTAACGCGGGAAGCGTGCGTGTCTGCCCGCAGAGATCACAGGTTGTTGTGGTTACACCCGGCCTCTGGCAGGTTGCAGTTGTGGTTGAATGGTTATATCCGTCAACCCATGCCTCATGGGTGTAATTAATTCTTTCAGTGCCGCAAACCGTGCAAACCTGCGGCGTTTCAGTGTGCCCGTTAACCGCAGTGTTATCAACGGTTTCACCGTTATCAATATAATCATGGCCGGTAGCGGGAAGAACAACAGTGTCAATCTGATTTCCGCAAACATCACAAATAAGATTTGCCTTGCCGTCCTCCGTGCAGGTTGCCTCGGTTACAACGACCTGATGCGTTTCGGCATGAGCGCAATCATCAAGGGTTACAAAATTATAGCCCTTTTCCTCAGCATAGGTTTGTGTTGTTGAAAGCGAATGGCCATGGAAGGTGAGCGCCTGCTGTGAGCCGTTGAACGGATCCTCGCCAACTACGCCGTTATAAGCGCATTCAGCATTATAAACATAAGCATTAAGAAGCTGAGGGCAGTCTGCAAAGCAACGGGTTTCAAGCGCAGTGATATTCTCCGGAATATAAACCGTTGATATCGGGCAACCGAAGAAGCACCAGCGGTCAACCGTGGTGATAGTATCGCTGAAATTGATATATTTAACTCCGGCATTATAGAAGCTATATGCGCCGGTGTTTGTTATGCCGCTGCCGAAGGTTACAGTCTGAAGTGAGGTGCACTCCTGGAAAACGCCATAACCGGCCTGAAGCGTTGCGCCGCCGCCAATGCTTGTTAAGCTATCGGGAAATTCTATTGATTCAAGCGAGGTGCAGCCCTTAAACGCAGCCTGCTCAATTATCGTTAAGCCCTCATTAAGCTCAATTGAAGGAAGCGCAATTGCGTTTTCAAAAGAGCGCTTATTGATTGAGGTTAAGGTGCTTGGGATTGAAATGCTTGTCATGGTCTTCATTTCATAAAAAGCATAATCGCCGATTGAGGTTACGCCCTCACCGATAACGACAGTGGTGCACTTTTCTCTGTAAGGCTTCCAGGGGGCAACGTTAGCAAAGGCGCCGGCGCTGATAATTCCGAAATCCTTCATTGCGCCTGTGCCGGTGATTGTTAAGGTTTTTGTTTTATCATCATAAACCCAATTAACGGAGGCGCCGCTTTTTCCGCAGCTGCCGCTTGTTGCATCTGCAGCATAAAAGGGCGTTGCATTAAAACTGAACAGCACAGTGATGAACAGCGTTACCGATAACAATATTGATAATAATCTTTTTTTAAGTTTCATAATCTATCACCATTTAACGTTAAAGTTATAATTGAACAGAATTATCCATATTCATTATATCAAGTGTTTAAAAAAAAGTAAATAGATTATTGGCAAAAAAATGAGCATCTCAAATGAGATGCTCATTAATCTTATTCAAGGTTTAGAACCACTCTTTTTGTGCAGCTACATAAGTGTTATAGAACTCCTGATCTGACTTTGTGAGATACATAATACCCTCAATCAAAGCGATAATCTCCATAACAGCTGCGGCAACGCCGAAAGTGATTGCACCACCGATAAGTGTTACAAGCAGCATAATTACGCCTGCCTTGTTGTAGCCAAGATAAAACTTGTGGATACCAAGCGAACCGAGGAAAATTCCAAGGAGGCCTGCAGCAACCTTGTTCTTATCCGATGCTGCCGGAGTAGGTGCATATGCCGGCTGCTGATAACCCGGAGCGGGCTGCTGATAGCCTTGAGCGGGCTGCTGGTAATTCTGAACGGGTTGCTGGTAATTCTGAACAGGCTGCTGATATTCCTGAACAGGCTGCTGTTCTACAGGAGCAGTGGAAGCTGCCTCTGCTTCAGCGTTTACAGCGGTTTCAAGCTGAAATCCGCAAGCCGGGCAGAAGGTTGAATTATCATCAATTTGTGCCCCACATTTTGAACAAAACATAATTAAATCCCCTTTTCATATTTCAAAAAAAGGGGCTTTTTACGGCCCCTTTTAATGTTGATAATTAGCCGTTAATCTGTTTAGCAATTTCCTCTGCAAAGTTTTCCTGCTTCTTTTCAATGCCTTCGCCCCTTGTTAAGCGAATGAAATCTGTTGCCTTAATCTCGGTGCCAAGCTTCTTTGCAACATCATTGATGTAGCCACTTACAGAGCCCTCAAACAGATCTGAACGAACGAATTCCTGCTCTAACAGGCAAACCTCTTTAATCTGCTTTGAAAGTCTGCCCTGAACAAGGCCTGTGAAAATCTTGTTTTCAACGATTTCTGCCTTATGAGAAACAGCGATTCCCGCAAGAATCTCATATGCTTCCTTGGAAATGAAATTCGGGAAATTCTTAACCTGCTTATTATCAAGGCCCTGATAAATATCAGCATCTTCCTTGCTCCACTTGCCGTCAACAGCCTCTTTAATAAGATCAGCAAGAATCGGTCTCGGGAGTGAATCAGGTTTATTAAGAGCGCTATCAACCGTGATTGACTCCATCTTAGCCAATTCTTCGGCAGAAATGTTAGCCTTGCCGAGATAAGTTGGGTTCATTGCAGCAATCTGCATTGCAATGTTTTTGCCCATTTCCTCAAAAGCAGGATCAGTTGCCTTTGCCTCATCAGCAACATCAAAGCCAACCATAACTCCAACTGAGCCGCCGCCGTGAACATAAGTTGCAACAATGCCGTCCATAACCTCAAAGCGGCGAATCTTCATATTTTCGCCGATTGAAAGGATGAGATCGTTAAGAGTTTCAGTTACGGTTCTGCCGGTGCCCATATACTCGGCATCAGCAAGTTCTTCAACAGTTGAAACACCTGTTGCAAGAACGGTTTTAGCAAGATCGGTTACGAAGCTTACGAACTTTTCATTCTTTGCAACGAAGTCTGTTTCAGAGTTAACCTCAATTACAACGCCCTTCTTAAGAGCAGGATCCGCATAAGAGAGAACAACGCCCTCTGCAGCAATTCTTGCGGCCTTTTTCTGAGCGGCAGCAAGGCCTCTTTCACGAAGATAATCGATGGCCTTTTCCATATCGCCGTCAGCCTCTGTGAGAGCCTTTTTGCATTCCATCATACCAACGCCTGTTTTTTCACGAAGCGCTTTTACATCCTGAGCAGTAAATGCCATTTTACATTCCTCCAATATTTATTTGTTACGATTATACAATCTGTAATAATCCGATTATTCAGCAGCTTCTTCAGCCTCTGCAGGCTCTGCTGCCTCTGAAGCTTCCTCTGCAACAACTGCATCCTGACCGTCTCTGCCCTCGATTACGGCAGAAGCCATTGCGCCTGCGATGAGCTTAACGGCGCGAATTGCATCATCATTGCCCGGGATAACGTAATCAATTTCATCGGGATCGCAGTTAGTGTCAACGATAGCAACAATCGGAAGGCCAAGCTTGATTGCCTCTGATACTGCAATTCTTTCCTTGCGAGGATCAACGATAAACATTGCCTCAGGAACCTTCTTCATCTCTGTGATACCGCCGAGATACTTCTCAAGCTTTTCAATTTCAAGCTCAAGGCCTGCAACCTCTTTCTTGGGAAGAAGATCGAAAGTGCCGTCCTCACGCATCTTCTTGAGCTGAGCAAGACGGGCAACACGGCCGCGGATTGTTTTGAA
>DCTO01000063.1:21130-21254 GCA_002329285.1 Ruminococcaceae bacterium UBA1438
AGCCTGCTTCTTTGTGCCTACAAAAATGATTGAGCCACCGTCTGCAGCGAGGTCGCGAACGAACATATATGCCTCATCAAGCTTCTTAACTGTTTTCTGAAGATCGATGATATAGATGCCGTTA
>DCTO01000081.1 GCA_002329285.1 Ruminococcaceae bacterium UBA1438
AATTTTTCAACATTATACCATATATATTTAAAATATGCAATTTTTTTATGAAAAAATATTATATTTTATTTATTATTAATTCTTTCCTTGCAAAACGGATAAAAAAAATATATAATGGTGGGTGATATGTTTTCTGATTGGAGTTATGCCTTATGAAAAAAATTCTTTGCGTTTTACTTTCAGTGCTTTTCATTGCGGGAATGTTTTCAGCCTGCTCTACAAAGCCAACCAATGAATTAACAAAAGATAATGTTGAATTAACCGTTAACACCGTTTTTGAAAATCTTGTTAATTTCAACTGCGATGAGCTTGATAAATACGTCAGCTCAACAACGCTTTCCATCATAATTAAATATGCAAAAACGCACAGCCAGTTCAGTGATTTGGGATCTGCTATGTTTTCCTCGCTCACTTATGAGATTAAGGATATTGATCTTGATAATAAAACCGTTACCCTTGCCGTGCAGAACAAGGATATGTTTAATCTTGCTTATGATTACACAAGCGAGCTTATGAAAACTTATTCCAGCTTTGATCTTATGCAAAGGCTGACGGACGATACCTGGCTGGATAACAATCTTGCAAAGCTGACGGAGGAAATCAGCAAGGCAGAAATGCAATCAGAGCAGGCGGAAATCACGCTGACCATTCTTGTTGGCAGGCAGAATCTTATGCTTGAGTTTACCGAGGATGACGAAAACGCCATCTCCGGCGGCGCATTAAGCGCAATCAAGGCGGCGCTTTAATCAGTTATTAAATAATAATATTGCAAGGGATTATTTATGATATAGTTTTTCCTTACTCACGGAAAAACGCTGTTAATCCTTTGTGATTATGAGGTGATATAATGGCAAATAAATTTTTAACAGCGCTTTTCGGCGATTACTCTGCAAAAGAGGTTAAAAGAGTTCAGAAGCAAACCGATAAGGTTATGGAGCTTGAAGAAAAATACCAGCCGATGAGCGACAAGGAGCTTGCTTCGCAGACGGAAATTCTGAAACAGAGGCTTGCAGACGGCGAAACATTGGACGATATTTTGCCCGATGCCTTTGCGGTTTGCCGCGAGGGTGCATGGCGTGTGCTTGGAATGAAGCATTTCCGCGTTCAGGTTATCGGCGGNNTGCGGAAATGAAAACGGGCGAAGGCAAAACCCTTGTTGCAACCCTGCCCGCTTATCTTAACGCGCTTGAGGGCAAGGGCGTTCACATTGTTACCGTTAACGATTACCTTGCAAAGCGTGACAGCGAATGGATGGGCAAGCTTTACCGCTTTCTTGGCCTTAGCTGCGGCCTTATTATTCATGAAAAAACCAATGCCGAAAGGCAGGAAGCATATAATTGCGACATAACTTACGGCACAAATAACGAGATGGGCTTTGACTATCTGCGAGACAATATGGTTGTTGAAAAGGAGCAGAAGGTTCAGAGAGGCCACAACTTTGCAATCGTTGATGAGGTTGACTCAATTCTTATCGATGAGGCAAGAACTCCGCTTATCATCAGTGGCAAGGGTGATCAGTCAACTGATATGTACCGCCGCGCAAATGATTTTGCCAAAACGCTTGTTATGGACAAGGTTGAGCAGATGGATGAAAAGCAGGACACTGAAACGCTTCATCGCGATGCCGATTATCTTGTTGATGAAAAGGCACGCACGGCAACTCTGCTTGAAAACGGCGTTAAAAAGGCAGAGGCAACCTTTGGTGTTGAAAACCTGATGGATATGGAAAACAGCACCCTGTTGCACCACATTAACCAGGCAATCAAGGCAATCGGCGTTATGAAGCGCGACGTTGATTATGTTGTTAAAGACGGCCAGGTGCTTATCGTTGATGAATTCACCGGAAGAATTATGCTTGGAAGACGCTTTAACGACGGGCTTCACCAAGCACTTGAAGCAAAGGAAAATGTTAAGGTTGAGCACGAAAGCAAAACTCTTGCAACCATCACCTTCCAGAACTATTTCCGCCTTTACACGAAGCTTTCCGGCATGACGGGTACTGCAATGACGGAGAGCCAGGAATTCAGCGAAATTTATAAGCTTGACGTTGTTGAAATCCCAACAAACAAGCCGCTTGCGCGCGAGGATTTGCCGGACGTTATCTTCCAGACTGAGGCAGGCAAATTCAAGCACGTTATTGAGCAGATTAAGGAATGCCACGAAAAGGGGCAGCCAATCCTCGTAGGCACAATTAACATTGAAAAGAGCGAGCTCCTTTCAAAGCTTCTTAAAAGAGCAAAAATTCAGCACAACGTGCTCAATGCGAAAAACCATGAGCGCGAGGCTGAAATCGTTGCCCAGGCAGGTAAGCTAGGCGCCGTTACGATTGCAACGAACATGGCGGGCCGCGGAACCGATATTATGCTTGGCGGTAACGCAGAATTCCTTGCAACTGCGGAAATGAAGCGCATGCAATTCCCCGATGAGCTTATTGCCGAGGCAAAGGGCTATGCCGAAACAGAGGATGAGGAAATCCTTGAGGCAAGAAAAACCTTTAGAGAGCTTGAAGCTAAATATAAAGAGCAGATTAAGGATGAGGCTGAAAAGGTGCGCGAGGCAGGCGGCTTATTCATTCTCGGCACGGAGCGCCATGATTCCCGCCGAATTGATAACCAGCTGCGCGGACGTTCCGGCCGTCAGGGTGACCCGGGCAAATCACAGTTTTATCTTTCAACAGAGGATGATTTGCTGCGCCTCTTCGGCGGGGACAGGATGAAGGCCGTTATGAGCCGCCTTTCACTTGATGAGGACACCCCGATCCCGAGCAAGATGATTTCAAACACAATCGAATCCTCACAAAAAAAGGTTGAGGGCAGAAACTTCGGCATAAGAAAGCAAACCCTGCAATACGATGACGTTATGAACCGCCAGCGTGAGCTTATCTATAAGCAGCGCGATATGGTGCTTGACGGCATGGACCTGACAGATCAGATCAACAATATGCTTGACACCAATATTGAGGAGAATGTTTTGTTCTACTGTGTCAGGGATACTGAAAGAAAAGACTGGAATATGCCGGGCCTTAAGGAGAAATACAGAGGCTGGATGCTTTCCAACGAGGAATGCGACCGGCTTGACGATATGACTCAGGACGAGATGATTGACTTTATGCGCGAAATCGGCAAGGAAAGGCTTGCTGCAAAGCGTGAGGCAATCGGCGATGAGTTTTATAAAGACCTTTCCCGCAAGGTGCTGCTGCACAATGTTGACAGCCTGTGGATGGATCATATTGACGCTATGGACGCGCTTAAAGAGGGCATCTATCTTCGCTCATATGCACAGCAGGATCCTGTTGTTGCCTTCCGTATGGAATCTTACGATATGTTTGATGAGATGACGAGGGAAATCAGGGAAAAGACCGTTAAGATGATGTTCACCGTTGTTGTAAGGCGCAGAGAGGATGTTGAGCGCAAGCAGGTTGCAAAGATCACCGCAACCTCCTCCGGCGGCGATGATTCCGCAAAGCAGGAGCCCGTTCGAAAGGGCAAGAAAATCGGCCCGAATGACCCATGCCCCTGCGGCAGCGGCAAGAAATACAAAAAATGCTGCGGCTCACCCGAAAAATTAGCACAGCAAAAATAGTGGCCAGTGGTCAGTAATCAGTGGTTAGTTAGGGGGCGACTTTGTCGCCCCGTTTTTAATGAGTATAACCTCAACTCAACTAACGGTTTGTTGACTTTAAGACGAAACGGAAATACAATTATTTCAGAAGGAGGCGATAGTGTGAAAAATCACACTATTCAGATTATATTGCCCTCAAAATTTGCCTGCGGCATAATTTTGAGACGGCTGCAATCACCATAACGCCTGTTCAGGCAACGCAGGCTTTTGGTGATTTTTAATGAACTATTTGTTGCCTGAAAGGCTATGGTGATTTATATGGACCAAATTAAGATTGGAAAATTTATCGCAGAGCGCAGAAAGGCAAAAAGCTTAACCCAGATGCAGCTTGCCGAAAAGTTTGGGATTACGGACAGAGCTGTTTCAAAATGGGAAAACGGGAAAAGCCTGCCCGATTCGGGAATTATGCTTGAGCTTTGCGAAATCCTTGAAATAAGCGTTAACGAGCTACTTAACGGGGAGGTTATGGTTATGGAAAAAAATGATGAAAGCATTGAAAAAACCTTGCTTGATTTAGTTAGGCAAAAAGAAAGGGCAGCCCGCGAAATGCTGAGGTTGGAATACTTTATCGGCTTTTCAGCATCAATCAGCTTTATGATTTTGGTTTTTGTGGCGTCTTTTATTGAAATGCCTGATATCATAAGAATTCTGCTGATTTCGGCAGGGTTTATTATATTTGCAATTGCAATGTCTTTCGCTCTCAGAATTGAGCAGACGGCAGGATATTATGAATGTGCAAAATGCCACCATAAATACGTGCCGAAATACTCCAGCGTTTTCTTTGCAATGCACGTTAACAGAACGCGATATATGAAATGCCCCGAATGCGGCAAAAGAAGCTGGCAGAAAAAGATTATCAGCAAGGATTAAAAAAACGACAAAAAAAGGATGTTCCCGAAGGAACATCCTTTTGCTTATAATTTAAGTTTTTGCTTAGCCGAGCTCTGCAAAATACTTGATTGTTCTAACCATCTGTGAGGTGTAGCTGTTCTCGTTATCATACCAGGAAACAACCTGAACCTCAAACTTACCGTCGCCGATAGGAAGAACCATTGTCTGAGTAGCATCAAAGAGTGAGCCGAATCTCATACCAACGATATCCATTGAAACGATAGGATCAGTGTTGTAACCGAAGGACTCGTTTGAAGCAGCCTTCATTGCAGCGTTGATGCCGTCAACAGTGATGTCGTCGCCCTTAACAACAGCTGTGAGAATAGTTGTTGAACCGGTTGGGGTAGGAACTCTCTGAGCAGCGCCGATGAGCTTGCCGTTAAGCTCCGGAATTACAAGGCCGATTGCCTTTGCTGCGCCTGTTGAGTTAGGAACGATGTTTGCAGCGCCTGCACGAGCTCTTCTGAGGTCGCCCTTTCTGTGAGGACCGTCAAGAATCATCTGNNGCCATAGGAGCAAGGCAGTTTGTTGTGCATGAAGCAGCGGAGATGATTTTATCATCAGCGGTGAGTGTTTCATGGTTAACGTTATAAACGATTGTTGGAAGATCATTGCCTGCAGGAGCAGAAATAACAACCTTCTTTGCGCCGGCATCAATGTGAGCCTGAGCCTTATCCTTTGAGCAATAGAAACCTGTGCACTCAAGAACAACATCAACATCAAGCTCGCCCCAAGGAAGCTCTGCTGCGTTTGGCTTTGCATAGATTGTGATTTCCTTACCATCTACGATGATTGAATTTTCAGTAGCCTCAACTGTGTGCTTGTTCTCACCGATAACACCCGCATAGCCTCTCTGAGCTGTGTCATACTTAAGAAGATGAGCAAGCATTTTTGGATCGGTAAGATCGTTGATAGCTACAGCCTCATAGCCTTCAGCATCAAACATCTGACGGAAAGCGAGGCGGCCGATGCGACCAAAACCATTAATACCTATGCGAGGGAGACGATTTTTTTTATTGGGCATATATTTTAATAATAAACNNTTCACATATATTTTATACTGTTTTAATATGAATAGCAAGCACTTTTTTCCATTTTGCTAACCTTTGTTAAATCTAACCAAAAAGAAAAAAGCATTCATTAAGGAATATATTTATTATAATTACGGTTTTTGTGCTGTTTTTCTCATCAATACGGCAATCGGAATAACGGCAAACACCG
>DCTO01000005.1 GCA_002329285.1 Ruminococcaceae bacterium UBA1438
CCTGCATATGCGCAAGGTGCTAATTCCTGCGGATTTTCCGAATGATGAGTTAATGAATGCACACTCATTCGGGGTGTGTTATTTTTTATGATTGGAGGATATGTTTATGTCAAGATTTTTATTTACAAGTGAATCTGTTACAAAGGGTCATCCCGATAAAATATGCGATCAAATTTCAGATGCTGTGCTTGANNGCAATGCTTGAGCAGGATCCGCAAAGCCGTGTTGCCTGCGAAACTGCAATCACAACCGGCCAGGTGCTTGTTATGGGCGAAATCACTTCTAATGCTCAGGTTGATATTCCTGCAATTGTTAGGAAAACAATTTGCGGCATAGGTTATGATAGTAGCGTAAAAGGCTTTGACGGCAACACCTGCGGTGTGCTTGTTGCGCTTGATAAGCAAAGCCCTGATATTGCAATGGGTNNGGCGATCAGGGTATGATGTTCGGTTTTGCCTGCGATGAAACCGAAGAGCTTATGCCTCTTCCGATCAGCCTTGCGCATAAGCTTGCAAAAAGACTTACAGAGGTTCGTGAAAACGGCACTTTGCCATATCTTTATTCAGACGGCAAAACACAGGTTACCGTTGAATATGTTGATTCAAAGCCGAACAAGGTAACAACAATCGTTGTTTCCAGCCAGCACAGCGCTGATGTTTCACTTGATCAGTTAAGGCAGGATATTATTGATAACGTTATAATTCCGACAATTCCTGCTGAATTAATTGATGATGAAACCTCATTTTTCATTAATCCTACAGGCAGATTCGTTATCGGCGGCCCTCAGGGTGATAGCGGATTAACAGGCAGAAAGATTATTGTTGATACATATGGCGGCTATGCCCGTCATGGCGGTGGTGCTTTTTCAGGCAAGGATCCTACAAAGGTTGACCGCAGTGCTGCTTATGCCGCTCGTTGGGTTGCAAAGAATATTGTAGCATCCGGCCTTGCCTCAAAATGCGAGGTGGAGCTTGCCTATGCAATCGGCGTTGCAAGGCCTGTTTCTGTTATGGTTGACACCTTTGGAACCGGCGTTAAGAGTGATGATGAAATCAGCGAAATCGTTGATAAGGTGTTTGACCTTCGACCGTCCGCTATAATTTATAAGCTTGATTTAAGAAGACCTATTTATCAGGCTGTTGCTGCTTACGGTCATATGGGCAGGGAAGAGCTTAATGTTCCGTGGGAACAGTTAAACATGGTTGATGAAATCAAAAAATATATGTAATAATTGAGGTTAGTATGGTATATAATACAATACTTGATGCCATCGGGCACACCCCGATGATTAAACTTAATAAGCTTGCTCCAAAGGATGGCGCCCAGATTTTTGTTAAATATGAGGGCGTTAATATCGGTGGCTCTATTAAAACACGCACTGCTTATAATATGATTAAGGCGGCAACTGAAAAAGGCCTTCTTAATGAGAATTCAATTATTGTTGAGCCAACAAGCGGCAATCAGGGAATTGGTATTGCGCTTGTCGGCGCGGTAATGGGCTATAAGGTTAAAATTATTATGCCTGATTCTGTTTCCGAAGAGCGCAGAAAGCTTATTCAGAATTACGGGGCAGAGGTTATTCTCATTCATGATGACGGCGATATCGGCAAATGTATTGCCGAATGCATTTCTCTTTCCGAAAAGATGAAGAATGAGGATGAGAATGTTTATGTTCCTTCTCAGTTTGATAATCCTGATAATCCTAAGGCGCATATTTATTACACCGCAACTGAAATTCTGGAGCAGGTTAATTGTGATATTGACGGCTTTTGCAGCGGTGTCGGAACCGGCGGCACAATCAGCGGCATCGGAATGGTGCTTAAAAGGCAGAATCCATCAATAACCATATGGGCTGTTGAGCCGAAGGACGCTGCAATTTTAAGCGGCGGCGCAGTTGGCACACATCTGCAAATGGGAATAGGGGACGGCTTAATCCCGGAAAATCTTAATACGAAAATTTATGATAATATCTGTGTTGTTTCAGATAGTGAAGCTATTGAAACCGCCCGCCGCCTTGCAAGCGAAGAAGGCATTATGTGCGGCATTTCAAGTGGCTCAAATGTTGCGGCGGCTATCAAGCTTGCGAAGCGCCTTGGAAAGGGCAAAACGGTTGTTACCGTGCTTCCCGATACAGGGGAAAGATATTTCAGCACAGTGCTGTTTGATTAAAATATAAAGGCTTGGGAAATCCCAAGCCTTATTTTTTTTCTTTTATGATCCGGATGTAACGATATATGGCTGAATTGAGCCAGCAAGCTTCGGAACGGGCATTGTCTGAAGAACAACTTCACCGGGACCGGTAACAACGGTGTTGAATAAACCTTCGCCGCCGAAAAGAACGTTTTTAACGCCTTTAACGGTCTGAATGTCCATTTTGCAGGTTGAGCTAATGAGCACAACGTGGCCGGTGTCAACAATAAGCTGTTCACCGGGCTGAAGGTTATATCTGATTGCAGAGCCGTCAATCTCAACAAAGCCTAAACCGTTTCCTGAAAGTCTCTGCATAATAAAGCCCTCGCCGCCGAAAAGGCCGGAGCCGAATTTCTTCTGGAAGAAGGTTGAAAGCTCAACGCCTGCTGTTGAAGCAAGAAAAGCAGATTTTTGGCAAATGTAATCCTTACCGGGGCCGATTTCAAGCGCAAGAATCTCGCCGGGGAGGCTGCTTGCAAAAGCAATCATTCCATTTCCGCCCTGTGCTGTGTAACGGTTTTGGAAAATGCTTTCCTTTGTCATCATTCTGCCAAGCATTTTGCCGAGGCCACCGCCGGTTGTTTCCATTTTCATGTTTGGGCTCATCCAGCTCATTCCGCCGCCTTCGCTTATCATTGCTTCATTAGCATCAAGGTTGCAGATTAAAACTGGAAAATTTCCGCCTTTGATTTCGTAGTTCATAAACTCACTCTCCTTAAAGTTTTTTATCCTTCTCATAAGCAGCCTGAACTGCTTTATGAACTGCATTTGCAAAGCCCTTTTCCTGGAGAGCAAGAACTCCCTCAATGGTTGTGCCTCCAGGAGAGCAAACCATATCAACCAATTTATATGGCGCCTCGTCACTTTCAAGCACAAGCTTTGCGCTTCCCAAAACTGTTTGAGCGGCAAATTTTAATGCCATATCCTTTGGCATGCCGTTTTTAACTGCTGCTCTTGCAAGCTCATCGATAAACATATAACTGAACGCGGGCGAACAGCCTGCAACAACTCCGAAAAGAGGGAAAAAGCTTTCCGAAATCTCGCAGATTTCGCCGATTGCGCCGAAAATCCTTTCAATGAACTGCTTGTCCTTATCCTCAACAGAATCGTTTGCGCAGTAAGCAGAGCATGCCGCGCCGACTAAAGCGTTAATATTTGGCATAACGCGAATGATTTTATTGTTGTGCGAAAGCGAATTTCTGATAAAATCAATGCTTTTCCCGGCAGCAATTGAAACCAAAACGGTTTCTTTATCCATAGTTTTGATGTTTATTCCGTCAAGCACTGCTGCCAGCACATTTGGTTTAACTGCAAGCACTGTATAATCAGAAGCTGCAACAACCTCATTTGCTGATTTGCAAGCGTTTATTCCGAGTGATTCGGAAAGCGCCTTCGTTTTTGCCGAATCCTTATCAAAAGCAAAAACCTCATCCGCATTAACAGCCTTTGCTTTAATTATGCCTTTTATAATTGCGCCTGCCATATTTCCGCAGCCGATAAAACCAATTGCCATTTTAACATCCTCTTATAGTTAGTTTTTCTTTAAAGCTTTATATTTCTCCTTAGTTGCGTTTCCGCCCCTGATGTGCCTTTGCGCCTTGTTGTTTTCAAGCACCTGCCTAACCTGTTCATAAAGCCCTCGGTCAATATTGAAAAGCCTCTTTGTTACATCAATATGAACGGTTGATTTGCTGATTCCGAAAACCGCGGCAGCATGGCGCACTGTTGCGCCGCTTGAAACGATATATTTCCCGATTTCAACACATCTTGCTTCAACATTACCAATCATGGAAACACCATCCTTGGTAATGTATATTTTTTTTAAAGAAAGAATATAACGCTCAAGTTTATTTTACTCCAAAAAGCGCATTCTGTAAAGTAAATTATTGCAAATGGGATAAAAATAAATTATAATGGTTTTATTAATTATGATTAGGAGAAATCAATGTTCAGCATCGGAACGGATATAATCAGAATTACCAGAATCGGAAAAAGTATTCAGTCTTCTCATTTTCTTGAAGGTGTTTTCACAAAAAAGGAGCGTGAGTATTGCAAGTCTGCAGAAAGCTTTGCCGGGATTTTTGCGGCAAAGGAAACCTATTTTAAGGCTTGCAAAACGGGAATCAATGCAAGGCTGAACACCGTTGAAATTCTGCATAGGGAGGACGGCAGCCCTTATTTGAACGGCATTTCCAATTCAGATGTTTCAATAAGTCATGACGGCGATTACGCCATTGCAACGGTGATTATTTGGGAGTAATTTATGAGAATTTTAACTGCAAAGCAAATTAAAAGAGTTGAAGAGCTTGCCTTTGAAAAATATTTCACGGAGGCAGAGTTGATGAAGGCCGCCGGCGAGCAATGTGCAAAGCGGATTATTAAGCTTTTCGGTGATGAAATCAAAGAGCAGAAGGTTTCTGTGGTTTGCGGGAACGGCAAAAATGCCGGTGATGGCTTTGTTATCGCCAAGCTTTTAACTGATTTCGGCGCAAATGCTGAAATAGTTCTTGCTGATAAGGATCCGGAAATTGCAGAGCCTTTAATGTATTTTGAAGAAGCAATAAATGCTGATGTTCCGGTTGCCAATTACAAAAAGGCGGATTTAAGCAATACGGCGTTGATTGTTGACTGCCTTTTCGGAATTGGCTTTCATGGCGAAGTTAAAGAGCCTTTTCTTACCGTAATCAAAGCAATTAATCAAAGCAAAGCCAAGGTCGTTTCAATTGACACTCCAAGCGGAACAGACGCCACCACAGGTGCGGCAGTCAATGCGGTTTCTGCAGATTTCACGATTGCAATTTCAACCCTTAAGATTTGCCATGTTGCTCCTCCTGCAAACGAATTCTGCGGAAAAACTTATGTTGTTAATATCGGCATTCCGGAGGATTGTTATTCCGATAATTATCCCGAAACTATCTCCAAAGCCTTTGTTAAATCCTGTTTTAGCAAAAGAAAGATTAATTCAAATAAGGGACAAAACGGGCATCAGCTTAATATCTGCGGCTCATATACCATGCCGGGTGCTGCGGTTATTTGCGCAAAGGCAGCGCTTAAAACCGGGGTTGGTCTTCTCAAATGCCTTTTCCCTAAATCAATTTATCACGTTTTAACCTCTCATATGATTCAGCCTCTTTTTGCCCCTATGAGTGAAAATGAGGATAAAACTCTTTCAATGGGCGCGCTAAATCATATTATGGAGGAGCTTAAATGGGCTGATTCGATCGCTCTGGGCTGTGGAATAGGCAATAATGATGACACGCAGGTTATCTGCAATCAGGTTATAAAGGAATCCGATGTGCCAGTTGTGCTTGATGCGGACGGCATAAACTCAATTATTTTGAATATAAATGTATTAAGCACCGCAAAAGCTCCGATTGTTTTAACTCCTCATCCCGGTGAAATGGCAAAACTCGTCGGCGAAAGCATTGCCGATGTTCAGCAAAACAGGATTAAAACAGCAAAAACCTTTGCAAAGCAGTATAATGCCATTGTTGTTCTAAAGGGCGCAAACACAGTTGTTACAGACGGTAAAGAGATTTTTCTTAACACAACCGGCAATCCCGGAATGGCAATGGGCGGCACGGGCGATATGCTCACCGGCATGATTGCTTCCTTTATTGCCCAGGGGATATCTCCGTTTGATGCTGCAAAATGTGCTGTTTATATTCACGGCCTTTGCGGTGATATTACTGCAAAGGAAATCAGCACTCTCGGGATGACAATTGATGATATGCTGGAACTTCTCGGCGCACTTATGATTGAATTTGAATAGAGTGATTTTTTGAAAAAAAGCATTTCATTGCTGTTTGTATTGGTTTTTTCTTTAAGCCTCTCCGGCTGCGCGCAAAGCAGCGCTCCGATTGGAAAAAAGCTGGTTATTGAAGAGTTTTCCCGCAATGTTAATATTTCAATGGGGGATTTATCATATGATTGCCTTGTTGATTATATTGACGGCAATGTAACGGTAACCGCTCAGTCCTCTTCTGCAAGCGGCCTTATTATGGCGTATAACGGCAGTGAATTAAGCTTTGAATATGAAGATATGAGCCTGTCTTATCCTGGCAGAAATACCGATATAATAAACCCTGCGGTTCTGGTTTATGAGGTTATTGTTGCTGTCAATTCAGATCAGGTTACTGCAGTTCCCTTTGAAAACGGCATGAAAGCAAGCGGTCAAGTAACTTATGGCTTTTTCACTGCCGCTTTTGATAAGAATTATACAATTTCTGAAATTGAACTTAAAAACGCAAATATTTATATAAAATTTAAAGCACCGAATTAATCGGTGCTTTCTTCGTCTTTTCTATGCTTTTTTGATTTGATTTCAGGCTTTGTTTTTATTTCTGCGTTGATTTCTGCGTCTTCAAGCCTTGAGTTTAATTCCGATGCAAATGTTTTGACAAGCTTATTTGTTGTCAGCCCCAAATCGATTGAGAGCGTTTCGCCGTTTTTAAAGATAAAGAAAACAAAGGTGTGCCTGTCATTAAAATTTTTAACAAGGCTTGCAGCATTATCCTTAATGATTTTAACTGATTTAACCTCTGAATATTCAACAGTGTTGTATGAATCAAGGCCGGTAAATTCCATTTCGTCATCGTAGAAAACAATCCCATTTGTCAGAATTTCTTTTGTAACTAAAACAGCAATAATAATCGCGCCGATTTCAACCGCAACAAAGAAAACCGTCAGCGGGGTAACTGCAAGCAGAATTTTTGAAACAGCCTCATAGCCGAAATAAATAACGGCTAAATCAAGAAGCGCAAAAACGCAAATCGTGATTGGTGATAAAATTCTTATCAGCCTTTTATCCATTCCTTTTCATCTCCTTAAATCTTCGCAAAAGGGAGCAGTTTTCAACAGTGAAGGTCTTTCCGTCTAAATATGAAAGCGGGTTTTCGTCTTTAAAATTGAAGCAAAGCTTATAACTGTATAATTCCTGCCGGAATCTGCCCTCATTATTTCCATATTTTCCGTCATTCAGAAGCGGATGCCCTATGTGTGCCATATGCGCTCTGATTTGATGCGTTCTTCCTGTAATAAGCTCAATTTCAATCAGCGATTTGCCGTCAAAGCTTTCAAGCACTGAATATTTTGTAACAATCTTTT
Organism: Ruminococcaceae bacterium UBA1438; assembly: GCA_002329285.1. Lineage (GTDB taxonomy): Bacteria > Bacillota > Clostridia > Oscillospirales > Acutalibacteraceae > Eubacterium_R. The sequence continues at coordinate 7,297 of DCTO01000005.1, forward strand.
TGCAGCCCTCGCGAGGTTTGTCATAAACGTAAACCTTGTTTTGCTTCTCATTTTTGATAAGATAAGCGGTAAGAGTTTCGCTTTGCTTTTCAAAAACGCCTTCAACTGCAGCAAGATAATATTTCTCAATCTCTCTGCTTTTTATTTTTGCGTTCAGAACGCGTAGAGTCTCGGCATTTTTTGCAGCGATGATTATGCCGGCAGTGTTGCGGTCAAGCCTGTTTGCCAGAGCGGGTGAGAAGGTTTTGCTTTCCTTCGGATTCCATTCGCCTNNTAACGCGGGTGATAACCGTGTCGGTATATTCGCCCTTAACAGGATGGCAAAGCACACCGGCCTTTTTATCAATAAGAATCAAGTTTTCATCCTCAAAGATGATATTTAGCTCATTTGAGGCTGCCATAAAATCAAAGCTTTCCTGTTTTTCCTCGAGAACGTCATCATGAAGATAAAGCTGGAGCACGTCATTCTCGCAGAGAAAATAATCAGGCGCGGTGCGCTTTTTGTTAATCTTAATATTCTTTTTTCTGATTTCCTTGAACATAAGGGACTTTGGCAGCTTTGGAAAGGTTTTTGA
>DCTO01000116.1 GCA_002329285.1 Ruminococcaceae bacterium UBA1438
GCGCACTTGTGCGCCGCCAGTAATATTAGGGCTATGCCCGAAAATGAAATACCACCCGCTATGCGGGTGGATATTTATTTGTAAATTCTTTCAATCCTCGGGTTAACCATAAGCGGTGAAATGTCAACCGTTGCAAGGTCTCCGGCCTTGACATCGGCTCCGGTAACGTTAACGGCAGTGTGCGAAAGCCCGATTCCGCCGATAACGTGAAACATCCGCCCGTTGATTTTAACATACATCTGCTTTTTCTTCAGATAGTTTTTGAAAACGGAAAGCGAATATCTTAAATCAACAAGCTCCTTTTCCTTGGCAAGGCCAAAGCCGTCATAATGCCCGATCGGCACAATTGCGATTTTGGTTTCCTCCTTGGTCTGATAGGTTCCGTTGTAGCCGACGAAATATCCCTTCGNNGGTTTTAACCTCAATAACCTCCGCCTCAAGACTGCCGAGGCGGTGCAGGCCGACTTTGCTTTTGGTGATAACCCTTCCCGTGAAGGCAGAGCCGATTCTCACGCTGTCCATCGCAACGCCGTCAACATTGAGCAGAGCGGGGGAGTTTGCGCAGTGAGCAATTCCCGTTTTATGCCCTGCTTTTTCAATTTGGGCGATGCAATCCTTAAATGTTGCAAACTGTGCTTTTGTCAGCTCCGCATTGCGAAAAGCGCTTGAAAAATGCGTGTAAATCCCGGTAAATTCAAGATTTTCAGCGCCGTAACACGCGATGGCTTTGCTGATTTCGCTCGGCATAAAGCCGTATCTTGCCATACCCGTGTCAATCTTAAGGTGGCATTTTGTTTTAACGCCAAGCTCCGCCGACACTCTGTTCATAACCTCGCATGCTTCTGCAGAACCGATGGTTGCAATGCAATCGCTTTCGGCAATCTGTCTTGCTTCCGCCTCAATGCAGGTGGAACGCATAACGAGGATATCCTCATCGTCAAGTATTTCCTTGATCACCGGAATGTCCGTAACCTCGGTAACGGCAAAGGTCCTAATGCCGTTAGCCTTTAAAATGCTTGTGAATTCCTTGATTCCGAAGCCGTAGCCGTTGCCTTTAACGACGCCGATAACCGGCACGCCCGCAAGCATTTTAACGGTTTCAATATTCTCTGCAAGCTTTTCTTTTTCAATAATATATCTGCTCATCTTATCTTCTTTTTCAAATCCGTTGCAATGTTGTAAATATTGTAAACCGGCTTGTTGATAACGTAATCAAATTCGCCGATAAATTCCTTCATATAACCGCCAAATCCGTGCTTAAAGCGCCATAAGCCGTAATGCGGATTATCGGGGTTCTGGCAGTCGCCACTGATGCCTCCGAAATCATAAACCTTGCAGTTGCATTCAAGCCCCCATTGCATCATTGCCCACTGCAAGGCGTAGTTAGGATAAACGTTTCTGTGAGCGTTTGATGATGCGCCGTATTGGTATTTCATTACGTTTTCACCCCATTTAATGGCAATCGTGCCGGCAATTGCTTTGCCCTCATAATATGCCATATAAAGCCTTGCGTCTTCGCCCATGCAGTCAAGAATCTTTTCAAAATACCATTTCGGGCGGGTGGAGAAATTATCGCGCTCACCGGTTTCGGCCATGATGCTCACAAAATCGTCAAGCGCTTCCTTGCCCATTATCTTAACCTCAACGCCTTTCTTCGGCGCTTTTCTGATGCGGTTTCGGTAATCGGGTTTAAAGGTGAGCATAAGCTCCTCCTCTGAAAGCCCGTTATAATCAAAGCAATAAACAAATCTTGGCTGAACATTTTCAAAATCCATGCATCCGGGATTAAGCTCGGTAAAGCCCTTTGAAATTAAATGCTCTTTATAAGCCTTGTTTTCAATAACAATCTCTGGGTCAATTTTTATGCAATATGCCTTGTATTCTTTGGCAAGCTCAAGAAGGCCGTCAAAAAGCCTGTCAAAGGTTTCAAAATCATTCTCATCGGCAACAAAGCCCCTACAAACATAAAACAGCGCATTTTTGATCACGGGAACAAAACGGATGAGCACTGCGGCAGAGCCGATGATTTCGCCGCTTTCATCATCTTTAAGCATTATTGCCTCCCATTTCCAGGCGGATTTAACCTTTGCCCATTTTGAAGAATGCTGGAATAAGCCTTTCGGATGACTTTTTATAAAATCCTCATATTCTGCAAGATTTGCATCATTAACTCTAACTATCATAAAAACCTCCGCGGTAAATACTCTAACCTTTATTATAACACATATTAGAGCGGCTTGTCCATATCCTTATTAATTAAGTTTTCCGTTTATTGACTTTTAGTGCGTTATACATTATTATATATATAACGCGTTATTACAAATATTTAGGGGTAATAATTATGGGAAAATTCATTTGGGAAAATCCTGCAATCATTAAGGAGAATAAGGAGGACGGCCATGTGCTTGCCCTCCCGTTTGATGATGTTGATTCCGCCCTTTCAGAAGAGGCTTGTAAATATAAGCAGTCCCTTAACGGGCAATGGAAATTCTTCTGGCAGCAGGGTATTAAAAACCAGCCTGCTGATTTTGAGGCTGTTGATTTTGATGACAGCGAATGGGATGAAATAACCGTTCCTTCAGTATGGCAGACGGAGGGCTATTCCGTTCCTGTTTATTATGCCAGCACCTTTCCGAAGGCAATCGGCCGCAGCAAGCACAGCATTCCCTCAATTAATCACAAACTCCAGGAAATAGGCTTTTATCGCCGCCGCTTTGAGCTTGATGATAAATGGAAGGGCAGGGAGATATTCCTGCATTTTGGTGCCGCAAAGGCAGCGCTTGAAGTTTATGTTAACGGCAAATATGTCGGCTACAGCCAGGGTTCTATGACTCCGCATGAATTTGACGTAACGGAATTTATTGAATTCGGCAAGGAAAATGTTGTAACCGCAAAGGTTTATCGTTATTGTGACGGCACATATCTTGAGGATCAGGATATGTGGTGGCTATGCGGAATTTATCGCGAGGTTTATCTTTATGCGGAAAGCGGCGTCTGCCTGCGTGATTTCTTCTTCAAAACCACGTTTGACAGTATTTATAAAGACGCTGAAGCCACCCTTGATATTTATGTTGAAAACTATGCTGATAAAAAAGGAAAAGCAAGCGTTGAGGCTTATCTGATTGCGGACACCGGGCGCGAAATTGAGCTTGGCACTGCCGAATTTGCTCTCGGCAAGGAGCAGTCAAAAATCAATATAACCGCCGATATCAAAAATCCGAAGAAATGGTCTGCAGAGCATCCCAATCTTTACACCCTTGTTATCACTCTGAAGCTCGGCAAAAAGGTTGTTGCTGTTAAAACTTATAATGTCGGCTTCAAGCAGGTTGAGATTAAAGGCGAAAAAATCTATTTCAACGGTATGCCGCTTATGATTAGGGGCGTTAACCGCCATGATTTTGATGCAGACCACGGCTGGGCTGTTCCGCGGGAGAGATATTCGCAGGATATGGATATTATGAAGCAGAATAATATCAATTCTATCCGCACCTCCCATTATCCAAATGATCCGTATTTTTATGAAATGGCAAATAAATACGGCTTTTATGTTATGGATGAGTGTGACCTTGAATCCCATGGCGTGCGCCGCAAGGGCGTTCCCGGCAGTAACCCGATGTGGACCGAAGCGGCTGTTGACCGTATGCAGAGGATGGTTTTGAGAGACAGGAATAATCCCTGCATATTTATGTGGAGCCTCGGCAATGAGGCTGGCGACGGCAACAACTTTATGAAAATGAAGGAGGCCGCACTCCGCCTTGATGATACGCGTCAGTTCCATTATGAGGGCGATTTTGATTTAACCAAGAGCGATGTTATTTCCCGCATGTATCCGCGCGCGGATATTATGGAAAAGCTTGGCAAAAGGGAAGAAATCAAAACCACGCTTTATGATAATTTCGTTAATCAGCTTGCCGCTGATAATAAGCCGATTAAGGCTGAAATGTATGCCGGCAAGCCGGTCATCCTCTGCGAATATGCACATTCAATGGAAAATTCCCTCGGAAATTTCCAGGAGTATATGGATGATTTTGAAAAATATGATAATATGTGCGGCGGCTTTATCTGGGATTTCGTTGATCAAACCATTCACAAGGTTGATGAAAACGGCAATGATATGTGGCTTTACGGCACTGATTTTGAGGATGCTGAGGCAAGCCCGGCAATAGACGTTCCGAATACAACTGCAATTTCAGGATCAAACACTTATTTCTGCGCAAACGGTATAATCGGTGCAGACCGCATTCCTCACCCGCAAATCAATGAGGTTAAAAAGGTTTATCAGGAGATTAAAACAGAGGAATTTGATATTAACAAGGGAACGTATAAGGTTAAGAATAAGTTCCTTTTCACGGATGTTTCCGCGTTTGCCTGCCGCTGGAGCGTGGAGGCAGAGGGCGAAATACTTGATTCGGGCGAGCTTGATAAATTTGAATGCGCGCCGCTTTCGGAAACCTTTATCACCATTCCTTATAAGCTTTCGGAGTTTCCGGAGAATAAGGAGGTTGTGCTCACAATTTCCTTCTTCACCAAAAAGAAAACTCTTGGCTTAAAATCAAATTATGAAATTGCTTGGGATCAGTTTATTCTGAATTCTGCTCCTCAGCCGGCTGCTCCGGAAACAGAGGGCGAAATTAATTATTCACAGAAGGGAAACAGCGTTGAAATCAGCGGCGATGCTTATGCCGTTAAGGTTGAAAACGGCAGAATAACAAGCATTTCAATTGAGGGCAGGGAAAAGCTTAAAGCGCCGCTTGAGCNNGATTGAGCCTTATTATTTCCGAGCGCTCACAGATAATGATCTCGGCGTGCTCAATTTCCTGCCGTTTGCAATTCCGATGCATCCGTATTATAAATGGCGCTCTGCAAGCCACAGGGCAAATGCCGTTAGAACAGAGGTTGTTAAAAATGAAGACGGCTGTGTTGAGGTGCATATCGCCTGGAGCACTCCGAATCTCAAAAACTCTGTTTCAACATATAAGTTCTATGCAGATAAGAGAATTTATGTTTATCACAGCGTCATTCCAATGGCGGATATGGTTAAATTCGGATCAAGGCTCACTCTAGACGGTAAGATGGAATATGTTAACTGGTATGGCAGGGGCCCGCATGCAACCTATTGTGACAGAAAAACAGGCGCAAAAATCAGCACCTATAAATCAACGGTAACCAAGCTTGAACATAGATATATGCGCCCGCAGGAAAGCTCAAACCGCTGCGATGTTAAGTATCTCACGATTACTGACAGGCAGGGCAACGGCTTTAAGTTTACCTCGTATTATGACGATCTGCTAAATTTCAGCGCTCATCATTACACAACCGAGGAGCTTGAAAATGCAACCCACGTTCACAATATTCCTTATAATAAAGAGATAACCCAGCTTAATATTGATCATATGCTCTGCGGTGTCGGCGGTGATTCGCCGGGCGATGCAGTGCTTCGTGAGCCATATATTATGCATAAGGGCGTTAAGCAAAGCTTCAGCTATATGATTGAGCCTGTTAAGGCAGAAAAATAAATATAATCGGAGGATAGTTTTATGAAAAGAGTGTTTGCGCATATCGGCTTCTCTTTTGCGCTCACTCTGATCATCCTCAATTTTATTGGTATAAAATGGGCGCTTGCGGCTTTTGTTGCCGCAGGTGCTCTTTTCGTTATTTCGCTGCTTTTCGGAAAAACAAGGCGCGCAGCCTCCGTGCCTTTGTGCCTATTTTCCGTGCTTCTTGCGGCGTTTATCTTTAATGCAAATTATTATCTGAATTATGCCCCTCAGGCTCAGCTTGCCGGTAAAAGCGCAAAGGTCTCTTTTTATATAATTGATGCAGAGCAGAAAACCTCCTACGGGTTTTCTTACACGGTTAAAACCGATGCAATTGAGATGAAGGATGCGCCGCAGAATATTAAGCTGAAGCTATACACATATACACCGCTGGATTTCGATTATTATGAGCAGCTTCAGGGTGAGCTTAAGCTGGATTTGATTTCTTCTGATGCTTATGATTCTTACGGCTATTATGCGGATGGCGTTTTTCTTCGCGCAAATCCCGTGGATAATTTAATTTTAACGGGAAAAGAGATTAACAGCCCTTTGAAGCTCATGCTTGATTTTCGCTTGCATATCAGAGGCGTTTTTAAAACATATATCTGCGGCGATGCGGGTGCGCTTGCGCTTGCAATCCTGACGGGAAATAAATCCGATATCAACACCTCTGTTTATGATAGCTTTAAGGCAAGCGGTCTGGCGCATCTTGTTGCGGTTTCCGGGTTTCATCTGATGGTGCTTTGCGGCACGGTTTATTATCTTTTAAGGCGGTTAAGCGTTTCTGTTATTCCGAGAGCAGTTTTAAGCGCCTTATTCGTTCTGTTTTATATCCTGCTTTCCGGCTTTGCGCCTTCGATGATGAGAGCGGGGCTAATGATGCTGGTATTCCTGATCGGCAAAACACTCAGGCAAAAGAGTGATTCGCTTAATTCGCTCGGTATTGCCGCTTTTCTGGTTTGCTTCTTTAATCCTTATGCAGTAACAGATGCCGGCACAATGCTTTCTTATACGGCGGTGCTCGGCATCTTAACGATTAATCAGCCGTTAAGAAATATATTTAAAGCGGATAGAATCAAAAATAAGCTTTTTGCCTTTGCGGCAGACGGTATTATTCTTTCCTGCGCAATTTTTATTTCAACCTTTCCCGTTATGCTTTTCTTTTTCAGGCAGGCAAGCTTAATCGGAATTATAATCAGCTTTTTCACAATTCCTCTTGCGCAGGTGCTGTTGATTTCTTCGTTTCTGTTTATTGCGTTATATAAAGTAAATTTTATTTCAGCTGTGCTTGTGTTCGTAATCCGCCTTTTTGCCGGTATAATTATTGATATTGCCGCCCGTGCAGCAGGCCTTGCGTTTTCCCTGATTTATCTTGATTATTTCTATTTTGCGCTTGCAGTTGCAGCCGTGTTTGCGCTTTTTGGTGTAGGCTTCATACTGAGAAGTAAAAAAGCGATTCGCCTCTGCGCGCTTCTTTCTGTTGCGGCATTTTGCATAATCTGCGTCTGCGGCGCCGTTTCTTCTGTGGGCAAAACCTTTGTCCGCGCTCTTGCAGGTTATAACTCAACTGCTTATCTGATATATGATGAAAGCTATGCAATGGTGCTGGGCGTTAAGGATAATTCCCAGATGAGCGCGGTAAAGCAGATTGTTAAAGCAAACGGTTTAACTCTTATGCTCGTTCTTGATACAGATTGTTCCGGCAGTGCGCAAACGCTTGCGCAGGATTGCTTTGCGGTTAATTATGTTTGCCCTGATGAAAAGGCAAAGTCCTTAAAAATTAAAAATTGCAAAAATATTCTCTGCCTTTCTGAATTTGATATTGATTTATGGCAGGGTGTTAATGTAAAATATATAAATGATGCAGTTGATGTCAGCATTAACGGCAGTGAATTTTGTTTTGATTATGTTTCATTTTCTCAATGCGTTGAATATGATTATGTTATTAGTGTCAGCCAAAGCGGCAGGCATTACCGGAGATTAAATAGATGGCAAGATTAAACGAACAGTCTTTAAAACAGCAAATTAAAGATAATGAGCTTTTCAATGCCTATTTTATATATGGCGAGGAAGGCTATCTCAAGCAGTTTTACGTTAATAAGCTCACGGATATTATTGTTGATAAAACCTTTATGGATTTCAATCTCCATTCCTTTAACGGCAAAAAGACTCCGCTTGAGGAAATCCTGAAGGATGCCGATATGCTCCCGATGATGAGCGAGTATAACTTAATTCTTGTTTGCGATTATCCATTTGATAAATCCTCTGCGGATATTGATCTTATTAAGGAATATCTTGCAGATGTTCCGCCTTCAACGGTGCTGCTTTTCTGGTTTGATTCGCTCGAGGTTGATGTCAGGCGCAATTCAAAATGGAAATCTGTTGAGGCGGCGTTTGCAAAGGCGGGCGCAAGTGTTAACCTTGAAAAAAGAAGTGAGGGTGATTTGGTTCGGCTGCTTGTCAGCGGGTGCAAAAAAAGAGGCTCGGCGCTTTCTGCGGATAATGCGCGTTATCTTATCTCCGTTTCGGGCAGCGATATAAAAACTCTGCTTAATGAAACCGAAAAGCTTTCATCGTATGCCAAGGGGCAGGAAATCACACGCGCAATAATTGATAAGCTTGCCGTTAAATCGCTCCAAGCAAAGGTTTTTGATTTATCCAAGGCAATCGTCAGGGGAGATTATGAAAAGGCTTATTCCGTATTAGGCGCGCTTTTTGAGGCAAAGGAGGAGCCAGTTTCCGTTCTTGCCGTTATTTCAAGCTGCTATGTTGATATGTACAGGGTGAAATGTGCAAAAATTGCAGGGCAGCCCTTTGATGATGTTGCAAACTATTATAACTATAAGGGCAGGGAATTTGCGCTTCGAAACGCCTCGCGCGATTGCGCTTCGCTTTCAGTTGATCAGCTTCGCAAATCTCTTGATGTTCTTATGCTTGCAGATAATAATCTTAAAAGCACCGCCGCCGATTCGCGCCTCATTTTAGAGGAAACGATGGTTAAGCTGCTTTTGATTTCAAAAGAGGTTGCTTATGATTAAGGTTAAAGAGGCGGTTATCGTTGAGGGCAGGTATGATAAAATAAAGCTATCTAATATTCTTGATGCTTTCATCGTTGAAACAAACGGCTTTCAGATATATAAAGATAAGGAAAAGCTTGATTTCATAAGAAGACTTGCCAAAGAGCAGGGGATTATTATTCTGACAGATTCAGATCACTCCGGCTTTCAGATAAGAAGCTATATTGCAAACGGAATTCCCGCTGAAAGGATTAAGCATATTTATATTCCTGATATTGCGGGTAAGGAAAAAAGAAAGGCCGCTCCGTCAAAGGAGGGCAAGCTTGGCGTTGACGGAATGGAGGATTCCTTGCTGATAAGCCTGTTTGAAAAAGCGGGCGTTGAGGCAATGGCGGTTGATAATAAAGAGCGCATTTCAAATTACGATCTTTATGCGGCGGGCATTTCCGGAGCACCGAATGCAAAGCAAAAGAAAAAAGAGCTTCTGGGGAAGCTCTCTTTACCCGAATTTCTTTCAACGAATTCACTTTTAACTTATCTGAATGCTAATTACACAAAAGAAGAATTCTTCGAAATGCAAAATGAGCAGCTTTAACACTGCTCATTTTTTCTTATATTATAATAATTTTACTCGTTTGTTCTGTGCCGCAGGGGCGCGCCGGAACGAAGCCAAGATTATATAAGTCCGTGCGCTTGCACTCCTCTTCGAAATATTCAAGCTGCTTTTTATCGCAGTCAGAGCGCTTAGAAATAATCGGCAAAGTCGATTTTTCCTTGATTTTTGTAAGCAAGCCTTTGCCGGTTTCATTAAAACCAAGAATTCTTATATAGGGTGTTGCTTCATCGTCTTTGTTTATTCCCAGATATGCGCGAAGCACGATTCGTTTTATTCTTGAAAGCGTGTATCTTTTGGATTTAATAAGCTCGTAAAGCTCGTCAAGGCTTGTCGCAATCTTTGCTGACTCATAAATCCTGTTTTCAAGACCCTCTGAAACGTCTTCGATTTTTACAAGCTCCTCCTTGCTCATCGTTCTTAGCCTATAAAGCACTGCCGCCTCGCAGTTTTTCATTGTGCAGATATCTTCCTGCTTCAATTTGCTCCTGATAGCTGATGCGCTGAAATCCTCATCGTCGGAATTATATCCGCCGCCGATTCTTTTAACGGCAATGCAGGGCAGGGAGGCGAATTTCAGATATTCACAGGCAAGAATATTGTTTGGATAATCAAGAATATCGGTGCCCAGAACTCTACTCCTTGCCGCGGGATATGATATTCCGCTTTTCATTTTCTGTGAAATTTCTTCCTGAACCTCCTTGTCAATAAGCTTTTCTGCGATTGCTCTTAGCTCATCAAGGTTATCGTTTTCTGCTCCGAAGGCAATTGCGTCAACACAGCCAAGCGCTTCAATAAGCTCAATGCCGCCCTTGGCAAAGCCCTCTGCAGAGGCTGTTGAAACGGCAGTAGGCAGCTCAATAACTAAATCCGCACCGCCTTCCAGAGCCGCTTTTGTCCGTTCAAATTTATCGCAAATTGCAAATTCACCGCGCTGAACAAAGTTTCCACTCATAACGCAGATAACGTTATTGCCGTTCTTTTTCAGCGTGTCAATCAGATATTTATGCCCCTTGTGAAAGGGATTGAATTCGCAAATAACCCCGATATTCATAAAAATCACCATATATTTTTAATATGCACTTGACATTAAGCGCTTATATATTATATTATATATATAATAGTATAATATTGCAAGATGTGGAGGGAATTATATTGAAAATTCTTGTAATTAACGGTGGCAGTTCTTCTCTCAAATTCCAGGTTATTGATATGACTGACGAATCTGTTATCTGTAAGGGCACCATCGAAAGAATCGGCCTGCCGATTTCAGGCGG
>DCTO01000045.1 GCA_002329285.1 Ruminococcaceae bacterium UBA1438
CCATTTTTTACGGACTTGTTCATTACTCCTTGCCCGTTTTTTTAAATTTCTGTATCGTTGAAAATATTTGTATCCGCTGAATCATTATTCTTATTGTTTGATTTCTTCTTAACAACCACTGCCGCGATTACCGCAACTGCTGCCAGAGCAACAACGCCTATTATTACGCAAAGCGCAGTGTTGTTTTCCGCTTCATCTGCAACTGCGGAGGTTGAAGCATCTGTTGTTGTTACGGGAAGCTCGCCTGATTCCGAGGTGCCCTCAAGCGCGACGCCGTTAACATAAAGCGTGTAACCGTTTGAAATTACGTTTGCCGCATTGCCGTTAAACTCGGTGATATAGGTATCTGCAGTTAATGACCATTTGCTGGTGTCATCAAGGGTTACACTAACCGTGCCGACCTCGGTTGAAACGGTATCGCCTTTGGCGTTGGTAATTTCGCCGCTGATTGTTCCTGTGAAAGATGAGGAATTTGTAAGATTAAGCGTTAAGGTTGAATTATCGCCAACAAGGATTGTGCCCTCAAGCACCTGGCCGTCTGCATTAAGCGTTGCGATATTCTCCGCCCCGCTCCAGCCGTCATCACAAACGGAAAGAAGAATGCCTTCGCTGTCCTCATTTGTGATTGAAACGCCTGAAAGATTAATAACCGCATTTGTGTTTGTTACGTGGAACACGTGGCCGCTTTTGCTTGTCAGCGAGCCTCCGTTCATTGTGAAGGAGGAGGTGCCGCTGTCTGCATCGCCTGACATTGACTGATAAATCATAATCGTGTCAAGGAAGGTTGCATTGCCGTTTGTTTCAGTGTTGTTTGCAGTTAAATCGCTGTTATTGATTGTGACGCTGTTTTTGCCCTCAATGCAAACGCCCTCTGAAAGATTTGAAACAAGCGTTGCATCTGAAACGGTAATATCCGCAGTTGAATAAATTGCCGGGGAGCCAAGTCCGCTTGTGGTGTAGCTTCCGCCCGTAACGGTAACCGTGCCGCCGCCCCTGTCTGTTCTGATGGCTGCGGAGGAACGGCCGGAAGTGGTGACGGTAAGGTTTTCAGCCTGCATAATACCGCCGCCCGTTGTCATAATACCGCCGCCGTTATCTCCGGTGGTGTTAATAATCGTGTCCTTAATAACAACCGTTGTTCCGTCGCCCTCGGCGCCGTTTTGGCCTCCGTTGCCGCCGTATGAGAAAACGCCGTTTGCGCCTGTTGCGCTTGCATCAATCGTGCCGCCCGTTATGGTGGTTGTTCCGCCGCCCATAACCATTATGTCGGAATTGATGCCGTAAAAATTGCAGTTATCTCCGCCGTCTGAATCGCCCGTTTTGGTTACGGTTGGGTTTGAGATTGTAACATCCTCCGACGTATCAATCAGCAGTGCGTTTTCATCGGCACTGGTTGAAGAATACGTTTGCCCGGACTGCGAATCGGAAGAGCTGATTTCGGTTACTCCGCTGTAACTTACAGACGAAGAGCTTGATTCACCCGGAGTGCCGCCCGGCGCAGAGCCGCTTGGCGGAGAACCGCTTGGAGGCGTTCCGCCGGGACCGCCTTCCGCAAGGGCTGTTATTGAAAATGAAAAGACCATAACAACCGCCATGATTATTGCCAAAACTTTCTTTTTCATAATGAAAACCTCCACTTTTTGAGTTCGGTTTCATTATATTCACCAAACTTAAAACAAACCTTAAAAACATTGTTTTTTTAAAAACTTTTTCGGTTATGTTAAATCTGATATATGAAAAAGGCTGCCGCAAATCGGCAGCCTTAAAAATTTTATTCGCTTCGCAATGCCTCAACAGGCTCTTTTTTTGAAGCTATTCTTGACGGGATTAAGCCGCCGATCATCGTTAGCACAACGCTGAGGATAACAAGAATTATTGCGCCCTTCACAGGGAACGCGGCGGAGACAATCACCGATTCAAGATAATGATGCAAAAGTGCATTTATCGGAATCAGAAGCAGCAGTGTTCCGCCAACGCCGATAAGCCCCGAGCTGAGGCCGATTATAAAGGTTTCAGCATTGAACACATGGGAGACATCCCTTTTTGACGCGCCGATTGCACGAAGAATGCCGATTTCCTTTTTGCGCTCAAGCACGGAAATATAAGTGATTATTCCGATCATGATTGAGCTTACCACCAGCGAAACGCCCACAAAGCCCATGAGAACGTATGACACGGCTTTGATAATGCTTGAAACCGAGGACATAATAACGCCCACATAATCCGTGTAAATTATTTTATCCTGCTCATCAACGCTGTCATTATAAGCATTAATGCAATTGATGATCTGCTCCTTTTCATCAAAGGAATCGGCATAAATTGAAATTGAGGTTGGCGAATCATAGCTGATTACGCCAAGCTTTTCAAGATTGCCCTCAAGCGTTTTTTCAGGGATAAGCGCTTTCATAGCAGGAACAAGCCTTGCAAGAAGATTATCCTTTTCATCTGCAAAATTTTTGCCTGTCAGCACGTCAAATTCAGGATTTTCGCTTTGATCAATAACTATCTGGCTGTCAGCCGAATAGCTGATAACATAATCGGAAAGGGCTTTAGTGTAGCCCACAGCGGGAATATTCGGAATGGCAACATTATCATTTTTCACCTGAATAATGCCGGAGATTTTAAGCGTGATGCTTTTTTCGGCTATCACAGAATCCATATCCTGCTGGCTTGCGCCGAGATAATCATACCACCCCTCGCCATTCTTTTGATATTGATCACACGCGGGAACAAGATAAAATTCGCTTTTGCAGATATCCTCATATTTCCAGCTTTCAACCTTTTCAACAACGGTTTCGCCCGCCTGAACTTTATTCACAATCTCATTATACTGCGAGGCAGGAAGAAGGCCCATCATATAAAGATAATTGGACATAACCTCTCCGTTAGCATCAAGCGCCAGCACAACCTCGTTATATTCCGCCGGCCATTCGCCGTAAACAAGCTCATACTGATCGGACACGGCATCGCTGATGCCTGTGCCGTCCGGCCTTGAAGGAAGCTGAATGAAGCAATTTACAAAATTGCCTATGCTGCCCGAGGAATTCATCATATTCATGATATCCTCAACATTAAAAAGATCGTTATTCATCATAATCTTTGCCGCCGCATTATCGTTAACAAAAGTGGTGCCATCCGTGTTAATAAGCACGCCCTCGCTGTCATACGCAAAGATATCAAAGCCTGCATTGTAAGAATAAACAACGCCGTTTTTGCCGAGATGCTGATTAATCGGAGATGAGGGATCATCAAGATAAGCCTTAAATTTATTCATGCTGTTTTGCTTCATGCTTCCGCTCATTGCGCTTGCCTGCTGAACCATCGCCGTGTTTGAATAAACCTTGCCGTCCTCATGGGGCTCCTTATCATTCATCGTTTGCAGCGGCATATTGGACATGAGCGAGGAAATATCAAACGCCTGCTTATCAACCGTGAGCGGATATGAATCCATAGCATCCTGCTGAATATCATCAATATAATTGTTGATTCCCGTGGAAAGGGAGAGAATCAGCGCGATTCCGATGATGCCGATTGAGCCGGCAAGCGCGGTCAGAATAGTTCTCGTCTTTTTAGTCAGCAAATTTGTGAATGAAAGGGAAAGCGCCGTCAGAAAGCTCATTGAATGGCGTTTTTCGTTAATGCCGGCACCTGCGTTNNTGCGTTTTCCGCCGGTTTATAAGGATTGCTGTCATCTATAATCTCTCCGTCACGAAGCTTAACTATGCGCGTTGAGTATTTTTCGGCAAGCTCCGGATTGTGGGTTACCATAACAACAAGCCTGTCTTTTGCGATTTCTTTCAAAAGCTCCATAACCTGCAAAGAGGTTTGCGTATCCAGCGCGCCGGTTGGCTCATCGGCAAGGAGTATCTTGGGATCGTTAACGAGCGCCCTTGCAATTGCAACGCGCTGCATCTGCCCGCCGGAAAGCTCCGAGGGCTTATTTTTTATCAAATCACCGAGGCCAACGGATTCAAGCGCTTTAACAGCATGCTCGCGCCGTTCCTGCTTGCTGACTCCGGATAAGGTGAGCGCAAGCTCAACATTTGAAAGAACGGACTGATGGGGAATGAGGTTATAGGACTGAAAAACAAAGCCAACCGAATGATTGCGATAAGTGTCCCACGCGCGGTCATCATAAGCCTTGGTTGATTTTCCGTCAATAAGCAGCTCGCCGCCCGAATAGCGGTCAAGCCCGCCGATGATGTTAAGAAGCGTTGTTTTGCCGCCGCCCGAAGGGCCGAGAATTGAAACAAATTCATTATCACGAAATGAGATTGAAACGCCCTTGAGCGCCTCAACAACGCTGTGGCTTGTGTAATATTTCTTGTGAATATCTTTTAATATAAGCATCCGCTTCACCCTCTGTTACATATATTATTGCCCATTTATTGAATTGATTATATCATAANNTATTACTCAACACAAAAACCGCCTCATTAATTTATTGGCGGAAAACTATATGTTCAGGCCTAAAAAAATCCCCTGCCGGGCAGGGGAAAGCATAATACCTTTAATCAGAAAAAGCATTTTTCAGTTTTTTGAAAGTGTCATCGCTGATAACATGCTCAATGCGGCATGCTTCATCCTCTGCCGTTGCGGGATCAACGCCGATTAAAATCAGCTTTTCTTTAAAGAAGAGATGGCGCTCATAAATCCGCTCTGCAACCTCTTTGCCAAGCTCTGTTAAAAGCAGATGGCCATGCTCATCAACATCAACAAAGCCGCCGTCACGCAGGGTTGAAACCGCCTGTGAAATGCTGGGCTTTGAATAATTCATAAACCTTGCAAGATCAATTGAACGGACATAGCCGTTTTTATTTTTCAGAATTAAAATTGCCTCTAAATAATCTTCCCCTGAGGAATGAATTTTCATATAAAAAATCCTTTCGGTAAATTAGAATTACGCCGGTTTTAACTTTATAAATCATAACATAAGGAAATGAAATTGTCAACAAAAAGCGGAGCAGGAAAGCCCACTCCGCCGGTCATCAAAGATTTTTAACCCGAAGGGCGCGGATTGCATTAAGAACCGCAATCACCATTACGCCGACATCGGCAAAAATTGCAACCCACATATTGGCAATGCCGAGCGCACCGAGAAGCAGGCACAGCACCTTAACGCCGATTGCAAAATAAATATTTTCATAAACAATTCGCAGGCATTTTTTTGCAATTTTGATTGCCTTTGAAATCTTAAGCGGGTCATCATCCATAAGCACAACATCCGCCGCTTCAATTGCCGCATCAGAGCCGAGAGCGCCCATTGCAATGCCGATATCCGCACGGGAAAGCACGGGGGCATCGTTAATTCCATCGCCCACAAAGGCAAGCGCCTCGCCGCTTTTCTTTTCATCAAGCAGCTTTTCCACCGCCGCAACCTTATCAGAGGGCAGAAGCCCGCTTTTATATTCATCAATGCCAAGCTTTTCGGAAACAGCCTTTGCAACGCTTTCAATATCGCCCGTGAGCATAACGGTTTTTCTGATGCCGCAGGCTTTAAGCTGCGAAATTGCCTCTGCCGAATTAGGCTTAACGGTGTCTGCAATAACGATGTGGCCGGAATATTCGCCGTCAACCGCTATATGAACGATTGTGCCGGCGCTGTGACAGGGCTTATAATCAGCGCCGATTTGGCGCATAAGCTTATCGTTGCCCACAGCAACCGATTTGCCGTCAACCACCGCAACAACTCCGCCGCCGCTGATTTCGCGGACGTCTGAAACGCGGGATTTATCAATCGCTTTACCGTAAGCCGACTGCAGACTTTTGCTGATCGGATGGGAGGAAAAGCTTTCTGCCGCGGCGGCAAGCTCCAAAAGCTGCCGATCATCAATCGGGCTGTGATGAATTGCATCAACCTCAAACACGCCCATGGTGACCGTTCCGGTTTTATCAAAGGCAACGCATTTTGTTTTTGAAAGCGTTTCAAGATAATTTGAGCCTTTAACAAGAACTCCCTCGCGGCTTGCGCCGCCGATGCCCGCAAAGAAGGTGAGCGGGATGCTGATTACCAGTGCGCAGGGGCAGCTGATAACAAGGAAGGTCAATGCTCTGTAAACCCACTGCCCCCAGAAAGGAGCCTTGCCCGCAATAATAAGCACGAGCGGCGGCAGTAGTGCCAGCGCAAGCGCAAGCGAGCATACGATGGGGGTGTAATACCTTGCAAATTTTGAAATAAAGTTTTCCGATTTGGATTTCTTTGAGGTTGAGTTTTCAACCAGATCAAGGATTTTTGAAACCGTGCTTTCACCGAATTCCTTTGTTGTTTTTATGTGAAGCACGCCGCTCATATTAATGCAACCGCTGATTACCTCATCGCCCGGGGCAACCTCACGCGGAACGCTTTCACCGGTGAGGGCTGTTGTGTTAAGGCTTGCAGAGCCGCTTTCAACAACGCCGTCAATCGGAATTTTTTCACCCGGGGAAACGATGATTATGCTGCCGATTTCAACCTCATCAGGGTCAACCTGAACAAGCTCTCCCCCCTGCTCAATATTGGCATAATCAGGGCGGATATCCATAAGCGCACTGATATTCCTGCGGCTTTTGCCGACGGCATAGCTTTGAAACAGCTCGCCGATCTGATAAAAAAGCATAACCGCGGCGGCTTCCTTATATTCGCCGAGAGCCATTGCGCCGAGGCTGGCAACCGCCATCAGAAAATTCTCATCAAAAACCTGCCTGTTAAGGATGCCCTTAAAGGCTTTTTTAAGAATATCATAACCAACAATAAGATAAGGCACGGCGAAAAGCGCAAGAGAGAGCCAACGATTATCGCCGAGAGGAATGAAAAGCAGGGCAAGCAGAATAACCGCCGCCACAATGATTCTTACCAGCATTTTCTTTTGCTTTTTGCTCACAATAACGCCCCCTTCCGGCAATAATTAACAAGGTTTAAAAGAAGATTTCGCAATCATCCTCAACCTTTTTGCAGTTTTTGGCAACCGCCTTCATAACCTCTTTAGGATCAGCGCCGTCATCAAATTCAACGCTCATTTTGAGCGCCATAAAATTAACGCTTGCATCCTTAACGCCGGCGGTTTTCTTTGCCGCAAGCTCCATTTTATTTGCACAGTTTGCGCAATCAACATCTATTTTATAGCTCTTTTTCATAATAACAACCTCCTTAGAATCGGCAAACATATGAGCACTTGTTCATCTGTTCAACAACATTATACCACTTATTATATGTGTGTCAAGAGCATTTTGATAAATATTCGGGTTGATTTATAATTATTATACTGATATAATATGCAGGCTTAATACTTATCTTTGGATTAATGTTATGGGACTTTTTAAACAGACAAACAATTTAATGACGGAGGGCAGCATTAAGAAAAAAATCATTCTTTTTGCAATCCCGATTTTTATCGGCCAGCTTTTTCAGCAGCTTTATAACACAGTTGATTCGCTGATAGTTGGCAATCTTGTTGGCAGCAACGCGCTTGCAGCAGTTAGCTCAACCGGCACGCTCACCTTTCTTGTTATCGGCTTTTTCTTTGGTTTTTCAATGGGCGCAGGTGTAATCATTGCAAGAGAGATCGGAGCGCAGAATGAGAAACGCACCTCGCTTGCGGTTCACACTGCGGTTGCAATGGGGCTGTTTTTCAGCGCGGCAATAACCATAATCGGTGTTTCTCTTTCCCCTGCTATGCTTCGCCTGATGGGCACGCCCGAGGAGGTTATGGGCGACGCTGTGCTTTATCTTCGAATATATTTTCTTGGTTGCACAGGGCTGATAATGTATAACACCTTCGTGGGCATTCTGCAGGCAAGCGGCGATTCGCGCCATCCGCTTATTTATCTTATCATCAGCTCAATAATCAACATTATTCTTGACACTGTGTTTATCGCCGTTTTCGGCATGGGGGTTGACGGCGCTGCGCTTGCAACAGTTATTTCTCAATTTATAAGCATGGCGCTTGCGTTCAGGCGGCTTCATTCCTCTGCAAGCGGAATTCAAATTCATTTCAGCAAAATCAGATTCAACAAAAAAGCGCTTTTGGAGATTATCCGTTACGGATTTCCGACAGCGCTTCAGGGCTCAATTATTGATATTTCAAATATTGTTATTCAATCTTACGTTAATTCCTTCGGCGCATTTGCAATGGCGGGAATCGGAGCATATGCAAGAATTGAGGGCTTTGCATTCCTGCCGGTTATTTCGTTTTCGATGGCAATGTCCACATATATGTCTCAAAACCTTGGCGCCGGGAAAAAGGAGAGGATGAAAAAAGGGCTTCGCTTCGGGCTGCTGTGCACGGTTATTTCAATTGAAATCATCGGTGTGCTGATTTATTTTCTTTCCCCCGCCCTTATCAAGGCATTCAATTCAGATGCAAACGTTATTTACTATGGGGTGATGAGAGCTCATATCTGCGCATTGTTTTTCTTCCTTATGGGCTTTTCAAATGTGACCTCTGCAATTCTGCGGGGGCTTGGCAAGCCGATTGCGCCGATGGTTGTTATGCTGATTTGCTGGTGTGCGGTGCGCATAATTGTTTTTATGACAATCGGGCAGATTTACCATAACATTCTTCTGGCCTGCTGGATTTATCCGATAACCTGGGGAATGAGCGCGGTTTCCTATATTTTCTTCCTGCGGCACATTCACAGGCAGGGAGTTTATTGAGCAAATTGAAAAAGGACTGTTCCTTAATCGGAACAGTCCTTTTGAATTATACGCCTGAATATGCGTTAAAGCCGCCGTCAACAGGAATGTTAACGCCTGTGATGAAACCGCTGTAAGCCTCATCGCAGAGGAAAAGAAGCGTGCCGTCAAGCTCCTCCGGATTGCCGAAGCGCGCCATCGGAGTTGCGGCAAGGATTTTGCCCGTGCGCTCTGTTGGCGAGCCATCCTCATTCCAAAGGAGAGCTGCATTCTGCTTCGTTGAGAAGAAGCCGGGGGCAATTGCATTAACACGGATGCCCATCGGCGCAAAATGAACCGCCATCCATTCCGTGAAATTCTTAACCGCAGCCTTTGCCGCCGAATAAGCGGGAATTCTTGTGAGCGGGCGGAAGGCATTCATTGAGGTTATCATAACGATGCAGGCATTTTCCTTTTCAACCATATCACGCGCGAAAACCTGGGTTGGAATAAGCGTGCCGAGGAAGTTGAGGTTAAACACAAAGCTGATGCCCGCAGGATCAAGATCAAAAAAGGTTTTGATATTCTCATCCTTCTGAAGCAAATCGATTTTCTCCAAGGTATCCTTTGTTGTTGTGCCTTTAGGATTATTGCCGCCTGCGCCGTTAAGAAGAATATCGCAGGTGCCAAGCTTTTCGGCGATAACATCCCTTGCCTTTTGCATTGATTCAAGCTCAAGAACGTTGCAGCCGACTGCGATTGCAGTGCCGCCGTCTGCATTAATTTCATCTGCGCACTGCTGTGCCGCCGCCTCATTAAGATCAAGCACGGCAACCTTGCAGCCCTGCTTTGCAAGAGTTTTTGCGAAGGCGCCGCAAAGCACTCCGCCGCCTCCTGTTACAACTGCAACCCTGCCCTTTAAATTTTCATGTGTCATTTAAGTTCTCCTTGTTTTGCGGGCGTATGATATCCGCCCCTACGGTAAATTGTTAAACACTCGGTATGGCGCAAAGGCCCTTACCTATGATAATTGTTATTCCTTACTGCTTTTCTCAACAGCTTCCCAAAGGCCGTTAAGATAGCAAACGCCGAGAGCGCGGTCATAAAGCCCATAGCCCGGCCTTGCAACCTCACCCCAGATCATTCTTCCGTGATCGGGGCGGATATATCCGTCAAACCCGGCATTCTGAAGCGCCTTAACGATCTCATACATATCAAGAGAACCTGCGCCGCTTTCGTGAGCAGTTTCATTAAACCATTGATCATTATGCTGAACGTTGCGCAGGTGGGCAAAATAAATACGCTCTCCGATAATCGGATCATTAATCATATCAACGATATCATTTTGCGGGCTTGCGCCGAGCGAGCCTGTGCAAAGAGTTAAGCCATTATATTTGCTTGGCACCATTGTCAGCAGCTTAATGAGCGCATCCTTGCCGGTGATAATCCTCGGCAAGCCGAAAATGCCCCAGGGCGGATCATCCGGATGGATTGCCATTTTGACATCGCATTCCTCACAAACAGGCATAATTGCATCAAGAAAGTATTTAAGATTAACCCAGAGATCATCTGCGGTTACGCCCCTGTATTTTTCAAACAGCTCTTTTATTTCGCCCATTCTTTCGGTTTCCCAGCCGGGCATTGCATAGCCGTTTGAATTATCATCAATTTCCCTGAACATATCCTCCGGCGATTTGCCCTCCACCTGCTTGCCGTCATAGCAAAGGCAGGTTGAGCCATCGGGGAGAGGCATATAAAGATCTGTTCTTGTCCAGTCAAAAACCGGCATAAAATTATAACAAATGCATTTAACGCCAACCTTTGCAAGATTGCGGATTGAGGTTTTGTAATTCTCAATATACATATCTCTTGTGGGGGCGCCGAGCTTAATATCCTCATGAACATTAACGCTTTCAATGCATTCCATTGTTAATCCGGCGGCAGTGATTTCATCATACATTGCCTGAACGCGATCCATCGTCCACTCCTCACCCGCGGGCAGGTCATGGAGCGCAGGAACAACACCGGCAACATTCGGAATCTGCTTTATCTGCTCCAGCGTTACCGTATCCAGCTTGCTGCCGAACCAGCGAAAGGTCATCTGCATAAAATAAACCTCCTTGATTTTATTCTTAATCAATTTAGTTTATCACATCTTAATAGCCGTTTCAAGAACTTATTAAGATTTAATTCTCATTTTCAAAGGCTATCACATATTCCTGCGCAATATCCTCTAACAGAGCATAATCGGCAGTTATCAGGCAGGAATCCTCGCCCGTTTCAATGCTGATTGCTTCATTAAGAATTTCGCAATCGGCAAGCTCCTGCGCCTTTTTGCGCTCAAGCTCGCTTTTGGCAAGTGTCTCCAGCTCATCATCTGTGAGCAGGTTTTCTTTCGCCACATAATATCGGCAATGCTGCTTAACCACGCCGAGAGGCAGGCGAAAACCGTTAAGAACAAGGCAAGTGTTTTCCTCAATTATCTCTGAATCGCCCTTATCACGAAACGCATAAAGCGGCAAATTCAGCCCAAAAAAATAAAGAGATTTATAATCATTTTTATAAGTATAATCCTTTTCCAACTGGCGGCGGCTGACGTTGATTTTTATCTGATGCTCCGTTTTTGCAAGCACCGTTCCGTGAGCGTGGGCATAGTGATTCTGCTCATCAACCTCGCTTTCATAAATTCCTGAAATAAGCAGATCGCCCTTTGAAACCGCCTCTCCATCCTCTGCAACCTGCCAGCCTCCAAGAGAGGTTATATGAACAATTACGCCATCCTTTTTTGCCTTAACGTTTGTTATATCAGTGCTGACAATCGGGGGCTTATCCTCTGTTTCGCTGATTTCAATCTGCGCAAGGCAGCCAAGCTTGTTGATCGAAATCCACGCCACCTCATCAAAATCAGAAAGCACCTTAAATTCAAGATTTTCCTTATCCGCATTTGCCCAGCGGGTGCCAACCCTGAAACCGTTTTGCGCAAGATAATTAACCACCTGGGCATCTGTTAGCCGGCTTTCGCCGATAACGGTTATGTTCCAAACAAAGCCGCTGAGAAAGGAAATGAGCATAACGGCAAAAAGCGCGCCGCAGAAAAGCCCCCATCGGTTTTTGAGCGGCATAAGAAGGAACGGCAAGCCCCTGCGCTTTGTTACCCTTACCCTGCCGCCGCAGGCAAAGGCGAGCCTGTGCAGGCGAAAATACTTATGGGGCGTAACCCTGGCAAAAAGCACGTTATCCCTTTTTATTATGTTTTTAATATATATATTATTACTGCGGCAATCATTAATAAATTTTTCGGCAAAGCCGCCCGTGAAGGAAAATTCAACATAACCGAAAAGCCATCTGAAAAATCTAAGAAGCATCCGAAAACTCCATCACAGCAATAACGCCTTCAACCACTGCCCCTTCGGGTGAAATGGAATTGATGAACAAATCCTGCCCGATAAAGGTTACCGAGCGCTTGCCGATATTCAGTTTTATTCTTTCAGCAGAATATTCAACAACGGATNNGTTACCGCGTGTTTGCCGATGTTCAGCTTAATCCTGTCAGCAGAATATTCAACAACGGATTTTAACCCGTCCACAACGCACTGTGTGTTGCCGAAAAGCTCAAGATGGGGCTCGCCCGTAAAATACTCAATCGGGAAATCCGTGCGTTCCTTAAACGCTTTTTTCTTCATAAAATCACCAATAATTTATATGATTATATTAGGTGATAATATGAGAATTAAAAAAGACAGCCTGCTTTTATTTTTCCTTTTTACGCTTTCTCTGCTGCTGATTTCCTTTTCAGCAAAAGCAAAGGCCGGCGCTCAAAACGGGATTAATCTTGCAGGCGGAATTATCGTGCCGAGCCTACTGCCGCTGCTGATTATTTTTTACTGCATTATTTATTCAGGCGCTGGGCGGTTTTTTGATAATCTGCTTTCGCAGATAACAAGAGCGCTCCGCCTGCCGAAATGTGCGGGGGCGGCAATTCTTTTCGGTCTGATCGGAGGATATCCTACCGGCGCTTTGCTGACGCGGGAGCTTTACGTCAACAAAGACATTGATGAAAAAAGCGCCCGCTGCCTGATGCGCTTTAACATTAACGGCGGAGCAGGCTTCATTATAACCGCGCTTGGAACATCGCTTCTGAAAAGCCCGCGGGCGGGGCTGATTCTTTTCGGGGCATCAACGCTTTCCGCACTGATAATTATGCTTGCCTCCCCTCTTTTTCTGAAAAAAAGCAAGGGTGAAAACAGCCCTGCTTATTTTTCGATGGCGGCAGCAGACGCGCTTAACGGTGCGGTTAACACATCCGTTAAAGCCGTGCTTAATCTTTCTGCTTACATAATTCTTTTTTCGGCGCTTGCAGGCATATTTCCGATTACGAAAGCGCTTTTGCCCCTTGCGGAAATCACAAGCGGCCTTGCGCAAAACTGCAAAGTCCTGCCGCTTGAGAGCATTGCGGCATATCTTGCATTTTCAGGCTTTTGCATTCATCTTCAGCTTTTGCCTGTTATAAGGNNATAAGGGAATTTAAAATGAAATACGCCGATTTTCTGCTTTGGCGGATTATTCACGGCGGATTATCCTTTGCCGTCTGCAAGGGATTGCTTTTTCTTTTCCCAATAAAGGAAGGCGTGTTTTCAAATTATTCGGGCGGAGTTTTTCTTCCAAGCTCCGTTAACGCGGCGCTTTCCGTTTTAATGATTCTCGGCAGCGCGGTTTTAATTTTTGATATTGAAAACCGCAAACAGCATGGAAGATAATAAAAAAGCGGTCATTGACCGCTCTTTAGCATTTTTATTTATTCATCCTTTTTGGAGGAGGTTGCCCTGTTTAGCAAATAGGTGAAAAGGATAATTACGCCGATAACGAGGAAAATTCCGATCATTCCGATTAGCATTGCGGGAAGAGTGTCTTTCCAGGAATCAGTAAATTTAATAATATTCAAGACAAAAAGCTGAATTATAGCTAACATATTAAGCATTTTTACACCCTCCTTAACCTATAATATTCTGCGCAAGTGTGAGCATAAGGCCGCCCGCAATAACGGAGGCAATCTGCCCGGAAACGTTTACGCTGATGGATTGCATAAGCAGGAAATTCTGATTATCCTCTTTAAGTCCCATCTGATTAACAACCCTGCCGCTCATCGGAAATGCTGAAATGCCCGCCGCGCCGATCATCNNATCGGATTAATCTTTTTATCCTTTGGCAGGAAAATATTAATTGCCTTTGCAAAAAATACGCCGCCTGCGGTATCAAATACGAAAGCGAAAAGGCCAAGGCCGAGAATGATTAAGGTTTCAATCTTTAAGAAATCATCATAATACATTCTTGAAGCAACGGTTAAGCCAAGCAGAATCGTTATCAGATTTGCAAGCGCATTCTGCGCAGTTTCCGAAAGGGCATTAAGCACGCCGCATTCACGGATGAGATTGCCGAACATAAGGAAGCCGNNAAGCGCAACGGACTGCGGAGCAACGAGGCCGGCAACGATTGTGATGATAATCGGGAACAAAATCTTTGTTGTTTTTGAAACCTCGCCCGGCTTATATTTCATTCTGATAAGGCGTTCCTTTTTGGTTGTGCAAGCCTTGATAACGGGCGGCTGAA
>DCTO01000015.1 GCA_002329285.1 Ruminococcaceae bacterium UBA1438
GAAAAGGAAAGGGAGCTGATGAAAAAGCGTTTCGGCATTCTCGGGGAGGAGGAGCACACGCAAAAGCAGCTTGCAGATGAAATGGGCATTTCGCAAAGCTATATTTCCCGCCTTGAAAAGCGAATTCTTGAAAAAATCCGTACGCAGATGCAGCGTGAATTTATTTAATTCGCTATATATACCCTAATGCGTAATGTGTTTATAAAAAAAGGGACGCCTAAGGCGTCCCGTTGACCACTGGTCACTGGCCACTGACCACTCAGATTATTCCTCAATCATGTCGTGAGAGAAAAACAGGCTGATGCACCAGACTGCCGCCAGGCCTACAAGGGCATAAATAATCCTTGAAAGCACGGCGTCCTGCCCGCCGAAAATCCAGGCAACCAAATCAAACTTGAAAAGCCCGATAAGTCCCCAGTTAATGCCACCGATAATAGTGAGCACCAATGCAATTCGGTTAACTATTCTCAATTAAATCATCTCCAAAAAATAAAGTCGTTAGTATGATAACCACACTAACGACTTTTTATTCATTTTAATTAAATTTTTGTAATGATGATTTCGCATTTTCCGCTGATTTCATAATCTCCGAAGCCTGCCGGCACAAAAAGGCTGCCGCCTTTCTTTATTGCTTTGCCGCCGATTTCACCCTCGCCGGCGATAACAAGAATGTGGTTAAAGCTGCTTTCGTCTGCATTCAGCGTTATTTTATTTTCAACGTCATAATGCCAAACAGTGAATAAATCGCATTCGGTGAGAAGTTGCCTTGCGCCTCCCTCAATTTTTTCCTTCTCTCCGAAGGGCTTGATTTCATATTTTGCCGGTTCGGTTTTTGAAACGTCAACCGCTTTTTTGATGTGCAGCTCTCTCGGCTTTCCGTCCTTGCCGATTCTGCCGTAATCGTAAACGCGGTAGGTTGAATTGCTGTTTTGCTGAATTTCCGCAATAAGCGTGCCCTTGCCGATGGCGTGAACGGTGCCGGCCTCAATGAAAAACAAATCGCCCTTTTTAACGTTAACAACGTTAAGCACGTCCATGAGCGTGTTGTTTTCAATGGCAGCTTTGAATTCCTCGCTGCTGATTTTGTCCTTAAAGCCGTAAACAAGCGTTGCCTCGTCCGTTGCATCAAGAACATACCAGATTTCGGTTTTTCCAAATTCGCCCTCAACCCTTGCGGCGTATTCATTATCAGGGTGAACCTGGATTGAAAGGTTGTCCTTCGCGTCAATCAGCTTGATGAGCACCGGGAAATATGGGAATTTTTCGGCATTTGTGCCAAGCACTTTGGCTCTGCCGTTTTCCTCAATGTATTCCTCCAGCGTTTTGCCGTCGTCCTTGCCGCCGATGATTGTGTTTTTGCCGTCTTTGTGGCAGGAAAGCATCCAGCCCTCTGCAACCGGGTCAACATCGGTTTCAAATCCAAAGTCATCCTTAAGCCTTGTGCCGCCCCAGATGTAATCCTTAAAAACAGGTTTAAGCTCTAAAATTTCCATCACAAAATCCTCTTGTCAAAATTAATATAAATATAATATCAAAATTTTGCTTCACATTCAAGTAAATATAGTGTAAAATATTATCTGTTAATTATTTTTTAAAAAGGGTATTGAGATGGCAATTGTAAGCGTTCAAAATTTAACACTTGCCTTTGGTGAAAACACGCTGTTTTCAGATGTCTCCTTTGAGATTAATGAGAAAGACCGCGTTGGCTTCATCGGCTCAAACGGCGCCGGCAAAACCTCTCTTTTCAAGATTTTAACCGGAAAGTATTCGCCAACCGGCGGCGCCGCTTTCATCGGCAAAAACGTCCGCCTCGGGTATATGGAACAGCACACCTGCTCTGAAAATAAAACCGTGTGGCAGGAACTTGTTTCCGTCTTTTCAGATTTGATTGAAATGGAGGAGGAGCTTGAAAGAATTGCGACTTCGCTTGTTGAAAACCCGTCTGCAGAGCTGATTGCAAGGCAGGATTATCTCTCGAATCAGTTTAATGAAAACGGCGGCTTAACTTATAAAAGCTTAACCCGCTCCGCGCTTCTCGGTCTTGGCTTTACGGAGGCGGAGTTTGATAAGCAAACCTCAACGCTTTCGGGCGGCCAGCGTTCAAAGCTGATTCTTGCAAAGCTGCTGCTTGCAAAGGCGGATTTGCTTCTTCTTGATGAGCCAACCAATCATCTCGATATCAGCGCAGTTGAATGGCTTGAAGGCTTTCTCGCCGGCTTTAACAAGGCGTTCATCGTTATCTCTCATGACAGATATTTTCTTGATAAAATAACGGATAAAACCATTGAGCTTGAAAACGGCAAAATCCGCTCATATAAAGGTAATTACACCGAATTTCTCAAAAAGAAGCAGGCAGAGCAAAAGGCAATTGAGGAAAAATATGAGAATGATATGAAAGAAATTGAGCGCATGGAGGGTATGATAACTCGCTTGCGCCAATGGAACAGAGAAAAAAGCATAAAAACTGCCGAAAGCAAGGAAAAGGCGCTTGAGCGATTAAAGGCACAGCTTGTTATTCCTGATGCTCGGCAGAAAACCATTCGTTTTGATTTCACCCCAAAGGCCGTTTCGGGCGAGGAGGTGCTTGTCGTTTCAGAGCTTGAAAAATCCTTCGTTGATAAAGAGATATTCAGCAACATAAGTTTTGATATCAGCAGGGGAGAGCGCGTTTTCCTCGTCGGTGATAACGGCTGCGGCAAAACCACGCTGTTGAAAATTCTCACCGGTGAATATACTCAAAACTCCGGCGGCTATAAATTCGGCTCAAATCTCTTCACCGGTTATTTTGATCAGGTACAGGCTGATCTTAATCTTAATAAAACCGCTATTGACGAGGTTTGGTCTGCTTTCCCTGCGATGACGGAAACCGGTGTGCGAAACGCTCTTGCCGCCTTTCTTTTTAGCGGAGACGATGTGTTTAAGCTGCTGCGTGATTGCTCCGGCGGCGAAAGGGCAAGGATTGCGCTTTTGAAGCTGATGCTCGGCAAATATAATTTCCTCCTGCTTGATGAGCCAACAAATCATCTTGACGCCGCTTCAAGGGAAAAGCTTGAAAACACCTTGCTTGATTATAGCGGCACAATGCTCATAGTTTCGCATGACAGGTATTTTATCAACAAGCTTGCAACCCGAATTCTGGAATTAACACCAACGGGCGTTAATAAATATCTCGGCAATTATGATGATTATGCAGAGCATCGCTATGTTGCCGTTCAGGAAAAAAAGCAGGAAGCAAAACCAAAGATTAATGAATATAAGCTCAAAAAGGAAGCGCAAAGCAATCTCAGAAAGCTCAAAACAAGGCTTTCCCGCCTTGAAAGCGAAATTGAGGAGTTTGAGGAGGAGCTGGGCTTTATAAATGAACAGTTAAATAATAATCCCCCTTATGAGGAATATATAAAAATCAATGCTTTGCATGAGGAGAAAACAATCGCTCTTTCCGCTCTTTATGAAGAATGGGAGCAGGTGTCGCAAAGCCTTGCGGAAATGGAATAAAAATGAGAAAAGCAATAATCATCGGCGGAGGCGCGTCCGGCTTAATGGCTGCCGCGCAAAGCGCTCAAAACGGCAATGAAACTCTTATAATTGAAAAAATGCCCCGCTGCGCCAGAAAGGTTTTGATTTCGGGCAAGGGCAGGTGCAATATGACTAATGCAACCTTTGATCTGGAGGAGCTTATCAGCTTCGTCCCGAAAAATCCAAGGTTTCTTTATTCTGCCTTTTCAGCCTTTATGCCGTATGACACTATTGCTTTTTTTGAGGAGCTTGGCGTGCAAACCAAGATTGAAAGGGGAAACAGGGTTTTTCCTGTTTCTGATAAGGCGGTTGACGTGGTTAATGCGCTCGTTAATAACGCCAAGGCAAAGGGAGTTAAATTCATTCA
This sequence comes from Ruminococcaceae bacterium UBA1438, assembly GCA_002329285.1. GTDB lineage: Bacteria > Bacillota > Clostridia > Oscillospirales > Acutalibacteraceae > Eubacterium_R. The sequence goes on from DCTO01000015.1 coordinate 3,884, forward strand.
CGGGGCGGTCAAAGCCTTTGAATTTGATGAAAACCGAATTTCCGCAGTCGTTCTTGATGACGGCAGTAAAATTGAATGCTCCTCAGTTGCGGTCTGCACGGGGGGAAAAAGCTATCCCGGCACAGGCTCAACGGGCGATGGTTATATTCTTGCCCGTCAGTCAGGCCACACGGTAACGGAGATTCAGCCAAGCCTCGTGCCCCTTGTTTGCAGCAATAATTTCGTGCTGCGCCTTCAGGGCTTAAGCCTGCGAAACGTTGGCATCAGGCTCTATCAGAAAGGCAGGCTGATTTATGAGGATTTCGGCGAGATGCTTTTCACCCATTTCGGTGTCAGCGGGCCGGTTATTCTCTCTGCCTCAAGCCACATCAGAAGCTTTAAAGGCGGTGCTTGTTCGCTTTCGATAGATCTTAAACCCGCGCTTGATTTTCAGGCGCTTGATAAAAGAATTCTGCGTGATTTTTCAGAGGAAAGCAATAAAGATTTTATAAACTCTCTCGGCAAATTATTGCCAAAAAAGCTTATTCCTGTTATAGTTTCATTAAGCGGAATTTCTCCCTCAAAAAAGGTTAATGAAATCACAAGGGAGGAAAGGCACGCCCTTGTTCAGCTCGTTAAAAATCTGAAGCTGGATGTAACCTCTTTTTATGATATTGATGCCGCAATCGTAACAAGCGGCGGCGTTGATGTTAAGGAGATTGATCCTAAAACGATGAAATCAAAAATAATCTCAAATCTGTTTTTTGCGGGCGAGGTTATTGATGTTGATGCTTACACGGGAGGCTTCAATCTGCAGATTGCTTTTTCAACCGGCTACCTCTGCGGAAACAATATGTTTTAGATAATTCTGAAATGCTTTCATTTCAAAAATATATAAAGGAAAAAATGCTATGATTAATGTTGCTATTGACGGGCCTGCAGGCGCAGGCAAAAGCACTATTGCAAAGGCTGCATCAAAGGAGCTTGGCTTCATTTATGTTGACACCGGCGCCCTTTATCGCGCCGTTGCGCTCAATGCGGTCAGAAAGGGCGTTATCAACGATGATGCCGCAATTATCAAAATGCTTGATGAAACCAAGGTGGAACTTGCTTTTGATGAAAACTCAACGCAGTGCGTTATCCTTAACGGAGAGGATGTTTCCTCTTTGATTCGCACACAGGAAATTTCAATGGGCGCGTCAAACGTTTCCAAAATTCCCGAGGTTCGCGCTTTTCTTCTTGAACTTCAAAGAAGCATTGCCCGCACCAATAACGTGATTATGGACGGCAGGGATATCGGCACCGTCGTGCTTCCTGATGCGCAGGTTAAAATTTTCCTTTTCGCCTCTCCCGAATGCCGCGCACAGCGCCGCTATAAGGAGCTGATTGAAAAAGGCGAAAGCGTTACCTTTGATGAGGCGCTTGATGATGTTAACAAACGTGATTATCAGGATAGTCACAGGGAAATCGCTCCCTTGAAGCCGACTGATGAATCCATAATGGCGGATACTTCAAAGTTAACCCTTCAGGAAAGCATTGATTATATTATCAGTATTATCAAAGAAAAGGGAGGGCTTGCCGAATGATTAATTTTGATTATTCCGTAGTTAAGCATTATAAGTTTTACGGCTTTGTAAAAAAGTTTATCGGGCCGGTTTTCAAGGTGCTGTATCCCGTTGAATTCAAGGGGCTTGAAAACATACCGCAGGATAAGGATAAAAAATACATAGTTGCAATTAATCATACCTGCATGGCAGACCCGCTTTTTGCATCTCTGCCAAAGCAGATGCCCGCTCTCCATTTTATGGCGAAAATTGAGCTTTTCAAAAACCCGATTGTAGGCTGGGTTATTATGCATCTTTACGGCTTTCCCGTTAACAGAGGAAAGGGAGACAGTGCTAAGGCAATCGAATACGGCGAAAAGATTATAAACGAGGGGCACGTTATGGCGCTTTGTCCGGAGGGTAAGCGAATTAAGGATAAAAACGGCGTGCCTCAAAAGGCAAAATCCGGCGTTGCAATTATCGCTCATAACACCGGTGCTGATGTTCTTCCCGTTGCAATCTATGCAAAAGGCAAGGTTAAGCCGTTCAAGAAAACAAAGGTAACCTTCGGCAGGCTGCTGTCAAATGAGGAGCTGGGGCTTAATAAAGCAGAGGTTTCCCAGGATGAAATCCACGCTGCCGCAGGAATGGTTATGGATAATATTCTCGCTCTTTGGGAGGCTGCGCGCGATGCAGATTAAGTTGGCTGAAACCGCAGGCTTCTGCTTCGGGGTTGACAGGGCTGTCAATCTTGTTTATGACCTTGTTGAAAAGGGCGAAAGGGTTTCAACCCTCGGCCCGATAATTCACAATCAGCAGCTTGTTGATGATTTGCGCCAAAAGGGCGTTGAGGCGATTGAAAGCCCCGCCGATTGCAAGGAGGGCTATAAAATTGTCGTCAGAACTCACGGCGTTGAAAAAGAGGTTATTGAGGATATTGAAAGCAGGGGAATTCCTTATGTGAATGCAACCTGCCCCTTCGTTCTCAAAATTCATTCAATCGTTAAAAGGCAGCCGCCTGAAACGGTAACTCTTATTGCCGGCGATGAAAACCATCCCGAGGTTAGGGGCATTCGTTCCTATTGCAACGGCAAAAGCTTTGTTTTCAAAAACGAAAAAGAGCTTCTTTCCATCCTTGAAAATGACGGATTTGATGCTGATTTACCTATGATTTGCGTTTCTCAAACCACTTTCAGCCTTGAAGAATGGAAAAAATGCGAGAAAATTATAAAAAAAGTATGTACAAATTGCGAAATATTTGATACAATATGTAATGCTACATCCGATAGGCAAACGGAAGCATATTCACTTTCCGGGAAGTGCGATGCCATGCTTGTTATCGGAGGTCGCCATTCGTCCAATACCTGTAAGCTGCGTGATGTTTGCTCTGGAAATGCGCCAACGTTTCTGATTGAAACCGCGGCGGAGCTTTCTTTGCTTGATTTATCGCCTTATAAAGTAGTTGGAGTAACAGCGGGCGCGTCAACACCGTCCGTAATCATTAAGGAGGTACTAAAAACCATGTCCGAAGAAATTAAAGAAAAGGAAGTTGAGGCAGCTGAAGTTGCTGCTGAGACAGCAGAAACCGCTGATACTGCCGATAAGGCTGCTGTCGAAGCATCTGCTGATGGTGAAACCTTCGCAGAATTGCTCGAACAATCTTTCAGCGATGATGACACAAGCAAAATCGTTAAGGGAACTGTTGTTAATATCACACCAACAGAGGTTTTTGTTGATGTTAACGGCAGAAAGCAAACCGGCGTAATCGCCTATGATGATTTATCATCAGAGCCGTTTGATAAATGCGAAGATGTTGTTTCAATCGGCGATGTTCTTGATTTAATCATCATGAAAACAGATGATCAGGAGGGCGTGCTCAAGCTTTCGAAGAAGCTCACCGATGCTTTCAAAGGCTGGGGTGATATTGAGGCTGCTAAAGAGAATGATGAAATTCTTGAGGGCACAATTGATCAGATCGTTCGCGGCGGCGTTCTTGCAAGCGTTAAGGGCACAAAGGTGTTCATTCCCGCTTCATTAACAGGCGTTCCGCGCAATCAGGAGCTTGATATTCTAAAGGGCACAACTGCAAGGTTCAAGATTATTGACATCAATCCTGCAAGAAGGCGTGCAACAGGCTCAATCAAGGTTGTTCTTAACGAGGAAAGAAAAGCAGCCCGCGAAGAGGCTTGGGCTAAGCTTGAGGAGGGTATGAAGCTCTCCGGCACAGTTAAGTCATTAACAAATTACGGCGCTTTCGTTGATATCGGCGGCGTTGACGGCATGATTCACATCAGTGAGCTTTCATGGACCCGCATTAAGCATCCGTCAGAGATTGTTAATGTCGGCGATCAGGTTGAAACTTATGTTAAGGCTCTTGATAAGGAGAATCATAAGATTTCACTCGGCTTCAAAAAGATTGAGGATAATCCGTGGGAAATTCTCAAGAGAGATTATCCGGTCGGCTCACAGCTTGAGGCAAAGATTGTTGGCTTAACCGCTTTCGGCGCGTTTGCAACAGTTGTTCCCGGAATTGAAGGTCTTATACATATCAGCCAGATCAGTTGGGAAAGAGTTAAAACTCCTGCTGACGTTCTTAAGGTTGGCGATGTTGTTAACGTTCTTATCACTGATATTGATTTCGATAAGAAGAGAGTTAGCCTTTCAATCAAGCAGCTTCTTGAAAAGCCGGAAGAAAAGATTGAGGCTCTCCAGGATGATGCTCCTGCAGAGGAGGCGCCTGCTGAAGAGGCACCTGCAGATGAGGTTGCTCCTGTTGAAGAAGCTCCTGTTGAAGAAGCTCCTGTTGAGGAAGCTCCTGTTGAGGAGACCCCGGCAGAGGAAGCACCTGCTGAAGAAGCAGCAGAAGAGGCTCCTGCAGAGGACGCTGAATAATCAAGATAATAAAGGACTTGTTCATTTCGAACAAGTCCTTTGTGTATTAATTCGGAGGTGCGCTTTTGAATAGTAATTCATTGATAAAAAGCAAAAGAAATTCATCAATTGAGCTTTTAAAGATTTTTGCAATAATCGGCATAATTATTTCGCATGCGATGCCTTATTATGACGGCGTCACTTTAAGTAACTCCGTAATTAATATTGATATTGTAACTGCAGATGTTCAAACACTTATTGCATTTTTTCTCCATAATTTAGGGCAGATTGGAAATGACGTTTTCGTTATTTGCTCTGCGTGGTTTTTGCTTGAAAGCAAAAACGTTAAAATGAATAAGGCTGTGTCAATAATAATTGATATGTTTATTGTTTCGGTTGGCTTTTTTATTGTGTTTACAGCGCTTGGTTATGAATTGCCGGCAGCTTATATAATTAAGCTTTTTATGCCCTTTGCTTATTCAAATAACTGGTTTTTAACCTGCTATATTCTGCTATATCTGATTCATCCGCTGCTTAATGCCGCGATATCCGCGCTTGATAAAAAAGGCTTGCTTGCCGTGAATATGCTGTTCATATTGCTCTATGTTATAAGAGATTCAATTGATGTTAACACCCTGTTTTATTATTCTCCGTTTATCGGGATGATTGGTTTATATTTTATAACGGCATTTTTCAAAAGGTATTTACAGGCATTTTACGAAGAAAAGAAAAACTGCGCCTGCCTGCTTTTAATCGGAATTTCATTATGGATTATCCTGAATATTTCTTTGAATTTTGCGGGGCTTCGCATCGGCTATTTCAGCGATAAGCTATGGCAGCTTAACACAATGAAAAATCCTGCCTTTATTTTAATTGCGCTCGGCGCATTCGGGCTTGCTAAAAGCAAAAGCTTTTACAGTAAAACAATAAATTATTTTTCATCCCTTTCATTGTTTATCTATATTATTCATGCAAACAGGATAATTAACGATTATTTGAGATATGATATTTTCAAGTATGTTGAAAGTAATTATTCCTTCAACCATATCTTAATCTGGATTTTTGCATATTCCGCTGCACTGTTAGTGTTCTCAACGGTGCTTTCGGTTATTTATAAATCAACCGTTCATAAAATCGTTTTGGAAATCTCAAATAAGATAGTGAAATTTGCAAAGAAAATTCTTCTTTCTGACAGAATAAAAGGAATTATTGAATAGCGAAAAGGACTTGTTCATTTTGAACAAGCCCTTTTGTCATTCGTTATAAAAGCATATCGGTCAGCTTATTGTAAAAGGTAATCGGGTCATCAAAAAATTTGTTTTTGATTGCCTCTGCTTCCTCGTTGGAGGAGGCAAGCAGCGTAAGCGTCATAACGTCAAAATCAGCCTCGCTTTTAAGGTGAAGGGTAACAAAAAAGTTGCCGTCCTTTTCCTTAATCTCAGCGCCGTTTTCTTTTTCAAACTTCTTTCTTACCGCAAGCCTTTTTGCAATCTTCAATGAGCGCTGCCTGATTGTTCTGGGAAGCTCTGTTTCAACAAGGCCGATATATTCCTTGCATTTATCAGTTGCAGTCAGCCGCCCTTTTTCATCCTGCAAAACCAGCCCTCTGTCAATAAGGCTTTGCAGCGCGCTGCTGGTTTCAAAATAGTTTGCAATTTCGCCTTCAATAACGGTTTCCGTGATAACGTCAGCCGTCATTTTTTCATCAATGTGCGCCAGCAAAAAGCAAATCAGCATATGAATTTCAAGCGTTGAGCGCAGGCCGCCGTCCTGAACTCCGCCCATAAATGCATCAAATGTAAGTTCAAAGTTTTCGTTCTTACTCATATTTTCACCTCGATTTACAAAAACTATTTTAGCACATAATTTACCTACTTGCAAACCCTTTTGATTTGTAATATAATATATCCTTGTAACAAAGGTATATATTTGGTACTATATGAAAAAGAAAGAAGGTTTTTTATTATGACACAGATTGATAAAAACACAATCATCGGCGATGTTCTTGATTTCTGCCCGGATGCGGCTCCTCTCTTTTTAGAGATTGGCATGCACTGCCTTGGCTGCCCGGCTTCAAGGGGCGAAACTATTGAGCAGGCCTGCATGGTTCACGGCACGGATGCTGATGAGCTTGTTGCTGCAATAAATGAGCTTATCGGTTAATCTCAATGATTAAGCTAACCGAAAGATTGATGGCCGTGGCTTCCTTGGTTAGGGCGGATTGCGTCCTTGCCGATATCGGGTGTGACCACGGCTTTCTTCCTGCTTATCTGGTTGAAAACGGCAAAATTAAAAGCGCGGTTGCCTCTGATATTAACGAGGGTCCGCTTCGCTCCTGCCAAAGCCTTGTGGATGAGCTTGGGCTTGGTGATAGAATAACCTGCGTTTTGTCAGACGGGCTTACGAATATAGATCGCAAGGCTGTTAATGATATAGCCTTTTGCGGAATGGGCGGGGAGCTGATTTCTCAGCTAATGGAGGCCGCACCGTGGGTTAAAAATGATTGCTATTATTTCATCTTTAATCCGATGACCCATCCTGAAATCCTTCGCCGCTGGCTTTATAATAACGGCTTTGAAATCCAAACCGATTTGATTGTTAAAGAGGGGCGGCATTATTACAGCGTGTTTGATGCCGTTTACACAGGCGAATGCCGCAATGTTGATGATGTTTTCTCTTTCCTCGGAAAAATCGGCGATTACACCCACAGGGAATATTTCTCCGATTTATTAAACTTTCTTGAAAACAAACAAAAGGGCGGGGAAGATTATTCCGCCGTTATTAATGAAATACACAGAAGATTAGGTGATAATAATGCCAACTGTTAAGGATATATACGATTACATAAACACCCTTGCTCCGTTTGAAACACAGGAGGAATGGGATAATTCCGGGCTTCTTATCGGTGCTTTTGATAGCCGGGTCAAAAAAGCAGTGCTTTCCCTTGATGCAACAATGGATGTCTGCACTTTTGCGGCTGATCTCGGCGCAGATTTAATTGTTTCACATCATCCGATTATTTTCAGCCCGCTTTCAGCCTTGCCTAAGGAGAGCGCTGCATATATCTGCGCCGGCAATAATGTTTCGGTTGTTTCAGTCCACACCAATTTCGATAAGGCGCAGGAGGGCATTAATGCAAATCTGTGCAAAATTCTGGGCTTGCGTGATGCTGCTCCGGTTGAAAACAGTTTCATTTATAAAGGCAGCCTCGAAAGCGAAATGAGCATTGATGATTTTGCCCAGCTTGTTGCTGACAGGCTTTGTGTTTCCGGCATCAGATATACTGACACCGATAAGCCGATAAAAACCGTTGCCGTTGGCGGCGGCGCCTGTGAGGAATATATTGAGGATTCAATGAAGGTTGCAGATTGCTTTTTAACAGGCGATATGAAATATCATCCGATGCTTGATGCTGCGGAAAAGGGCTTCGCCGTAATCAGCGCAGGCCATTTTGAAACGGAAAACGAAGCCTTTTTAATGCTGCTTGAAAAGCTGCAGGCACAGTTTCCCGATGTTGAATTTATTAGGGCAGAGCAGCCCAATCCAATCAAAACAGTTGAGCTTTAAGGAAATGCTATGGCGCTTGACGGTATATTTTTATTCCATCTTAAAAATGAAATAGTCGCCTTAGCAAACGGCGCGTTTATTGAGAAAATACATCAGCCTTCAAAAGAAGAGCTGGTGCTTTCTCTGCGCTCAAGAGAGGGTCCAAAAAAACTTCTTCTTTCCTGCCGTTCAGGTTCTTCGGGGCTTTATTTTACGGATTATCCGCCGGAAAATCCCGCAAAGCCTCCAATGCTTTGTATGCTGCTTCGTAAGTACTTAACGGGTGCTCGTATTACCTCAATAACTCAGGAAGGGCTTGAACGCGTTGTAAGGCTTAATGCCTCCGCCTCCAATGAGCTTGGAGACAGGGTTGAATATTCCCTCGTGCTTGAGATTATGGGCAGATACAGTAATATTATTCTGCTTGATGAAAACGGAATAATTATAGATGCGGTGAAAAGGCTGGATGAATCAAAATCAAGCCGCCCCGTTATGCCGTCAGAGCCTTATATCTCGCCTCCGCCGCAGGATAAGCTGAATATCTTTAATGATGATATAAATGCAATCAGGTCAAAAATAAACGGCAGTGATAAGGGTGAGGCAAAGGCGTTTCAGGATGCCGTGATGGGCGCTTCTCCGATTATTTGCCGTGAATATGAAAACGGCGTTTCGCTTGAGCAAATCAGGGAATATGCGCAGAATCCAAAGCCCTGCGCGGTTATCGTGGATTCACCGCTTGATTTTTCCTTTATGCCAATTACTCAATATGGCTCTCTTGCTGATATCAAATATTTTGAAAGCTTTTCTGCCTGCCTTGATTTCTTTTATTATGAAAAGGTTCGGGCAGACAGGATTAATCAGCGCTCGGGCGAGCTTTTCAAAACTCTGCAAATACTGCAGGAACGCGCGGTAAGAAAGGCGCTTAACCGTGAAAAGGAGCTTGCTGATTGCAGGGATAAGGATAAGTTTAAGGTTTACGGTGATTTAATAATCGCAAATCAGTATCAGCTGCAAAAGGGTGCAATTTTCTATGATGTAATTAATTATTATGATAATAATAAGGCAATAAAAATTCCTGCCGATCCCGCTTTAAGCCCGATGCAGAATGCACAGCGGTATTATAAGGAATACCGCAAAAAGCAAATTGCAGAAACGAAGCTTTCCGATTTTATTGAAGCCGCAAGGCAGGAGGCTGAATATCTTGATTCGGTTATTGATTCGCTTTCACGCGCATCAACTGATGCAGAAATAACGGAAATTAAATCAGAGCTTGCGCTCACGGGCTTTGTTAAGCAGAAAACGGCAAAAAAAGCCGTTAAGTCAAAGGCCCTGAAGCCGCTTGAATTTGAAAGCAGCGAGGGCTTCAGAATCCTTCTCGGCAGAAATAATCTTATGAACGATCGCTTAACCCTTAAAACCGCAAGAAATTATGNNCTTTGGTTTCACGTTAAGGATTGCCCAGGCTCTCACTTGATTGTTATTAATGACGGCAGGGAATTCACCGATAAGCTGATTCGTGAGGCGGCGATGCTTGCCGTTATAAACAGCAGGGCAAAGGCGTCCTCAAACGTCGGCGTGGATTACACGATTGTCAAAAACGTTAAAAAGCCAAACGGTGCAAAGCCCGGTATGGTTATTTATGATGATTATAAAACGGAATATGTAACTCCCAATAAAGAGGAGCTTGAAAGGATAAAAGAAATTGTTTAATGTTGCAGTTGTTCTTTGTGCCGGCAGCGGCACAAGAATGGGAATAGATAAAAGCAAGCTGTTGCTTGAAATAAACGGCAAAACCGTTCTTGAAAAAAGCGTTGAGGCTTTTCTTGATTTGCCTGAAATTGATGAGATTATCGTTGTTTGCAGGGAATGTGATGTTGAGGCGTTTTCAGAGCTTTTGCCTGATGAGAATATTTCCTTCGTTATCGGTGGCAAAACGCGCCAGGGCAGCATTCAGAATGCCGTTGCCGTTATTGACGAATGCGATTATATCATTATTCATGACGGCGCGCGCCCGCTTGTTTCACAGCAGGCAATCCTTAAAACGCTTGATGCTGCCCAAATAACGAAAGCAGCCGCAACCGGCGTTTATGTTAAGGATACTATTAAAATTGTTGATGAGAATCTTAACATAGTCGGCACGCCAAACAGAAAAAATCTCGTGTCTATTCAAACTCCGCAGATTTTTGATTTCTCTGTTTATAAAAAGGCGCTTGATAACGCCGTTAAAAGCGGCAGGGATTACACTGATGATTGCCAGCTTGTTGAAGCGCTCGGCATGCAGGTCAGCGCGGTAATCGGCGATTACGAAAATATAAAAATCACAACACCAAGCGATATTCCGCTTGCAGAAAGCATTGATTCAATGAGGAGGAATGAGAAATGAGAATAGGTCACGGATATGACGTTCATCGCCTTGTTGAGGGCAGAAAATGCATAATCGGCGGCGTAGACATTCCAAGCAAAATCGGGCTTCTCGGCCATTCGGATGCTGATGTATTGCTCCACGCCGTTTCGGACGCGCTCCTCGGCGCGGCGGCGCTCGGCGATATCGGAAAGCATTTTCCGGATACTGACGCCGAATTTGAAGGGGCGGACAGCCTTGTGCTTCTTCAAAGGGTTGTTGCGCTGATAGAAAAAGAGGGCTATAAGGTTGGAAATATTGATGCAACCGTCATTGCCCAGGCGCCGAAGCTTGCGCCTTATATTGAGGAAATGCGCAAAAATATCGCCTTTGCCTGCGGTTGTGAGATTTCGCAAGTTTCGGTTAAGGCAACAACAGAGGAAAAGCTTGGCTTCACAGGAGCAGGGCAGGGGATTGCCGCCCATGCTGTTTGCATTATTGAATAACGCATAAATCCTGCACATATTATTTGTGTGGGATTTTTTTATTTTAATATGCATTATT
>DCTO01000107.1 GCA_002329285.1 Ruminococcaceae bacterium UBA1438
CTGCACAATCTGGGGCAGTTCAGTCTTTCAGAGCAAGCTTATTTATAAGTAAAAGAAAACAGATTGAAATTACTGCAAATAATAGAAAATTATGTGATATATATTTAACCGTACCCATAAGGCTTTTTTGAAATATATCAATAAATGATGATATGGATTCAGGCACCTTTTGATAATTATTTACATTTTGAAACTGATACCCTAATTCCGAATGAATGAACCTTCTTGCATAAAGCATTACTCCTGCTCCAAACAACGAGGAAGATAAGTATACTGCTCCTGCTTTTCCACGCTCCATTTTATAAACTTTGTTTGCAATGATTAAAAGAGTTGCAAGAATAACTGTGTAAACAGTTGTGTTTTCGGAAAATAGCTGCGTTATAAATCCCAAAGTAAAAAGCAAAACCATCTTTAGCGAATTGCCCTTCTCTTTATTCTTAATATTTTTGAATAGGAGGAGTGAAATAAGAGTAATAAATACAGGCACAATATAATTTGCAAAGGCGCAAATCCACACAACCGTATAACCGAACATCTGTGAATCCATTGCTAAAATCATTAACATTGAAAACAGATATGCAACTATATTGCTCCCATTCTTTCTTGTTGAAAGAGCAGCGATAAGCGCCGGTAATAATGTTATAACAGTTGCACGAAAAAACGAATTTAAAAGCTTTGATTTGCACAGAATACAAGCAATTGCATTGCCGAGAATTCTGCCATTGCCATAACCTGCACAATAACTAAAAATATCTGAAGCATTTGTTAAATTCAGATAATCATAGGTAACGTCATCAACATTATGAGGCGTTAAATAAAAAACAATAAAAAATGTTAAGAAAGAAAAAGCATAAATAAATAGTATAATTCTATTATTTCTTATTTTCATAATACATACCACCCAAAATTGAACTTGGTAGTATTTTATCCTGCTTTTTCTTACTTGTCAATATTTTACAAATAAATATGCTACTATCTTTTTGAGGTGATAAGATTTGAAACCGCTCAAAGAAAAAATAAGCATAACCGTTGACGAGGATTTACTGGAAAAAATCCGCCTTCTTGCCGAGGAGGATGACCGTTCCCTTTCGCAATACATTAATCTTGTTTTAAAAAAGCATATTGAAAAGACGGAAAAGGATTAACCTTTTTCCGTCTTTATGAGCATACAAAATAATATAAAAGCAAAAAGGACTGCAAATTGCAGTCCTTTTTTTCGGAATAAATTGAATTTGTAAAAAAGCATTTTAATTTTTATTCGCTCCCAAAATGTGAAGTCCTGCGGCGGTTTCGTAATAATAAGTGCTCAGGGGGCGCATATATGAATCGTTTGTGTGGGCGGCAATCAGCGGCTCNNTAAGTGTGATAATATTCATATCCGTTATAAAGATTAATGAAATCCCCAAGCTTCAGATATCGGATATCGGCGGCAGAGGCAAAAGGGCCGACGCCCGTGTTAGTGAGCATAAAGCGGCGGAAGAATTCCACGCCGGACCACGCGGCGGCACGGTTATCGGGAGAGCTGTAATACCAGCCGACATCCCTTGTGTAATTCATAACCGGCGCGCCGGCATAGAGACACTGGGAAGCAAAATTTGTGCAATCCCCACCGAAACCGTCAAAATTGAAATAAGCCGGATTTCTGCCGAACGCCCATTTTTTTGCATAATCCAAAGCCGACTGCCTGTTATAAGCAACGTAATGCATAAAAATCACCCTGCCTCATTATATGAAGCAGGGTGTTTTTGATTATTTATTTTCATCAACATCGGTGTAATCAACCTCAGTGTAGCCATCCGGCTCATCAGGGAAAATAATTGCGCAGATGATATAAAGCACAATACCTGAACCAACGCCGAACAGTGTGAGAATTGCCCACAGGAGGCGAACAAGAGTTACATCAATGCTGAAATATTTTGCTATGCCGGCGCAAACGCCCGAAAGCATTGCATTTTTCTTATCCTTATAAATCTTTTTATTTAAATCCATAAAAACCAACCTTTCAATATCCTTCAAAAAATTATTTTGCCATTTCGGCTCTTGCTTCTTTAATGCGCTGAACGAAGATTTTGCCCGTTTCGGTGATTTTATCATAATCGCCTGTTTTCGCGCCTGCAGTGAGGCTTGAGCCTGCGCCGACAGCGATTGCGCCGGCCTTAATCCATTCCTTAACGTTATCAACATCGACGCCGCCTGAAGGCATCATAACCGCATGCGGAATCGGGCCATGAATATCTTTGATAAAGCGCGGGCCGGCAAGATCGCCGGGGAAAACCTTGAGCACATCTGCGCCGCATTCCATTGCCTGAACAGCCTCCGTAGGAGTATAAATACCAGGCATTGAGGGAACGCCGTAACGGTTGCAGCAGCGAACGGTTTCCGGATCAAAATACGGAGCAACAACATATTCAGCGCCTGCAAGAATTGCAATTCTTGCGGTTGCGGCATCCATAACGGTGCCTGCGCCGATGATGATTTCGCCGCTGTTATACTTTGCGCGCATAGCCTCAATCAGCTTATCTGCATGAGGCACGGTGAAAGTGAGCTCAATTGCGGCAACGCCGCCTGCAATGCAGGCATCAGTAATCTTTTCAGCCTGCTCAACAGAGGTTGCGCGAACAACGGCAACAATGCCAACCTCCTGAATTTTTGCAAGTGTTTCAATTTTATTTGACATAATTAATCTCCTTTTAGCGGGAGGTTGAGAACGCCCTCCCTGCAAACAAATGAAATAATATATAAATATTTACAGATTTTTGTTAGGCATTTTTTATCGCTGAACGCGCGCTGATGCTCCGTTAACCTTTGCTTCAACCTCTTTAAGTGAAGCCATTGAGGTATCGCCCGGAGTGGTCATTGCAAGAGCGCCGTGAACAACGCCGTAATTAACTGCCTTCTGCGCATCCTCATAAGTCATAAGACCATAGATAAGGCCGGAGGCAAAGCTGTCCCCGCCGCCGACTCTGTCCATAATCTCAAGAGCGGGAAATTCAATTGAGTTATAAACTCTGCCGTCTGCATAGCAGATTGCTTTCCAGTCATTAACCGTTGCGGTTTTAACCGTGCGAAGGGTTGTTGCGATAACCTTGAAATTAGGATAAGCCTTGCAAACCTCGCCAAGCATCTTAACATAGCCATCCATATTAAGCTCTTTAAGATCGGCATCATTGCCCTCAACCTCAAAGCCGAGGCAAGCTGTGAAATCCTCCTCATTTCCGATCATAACATCAACGTATTTTGCAAGCTCGCGGTTAACCTCCTGAGCCTTTGCCTGGCCGCCGATATCATTCCAGAGAGAGGGGCGATAGTTGAGATCATAGGAAACAACCGTGCCGTATTTCTTTGCAGCCTTAACAGCCTCAATAACAACCTGCGCGGAATTTTCTGAAAGAGCGGCATAAATACCGCCGGTGTGGAGCCAGCGAACGCCGAGCGTGCCGAAAATATAATCCCAATCAATATCGCCGGGCTTAACCTGGCTGATTGCGGTATTGCCCCTGTCCGAGGTGCCGACTGCGCCGCGGATGCCGAAGCCGCGCTCTGTGAAATTGATGCCGTTTCTGGTTGTTCTGCCGATGCCGTCATATTTAACCCATTTGATGAGCGATGTATCTACCCCGCCCTGAAGAATTAAATCCTCAAGCAGATAGCCAATCTCATTTTCAGCAAATGCGGTTACAACGGAGGTTTTCAATCCGAAGCAACGGCGCAGGCCGCGGGCAACATTATATTCGCCGCCGCCCTCCCACGCGCGGAAGGAGCGGGCTGTTTTGATTCTGCCCTCGCCCGGATCAAGGCGAAGCATAATTTCGCCCAGTGAAATCTCATCAAAGGTGCATTCCTCTTTCGGTCTTAAATTCAGATTCATTTTTTAATCCTCCGTTATTCAAAATTGAAATAATTAATTGCGTTATAATACGAAATGCCCTGAACAATCTCCTTGAGCATTTCCTCATCCGGGGCATACCAGCCATCCTCAACCCATTTGCCGATGAAAGCGCACATTATGCGGCGAAAATATTCATGCCTGCCGTAAGAAGTGAAGGAACGGGAATCAGTTTCCATGCCGACGAATTTTCCCAGAATTCCGAGATTGCCGAGGAATTTCATCTGATCGGTCATGCCGTCCATCGTGTCAAGAAACCACCAGGCGGGCCCAAACTGGATTTTGCTTTCCGCCTCACTGCTCTGGAAATTGCCAAGCATTGTTGCCAAAACGATGTTATCCTTGTTATTAAGATTAAACAGTATAGTTTTCGGAAGCTTACCGTCAGCATTAAGCGCGTCCAAAAATCGGCTGAGCGGCTGAGCGATATTGCAATCCCCAACGGAATCAAACCCGATGTCCGCGCCTTTGGCGTTAAACATTGCGGTGTTATTATTTCTCATTGCGCCGATGTGGATTTCCATTGCCCATGAAAGCTCTGAATACTTTTTGCCGAGCGCAAGCATAAGCTTGGTTTTATAAGCATCCGCCTGCTGCTGTGAAACGCTGCCGCCCTGCATTGCCGTGGCAAAAGCGCGGTTGATTTCATCATCGCTCATCAGCTCAAACGGAACATAATCAAACGCCTGATCGGAAATACGGCAGCCAACGCTGTGGAAATAATCTGCCTTTTTAATAAGCGCTTCGATAACGTCATCCGCTGTTTTTATTTCAATGCCTGAAACGGCGCCGAGCTTGCTGATATAATCCGCAAAGCCTGCAAGATTTATGTTAAGCGCCTTATCGGGGCGAAAGCTTGGCAGCACCCTGCAATCAAAGCCCTGCTCCTCTTTAAGAAGCTTGTGATATCTCAGATCATCAATCGGATCATCCGTTGTGCAAACAATCTTAACTCCGGATCTTGTGATAAGGCTCTGCGGCCTGAAATCGCCCTCGCTGATTGCCTTATTGGCGCGGTCATAAATCTCATCCGCAGTTTTGGCAGAAAGCGGCGTATCTATCCCGAAATAGCGCTGAAGCTCAATATGCGCCCAGTGATAAAGCGGATTGCCGATTGCATATTGAAGAGCATAAGCAAATTTCTGGAATTTTTCCCTGCCGGGCTTATCCCCCGTGCAATACACCTCCGGCACACCGCAGGAGCGCATTGCGCGCCACTTATAGTGATCTCCGCCGAGCCAAAGCTGGGCGATATCCGACGGAGCCTTGTTTTCATAAATTTCCTGCGGGCTTAAATGGCAGTGATAATCGCAAATCGGCAAATCCTCACAATAATCGTGAAAAAGCCTTTTTGCGGTTTCGGTGCTGAGCAGGAAATCCCTGTCCATAAATTTATTCATAATGAAATCTCCCGTTATAAGCTAACATACTGTTACTCATAGTTAGATATATTATATACTTTTAATAATTTCATTTCAATAGTTAATATAACAAAAACAATATTGAATAAATAACAAATTACTGTTATAATCATATTATATTTCAGATACGGGAGGTGTTACGATGAATATTTGCATTTTCGGCGCATCAAGCGAAATAATTGATGAAAAATATATAAAAGCCGCCTATGATTTATCGGCAGAGCTTGCAAGGCATGGGCACGGCCTTGTTTTCGGCGGCGGAAAANNCAAGGGGCTTTTTTGATAACGGAGCGCACATTCTCGGCGTTGCCCCCTATTTTATGGAGGAATACAATGTGCTTTATGATAAATGCACAGAGTTTAAAATGACCCACACAATGGCGGAGCGCAAAACCTTTATGGAGGATCATTCGGACGCCTTTGTTATCGCACCCGGAGGCATCGGAACGTATGAGGAATTTTACGAGGTTTTCACGCTTAAGCAGCTTGGGAGGCACAGAAAGCCGATTGTGATTTTTAATTCCTTCGGTTATTATGACGATATGCTCAAAGCAATTCAGCACACGATTGACGAAAAATTTCTTGCCCCGGCTTCAACACAGCTTGTTTCGGTTTGCACAGATGCGCGGGCGCTGATTGATTATCTTGAAAACTATAAGCCTGAAACCGCAGACGTTTCAAAACTCCGTTATGACCCTGAAGGAAAATAATAATTATGGGTTAAAAGTGAAAAAAATTAAAATTTTTTAAAAAACTATTGCAAAATTAATTGTTATATTGTATTATATAGGTGTCGTAGGAGGCTACATAATGGTGGGTTAGCATTATGTTGCGACAAAAAGTTACTCTTTAAGAGTGGAAAAGCAGCGTAAATTTTTTTGCGTTGCTTTTTCCTTTTAAAGCAATTTTATT
>DCTO01000079.1 GCA_002329285.1 Ruminococcaceae bacterium UBA1438
TTATATGACTCAGGGCGTTAATACTGAAACTCATACTCTGGAAAACTTTGTCGGTCAATACTATGATGATTTAGCTTCAAGTGAAGCATATGATTACGTTTTTGTTGCTGAATATCAGGCAAGTGATGAATTTGATTCGGGCGTTGTTATGGATCAGTCGCCTAAGGCCGGAGAAAAAGTTATTTCCGGTTCAACGGTTACGCTTTATGTTGCAACAAGCGGTGATGATATAACAGTTCCTAATTGCTATACGTACACGCTTGAGCAAGCTGAAAGGGCTATGGAGCTTGCCAATATTATTAATTATAAGGTTACCGAGGTTTCAAGTGAAACTGTTGAAGAGGGCAGAGTCGTTTATACCGATCCTAAAGCAAATTCAATTGTTTCTTCTGACAGGCAGGTTATAATCTATGTTTCTTCCGGCCCCTCAACAACTCAGCTCCAGTCTTTTAAAATTCCTGATGTTACGGGACTTTCACAGTCTGATGCCCAGGAAATGCTTAAAAAGGTTGGCTTCACAAACGTTGTTGTTTCCACTGAGGACAGCACTGTAAAGAAAGGTATTGTTTTATCGCAGTCTCCAAATTCAGGAAATACAGCAAAGTCTGATGAAACTATAAAGATTACGGTTTCAACAGGCGAAACAACAACTGAAGCTCCAAAAACTGTTACGCTTACTTTAAAGGTTTTGCTTCCAAGCACAACCGATTCAACTACTGGCTCATATCCAAATGATAAAATAATTGTAACAGTTAACGGAAGGGAGTACACTTCTAAAGATGTCAAGCTTAATGGGTCAACTCATGAAATAGATATTTCAGATTTAACTGTTAATGAGAAAATTAGCGTTAATGTTATGCTTGACGATTTAGGCGAATCTTATAATTTCGATTTTTCCGCGGCAAGTGATGAGGTTAAATCTGTTGATTTTGCCTCAAGCTTTCCAACCGGTGATTAGGATTAGTTTATGACGGACGGAATAATTATTAAAGGCATCGGCGGTTTCTACTATGTTGAAACCGCAGACGGCGTTTTTGAATGCAAAGCACGGGGCAATTTCAGAAATCAAAGCATTTCTCCCCTTGCGGGGGACAGGGTTAAAATATCCGTTAATGAGTTTGAAAATTCCGAAAACAGAATTGAATCAATTGAAAAGAGAAAAAATTCTTTTATCAGGCCTCCGGTTGCAAATCTTGACAGGCTCTTCATTATCTCTTCAACAGAAGCTCCGGGAATAAATCCGTTTATTATTGATAAAATGATTGCTATTGCTGAATATAAGAATGTTGAGCCCGTGATTGTTTTTACAAAAATTGATTTGAATGATTCTTATTTAAAATATGCCGATATTTACAAAAATGCCGGCTTCAAGGTTATTTGTTGCGATAACACAAGTGCAAACGGAGCGGACAAGGTTAAGGATCTTTTACCTGGAAAAATTTCGGCTTTTACCGGCAATACAGGCGTTGGCAAATCTTCACTTTTAAACTGCATTGACAGTCGTTTAGCACTTCAGACAGGTGAAACAAGCAAAAAGCTGGGCAGAGGGAAGCATACAACAAGGCAGTCAGAACTCTTCAAGATTAACGGCGGCTATGTTGCAGATACCCCCGGCTTCTCATCTATTGATCTTGAAAAAGCTGAAATTATAATGAAGGATGAGCTGTTTGATTGCTTTCGTGAGTTTGAAGAATATTTTGGAAAATGCAGATTTTCAACCTGCACACACAGGGATGAAAAGGGCTGCGAAATATGCGAGGCGGTGCGCAGGGGTGATATAGCTGAATCAAGGCATAACAGTTATGTGCAGATGTATAATGCAGTTAAGGATTTAAAGGAGTGGGAAGTAAAAAAATGAAATACACTATTATTTCCGGTGCGCCGAAAAGCAATGTGGATTTTATTAAAGCAAATGTTGATAAAAACTCCTTTGTTATTGCTGCGGATTCGGGATATCTTTATTGTATTAAAGCAGGAATAATGCCAAAGCTGATTATCGGAGATTTTGATTCTTCAAAGCGCCCGGTTTTTCATTGCGATATTATAACTTTACCAATTGAGAAGGATGACACAGATACCTTTTATTGCGTTAAAGAAGCCTGTAAAAGGGGAGCAAGTGAAATTGAAATTTATGCCGCAATAGGCTCAAGGCTTGATCATACATACGAAAATCTAATGTGCCTTGAATATTGCCGGCAAAGGGGCGTTAAAGCATCAATAATTAATGATAAAAATAAGGCGTTTATTACTGATTCTGACGTTGATATTGTTTATGATAAGTATAAATTTTTTCTGTTTTTTCTCTCACTGATAAATCAGTAATTTCAATCATTGGTGCTAAATATAATCTTGAAGATACTGAAATCAGTTTTGCTTCAAGCCTCGGTGTGAGTAATGAATTTGCCTCGGATAAGGTTTCTGTTAAAATTAAGGAAGGAAAAATTCTTGTTGTTTTGAGTAACGATTAATTATTTTTTGCATAGTATATAGCAACCACATTAATCAATGCCGGAGGTTGCCGTATGAAAAATAAGTGTTGCAAAAAGGAATTTTTATTTGTTGCTTTCGGTGCTGGCTGCATTCTTGCAATTTGCCTGCCCGCTGCATGGCTTTTGCGAATACTTTCGATTACGGTTATCGTTCTTGGCATAATTTGCTGCACTAAATAGCGGGGGGATTATCTTGAAGGTTGTTGTTTTAACTCCATCAAAGCTTATTGCGCCAGTTTTAAGAATGTTTTTTAAAATTAAGAAAGTTAATAATTGAATACATTGACTGCAAAAAAGCACTTCATTTGAAGTGCTTTTTTGTTATATATGCGTATTTTGCAGCATAGTATTAAGCAGTAATTAAAAAGGAGCCGTCATTATGGAAAATAAGAAAAAAGAAATCAAGCAAAGAGCATGCGTTTATTCCAAAGCAATTGATATCGATCTCGATTATCAGGAAAATCTTGAGCCTTATAACGATGAAATGATGAAAATTTTGAGAAGTTCTGTTTATAACTCCCTTGTTAATTTTGATTATAATAACGGAGTTTTAACCGTTCATGGTAAATCAAAGATAAATATTACTTATTTCAATAGTAATGATAAAAATCTTTCAACTGCTGAGTTTGACGAGGATTTCGAAAAAAACATTACTATTGACGGTGATTACGAAAACCTTTCCTTTAACATCAGAATATGTGATAAATACAATAATGCCAGGATTATAAATCCAACAAGGGTTGACATTCATAACTCTTTTTCTTTAGATATCAGAGCATATGAAGACAGGGTGATTCCGGTTTTGGCAAAACAGGATAAGCTTTTAATGCGTGAACAGAATATTTGCACAGTTTCGCAAATTGCTTCATCATACGTTAAATCTGAGTTTGATGAAGAGGCGGTAATCAGTGCGGATTCTTCCTCAGTAAACAAGATTATCAATGTTTTTACAAGCACAGCACTTGAGGAAACAAAGATTGTTGAAAATAAAATGCTTGTTAAAGCAAAGGTTGGTGTTTCGGCATTATATCTTGCTGACGACAATTCAATTAACCGAATTGAGCATATATCTTCTGTTAACTCAATTCTTGATATGCAGGGCATATCAGAAGGCGATTATGATTTTGTTAATCTCAAAATCGGAGGAATATATTTAAAACCCAAAGCTGATAAGAATAATGAATATCGCTCAATTGAAATAATCGGAGAACTTTTTGTTAACGCCATTGTTTACAGGGAGAACGAGTTTGTTCTGCCGGTTGATGCATATTCTGTTGAAAACGAAGCTGATGTTGAATATAACAAGGTGGAATTAAATTCCAAGTGCCGCTTAAACTCTTATACTTTGAATACAAAATTCAGTTTAAATACCGATAAGCAGATTATTTCAGAGGTTCTTGATTTAACTGTTCAGCAGGGATTTGATAACAGTGTTGAGATAACAGCTTTTATTTCTGATGAAAACGGAAGCATATATGCTGTTAATTCAAGGCACAGACTTGATCTTCCACAGGCAGAGGAAATAAGCCTTTCAATCGTAAGCTTTGATTATGTTATTGTTTCCGATAATGAGATTGAGGTTAGGCTAAATCTTAATTATAAAGCTTTGGAATTCACACCTGAAAGCTTAAACGTTATTAATGACATTAAGATATTAAATTCCGAGCCTTCTCAGACTCCTGCACTTGCAGTTTATTTTGCTGATTCAGGTGAAGAGCTTTGGAATATTGCTAAAAAATTCAAAACATCGGTTGAATTAATTAAGAAGGAAAATGAGCTTAATAAGGATATTGTTGATGTTAAAAGAGTTTTGATTATTCCGGGTATGTGAGGTGGTTAAAATGAATATTTATAATGATATTTCAGCAAGAACACAGGGAGATATTTATATAGGTGTGGTTGGCCCTGTAAGAACAGGAAAATCAACCTTTATTAAAAAATTTATGGATTCAATGGTGATTCCCAGAATTGAGGGTGATTTTCAGAAGGAAAGGGCAAGGGATGAGCTTCCCCAAAGCGCAGCCGGCAGAACAATTATGACAACAGAACCGAAGTTTATTCCGAAAGAGGCGATTGAGCTTTCAATGGAGGATAACCTTCATTTTAAAGTCAGGCTCATAGATTGTGTAGGTTATATTGTTCCAAGCTCTGTTGGGTATATTGAGGAAGAGCAGCCCAGAATGGTCAGAACTCCGTGGTATGAAGAAGAAATCCCGTTTAATATGGCTGCAGAAATAGGCACCCAGAAGGTTATAACAGAGCATTCAACAATTGGCCTTGTTGTTACAACTGACGGCTCTATTAGCTCAATTCCGCGTGCGGAATATGAAGAAGCAGAAGAAAGAGTTATTAATGAGCTTAAAGAGATTAGCAAGCCTTTTGTTGTTGTCTTGAACTGTGTTGAGCCTGATTCTGCAGAATCTATTGCGCTATCCATGCAGCTAACCGAAAAATATAATATTCCCGTAATTCCTGTTAACTGCCTTGAGCTTGATGAGGAAAAAATTAATACAATCCTTGAAAATGTTCTCTATGAATTTCCGGCAAAGTGCATTTCTCTTAATCTGCCAAACTGGATTAAAAGCCTTGATGGCGATGATCCTTTTAAGAAGAATATGATTTCGTCTGTTAAAGAATTATCTGTAAGTATAAGCAATCTCAGAAGCGTTAAGGAGTTTTCTAAATGCCTAAATACTTTTGATGATATTGAAAGTGTAAGCTTCACGGATTTTGATTTATCAAATGGCTATGTTTCAATTAAAATAGGAATAAATAATGATTATTTTTATTCGGTTCTTTCAGATAAATGTAATTCACAAATCAGAGACGAAAAGGATTTAATGAGCCTCATTTGTGAGCTAACTGATGTTAAAAAGAAATTTGCCAAGTTTTCAACAGCACTTTCAGAGCTTGACAGAACAGGGTATGGTATCGTTATGCCTGATATAGAGGAACTCACCCTTGAAGAACCGGAAATCATGAAGCAAGGCGGCAGATACGGTGTCAGACTCAAGGCCCAGGCGCCTTCGATTCATATGATTAAATGCAATACGCACACCGAGGTTGCTCCAATAGTCGGCAGCGAAAGCCAGTCACAGGAGCTTGTAATGTATCTGTTGAAAGAATTTGAAGAAAACCCGCAGGATATTTGGAAAACGGATATATTTGGTAAATCCTTGAATGAGCTTGTAAATGAGGGCTTATGCGGAAAACTTGAAAGAATGCCAACGGACGCAAGGGATAAATTCAGAGAGACAATTGAAAGAGTTATAAATGAAGGCTGCAGTGGCTTAATCTGCATAATTTTATAAAACAAAAGAGGAGCATTTGCTCCTCTTAAAATTTATCATTATTTAAACTCTTTAAGCTTCTTTAAATCATAACTGCCGATTGAAAGCGGCTCGCCCTTTTTGAATTCCTTTCCGCTTCTTTCATCAACAGTGAAAACAGATGCACAGCATGGGCACACAAGAAAATAAACATCCTCATGTGTGAAAAGAGGGAAGCGCGCACTGAGCCTTGTGTCAGCATTTGTGAAAACTCCAAAGCTTGAGCTTTTGCCGCATTCCGGGCAGGAGATATTAACCGTGTTTCCAATGCTCTTGGTTTTTAATGAATTTCCAAGCTTGTATTCCATAATCATCACCTAAATATATTTTATCAATTTAAAGGAAAGTGTCAAGTATGAAAAGAATATTTTTGTTGTTATTAATGCTTTCGGTTTTGTTTTGCAGTTGTGCAGCGGCAAATAAGGTTCCTGAAATAGAAAACGTTAAACAGGATTACGTTAAATCGGTCTGGATTAATTATTTTGAACTTGAAAAATACACAACTGAAAATGCAACGGAAGCAGATTTCAGAGAAGATATCTCGGGCATTGTTAAAACCGTCGGAAAAATAGGAATTAACACATTAACCGTTCAGGTGCATCCGTGCGCAGATGCTTTTTATAAATCCGCGCTTTTCCCGACTTCAGAGTATTGCTTCGGAAAGCAGGGCAGTGAGCTGAAATACGACCCGTTGCAGATAATAATTGAAGAAGCGCATTCTGCAAACATTTCCGTTGAGGCATGGCTTAATCCTTACAGAGTTAGTCAGAGCGATGATATTGATGCTCTTGCAGACGGTAATATTGCAAAAGAATGGTATTATTCCGATGATAAAGCCTCAAATGTATATATATCTGATAAAATATACTTTAATCCTGCCGGCAGTGAGGTTGCTGATTTAATTGTTAATGGTGTTTGTGAGCTGGCGCTCAATTATGATATTGACGGAATACATTTTGATGATTATTTTTATCCGACAACTGATGCTGATATTGATGAAGCAGAATATAAGGAATATATTGATAACGCTGATAGCCCTCTGCCTCTTGATGACTGGAGGAGAGAAAAAGTATCAGAAATGATAAAATCAGTTTATTCGGCGATAAAAGAAATTGACCCTGAGCTTCGTTTTGGAATAAGCCCACAATCTAAGATTTCAACAGATTACGGAACTCTTTATGCTGATGTTGAGAAATGGGCTTCAGAGGTAGGATATTGTGATTATATCTGCCCTCAGATTTATTTCGGCTTTTATAATGAAACGCAGCCGTTTACACGTACGGCTAAGGAATGGAGTGAACGCGCAACGGCTGTTGATTTATATATCGGTCTGCCTTTATACAAGGCAGGGTGTGTTGACGAATACGCTTCAATAGATCAGGATTATGCAAGAAATGAATTTGTTGAGAATAATAATATTATTTCAAGGCAAATAACTTATATTTCTCAAATTAATAACATTAATGGTTATTACATATACTCTTTAAGCTATCTCCTGGATACTGAAAATGAAGCCGTCGTTAATGAGGTTGACAGTGTTAAAGCACTGAATTAGATATGCAGTATTCTTTGTCAACAGCATCAATTGAAACAATAATTTCCTTTCCGATAATATCCTCTTCAGCTTTAACACGAACAGGTATATAACCGGCAGTGTATCCCTGATAAATGTTATCTTTGAATTTATTTTCAAAAAGAACAGCGGCGTTTGTGCCGATAAGGCTTTTCATATATTCAGCTCGGATCTTATCGGTTTCATTGATCATAACTTCTGCACGCCTTTCCTTTTCCTTTTTCGAAACATTGTCTCCGATTTTGGAAGCAGCAGTGCCTTTCCTTTCGGAATAGGGGAAGGTGTGCACTTTTTCAAAGCCGATTGACTTAACGAATTCCAAGCTTTCCTCAAAGTCTGCAATGGTTTCATCGTTAAATCCGACCATAACGTCAGTTGTAATTGTTGCTTTTTTAAAGGTATTTCTCAGCTTTTCGCAAAGTTCTGCATATTCCTTGGCAGTGTAATGACGTCTCATATTTTTGAGGGTTTTATCACATCCGCTTTGAAGAGAAATATGAAATTGAGGGCAGAATTTTTCGCATTCAGCAAGGCCTGAAATAACTTCATCAGTGATATGATCGGGCTCAAGACTCCCGAGGCGGACTCTCAATATACCTGAATTTTCATTGCAGATTTTAACTGCATCAATAATGTTAAATGATTCGCCTTTTCCGTAAGCAGAGAGATTAATTCCAACCAAAACGATTTCTTTTATTCCGTTTGACGCAAGCGTTTCGATTTCTTTTTTTAGCTCGAAAGGCTGTTTAGAGCGAACTCTTCCTCTGCTTTCCGGAATTATGCAATATGAGCAAAATCGGTCACACCCGTCTTCAATCTTAACAAAGGCTCTGACTCTTTCACTGAATTTTGATATGCTGCATGGCGCAAAATTATCTCCCGTTTTATGTTCTGAAACGGAGAAAATGCGGTTTTTGCTTATGCTATGCTCATTAATCAGCGAAAGAATGTCATTATCATTCCTGTTTCCAAGCACAATATCCGCCTCTTTCAGAGCTTCGGCCTCTTTCGGAAAAGCTTGAGGCATACAGCCTGTAAGAATAACAACTGAATCTGGATGCTTTCTTTTGAATTTCCTGATGTTTTGCCTTGTTTTTTGATCAGCAGTTGCAGTAACGGTGCAGGAATTAACAATATAATAATCTGCCTCATCAGATGGGCTGACTATTTCAAAGCCTGCTTTTTCAAGCAGCTCTGCCATATATTCACTTTCTGTCTGATTAACCTTGCAGCCAAGGGTGTAAATTGCAGCTTTCATATCATTTCTCCTAAATTTGAGATATATTATATCAAATTAAAGTTATTAATACAACCGGATTTTAATATCAATTAAAGGGTGATTTTATGAAAAAAGTTTTATCTTTAATTATTTCAATAGTTATGGCGATTTCGGTTCCGCTTTATGTAAATGCTGACGAAGAGAACACACGAGATGATTTTGATTATTCAAAATCATCAATTCTAATGTGTGCCGATACGGGCGATATTATATATGAGAATAACGCATATGAGCATTTATCACCGGCTTCTGTTACAAAGATTATGAGTATTCTTCTTGTTCTTGAGGCTATAAGCGATGGTAAGATATCACTTGATGACAAGGTTTCGGCAAGCCAGAATGCTGTTGCAATGGGCGGTTCGCAGATATGGCTTGAGGTCGGCGAGGAAATGACTGTTGATGAGCTTCTCAAAGCAGTTGTTGTTGCATCTGCAAATGATGCTTGCGCGGCGCTTGGTGAGTTCATTTCCGGATCGCTTCCGTCATTCATCGAGGATATGAACAGAAAAGCCAAGGATCTCGGCCTTGAAAACACTAATTTTGAAAACTGCACAGGCCTTGATGACACAGCAACAAATCATTATTCCTGCGCTTATGATCTTGCCGTAATTGCACGTGAGGTGCTTAAATATGACTTAATTTATAATTACACAACTATTTGGCTTGATTATCTTCGAAACGGTGAAACAGAGCTTAATAACACTAATAAGTTGGTTAATAGTTATAACGGAATAACCGGTCTTAAAACAGGCACAACCTCAAAAGCTGGCTTTTGTGTCTGTGCAACCGCAAAAAGGGAGGATATGAATTTAATTGCCGTTGTTCTGGGCTCGGAAACAAGTGAAAACAGATTTCTGACTGCAACAAATCTGCTTGATTACGGCCTTGCTAACTATGAGCTTTTTGTGCCGGATATTGATGATTCAGCCATTACCGATGTGAAGATAATAAACGGCGTTGAAAAAAGCATAAAACCTTCATATGATCTGTTTGATAAAATTCTGATTAAAAAGGGCAGCGGAGAGATTGAATACAGTTATTCTGTTACTGATAACCTTAACGCTCCGGTAAATATTAATGATAAACTGGGGGAGATAAAATTTATTTCAGATAATAACGAGCTGAAAACGATCCGGCTTTATGCAGGAAAAGAAATTCAGAAGATTAAATTCAGCTATATTTTTAAAGAATTGCTAAATAATATATAAATAATGGTTGATTAAATTGTATTTTTGATGTAAAATATATCAAATTAATATTTGAATATTTTTCTGTTGAAAAGAGGTTTATATATGGAAAAACTAAAATTGATTAATAAATATGCAGAGCCATTTGTTTCCGAAAAGGAAATTGAGGCTATTGCCCCAAAGGCTGTTGAAGCGATGAAAACTCTTCATAACGGAACAGGCGAGGGCAATGATTTTCTTGGCTGGTTAACTCTTCCGACTGATTATGATAAAGAGGAGTTTTCAAGAATCAAAAAAGCTGCTGAATATATCAAGGAAAACTGTGACATTTTGATCGTAATCGGAATCGGCGGCTCTTATCTCGGTGCAAGAGCAGTTATTGAAGCTCTTAAATCAAGCAATTATAACGCTTTAGCTAAGGATACTCCGCAGATTTATTTCATCGGCAACACCATCAGCCCATCTATGCTCACAGAGCTTCTTTCAATCTGTGAGGGCAAGGATATCTGTGTTAATGTTATTTCAAAGAGCGGCACAACAACCGAACCTGCAATTGCGTTCAGAGTTTTCCGTGATCTCATTAACAGCAAATACTCAAAGGAAAATGCTGCAAAACGTATTTTTGCAACTACTGATAAGGCTAAGGAAACGCTCAAATCACTTGCTGATGAGGAGGGTTATGAAACCTTTGTTGTTCCGGATAATGTCGGCGGCAGATATTCTGTTTTAACCGCTGTTGGCTTGCTTCCGATTGCCGTAGCCGGAATTGATATTGATGAGCTTATGAGAGGCGCTAAAAGCGCTCAGGATTCTCTTATGAGCGAGAGCCTTGATGAGAACGACTGTCTTAAATATGCCGCAATCAGAAACATTCTTTATAATAAGGGCAAGAAGCTTGAATGCTTTATTTCATATGAGCCGTGCATGACTATGTTTAACGAATGGCTCAAGCAGCTTTTTGCTGAAAGCGAAGGTAAAGACGGCAAGGGTTTATATCCCGTTTCCTGCGTATTTTCAACGGATTTGCATTCTGTTGGACAGTTTATTCAGGAAAGCGGCTCCGAGCTTATGTTTGAAACCTGCATTAAATTCAACAATCCGCTTGATGATTTCACTGTAACTGAACAGGAGGGCAATATTGACGGCCTTAATTTCCTTGCCGGCAAAACCCTCAGCCTTATTAACGAAAAGGCAAGGCAGGGAACATTGCTTGCTCACACAGAGGGCGGCGTTGCTAATTTCATCCTTGAAAGTGATAATATTGCTGCTGCTAATCTTGGCTATATGATTTATTTCTTTGAAAAGGCTTGCGCTGTTTCCGGC
>DCTO01000061.1 GCA_002329285.1 Ruminococcaceae bacterium UBA1438
ATTTTTGTGGACGGCTCCGCCGGCACCACCGGGCTGCGCATCGCCGACCGGCTGGCCGTGCGGCCGGAATTTGAAATCCTGACCATCTCGGAGGCGGACCGCAAGGATGTCCATGCCCGGGCCGCCGTCATCAACGCCAGCGACCTCTCTTTCCTCTGCCTGCCGGACGACGCCGCCCGGGAGGTGGTGCCGCTGCTGCGGCCCGACGTCCGTGTGCTGGACACCTCCACCGCCCACCGCACCGATCCCGGCTGGCTCTACGGCCTGCCGGAACTGGGTGCCACGCGGCAAAAGCTGCCCACCGCCACCCGGGTGGCGGTGCCGGGCTGCCATGCCACCGGATTCATCGCCCCGGTGGCGCCGCTGGTGGAAAAGGGGCTGTTGCCCAGGACTGCGCATCTGAACTGCTACAGCCTCACCGGCTATTCGGGCGGCGGCAAAAAGATGATTGCCGACTATGAGACCCAGCCCAGGCGGACCGCGCTGTTGGCGCCCCGGATCTACGGCCTTTCCCTGCAGCACAAGCATCTGAAGGAAATGCAGGCAATCACGGGCATTAAGAGAGCGCCGGTTTTCTCACCGATGATTTGCGATTACAAATGCGGCATGGTTGTGAGCATTCCCCTTTTCACCGATATGATGAACAAAAAATTCGGCATTGAGGATTTGCGAGAGGTTTTCAAAGCCCATTACGAGGGCAAGCCGCTTATCAAAATCCGTGAGGCTGATTTTGAGCAGAATATGCTTGGCGCAAATAATTTTGACGGCAGGGACGATTTGGAAATCCAGATTAACGGAAACGATGAAAGAATCGTTATAACCTCAAGATTTGATAATCTGGGCAAGGGCGCAAGCGGCGCGGCAATTCAGTGCTTTAACCTTGCCTGCGGAGTTGAAGAAACGAAATCACTTGTTTTAGGAGAATAACATATGAGCTATATTAACGGCGGCGTTTGCGCCGCAAAGGGCTTTAAGGCAGCAGGAATTTACTGCGGCATAAAAAAGAGCGCAGACATCAGCGCAAAGCACAAAAACGATTTGGGGCTGATATTATCCGACACCCCCTGCTCCACCGCCTGTGTTTACACAACTAACAAGGTTAAGGGAGCTCCGATAATCGTTACAAAGAAAAACCTTGATAAAACCGGAGGGATTTCAAAGGCGGTTATTGTTAATTCAAAAAATGCTAACACCTGCAATGCAGACGGCGAGGAAAAGGCGAAAAAAATGTGCGCCCTTGCAGCAGGCGCGCTTGGCATTGAGCCGCAGGAGGTTATTGTTGCGTCAACCGGCGTTATCGGGCAAATTTTGCCTATTGAGCCGATTGAGAGCAAGATTGATGAGCTTGCATCAAGGCTTTCATACACCGGCAATGAGGAAGCCGCAACCGCCATTATGACGACGGACACAATTAAAAAGGAATACGCCTGCGAATTTGAAATAGGCGGCATTAAATGCAAAATCGGCGGCATGGCAAAGGGCAGCGGCATGATTCACCCGAACATGGCGACAACTCTGAATTTCATCACAACTGACGCTGCAATCACACAGCCGATGCTGCAAAAGGCACTTGATGAAATCGTTAAGGTAACCTATAACTGCCTTTCAATTGACGGCGATACATCAACAAACGATATGGTTTGCCTGATGGCAAACGGCTTGGCCGGCAATTCTGAAATCAATACAGACGATGATGCATTTGACACCTTTATGAAGGCGCTTTATGAGGTTATGATGAACCTGACCAGAATGCTTGCAAAGGACGGCGAGGGCGCATCTAAGCTGATTGAATGCGAATGCAGCGGATGTGAAACAAAGGAAAAGGCAATAATTATTGCAAAGAGCGTTATCGGCTCCACTCTGTTCAAATGCGCAATTTTCGGCGAGGATGCAAACTGGGGACGCGTGCTTTGCGCAATCGGATATGCCGATGCGGAATTTGACATCAACAGGGTTGACGTTGATTTGGCATCGGAATTCGGCAGGATTGCCGTTTGCAGAAACGGCGCAGGAGTTGAATTTTCCGAGGAAAAGGCTGCTGAAATACTGAAAAGCGATGAAATAATGGTTTATGTTAATCTCAACGAAGGCAGTGCTTCTGCAATGGCTTGGGGTTGCGATTTAACATATGATTACGTTAAGATTAACGGAGACTATCGCACCTGATAATTTACAGGTAACAAAAACGCTTGCGTTAAATCGCAACCGAGTTTCCGAATTTTAAAGCCGCAGGCTGAAAAAATATGCGGAGCGGATGATATACGCCCCTACGGTTTTGGACTTAATAATAATTAAACGGAGTAAACTATGGATATTACAAATGCTATGAAGGCGGACGTGCTGGCAAAGGCGCTGCCATATATTCAGCTTTACAGGAGCAAAACGATCGTTGTTAAATACGGCGGAAACGCGATGATTAACGAGGAGCTCAAGGAGGCCGTTATGCGAGATTTGGTGCTGCTTTCAACGGTTGGCATCAAGGTTGTGCTTGTTCACGGCGGCGGCCCCGAAATTAACAAAACGCTTGAAGCAATGCAGGTTGAAAGCGAATTTGTTGACGGGCTTCGCGTTACAACAAAGGAAACCGCAAACGTTGTTCAGATGGTGCTGGCGGGAAAGGTTAACAAGGATCTTGTGTGCCAGATTGGCAATCTGGGCGGGCATGCAATCGGACTTTCCGGAATGGATGGCAAAATGATTGAATGCAAGCCGCTTGACGAAAAACACGGCTTTGTTGGCGAAATTGTCAATATGAATATGGAGGTTGTTGAGGAGGTGCTGGCAAATGGCTATATTCCCGTTATCTCAACAATCGGATTTGACGCAGACAGCAACTGCTTTAACATTAATGCGGACACCGTTGCCGCCGCCGTTGCCGGAGCACTGAAGGCGGAGGCGCTTATTTCGATGACGGACGTGGTTGGCCTTCTTCGGGATAAGGATGACCCCGAAACGCTGATTCACAGGGTTTATATTTCCGACGTTCCTGCGCTTATCAGCGAGGGCGTTATCAGCGGCGGAATGATTCCGAAAATGGATTCAATGACCCAGGCGCTGCGCGAGGGCGTTAAAAAGGCATTTATTATTGACGGCAGAGTTCCCCACTCCATTCTTATGGAGCTTCTGACAGATGAAGGTATGGGCACAATGTTCCGAATTTCAAGTACATTATAATAAGGATTTGCTATGAACACTAAAGAAAAGGACAAAAAATATATATCAAACACCTATTCACGTTTTGACGTTGCGCTTGCAAGCGGAAAGGGCTCAACGCTTATTGATGAGGACGGAAAGGAATACATCGATTTCGGCTCCGGAATCGGCGTTACGGCCTTCGGTATCGGAGATGACGAATGGAAAGCGGCAGTGACTGCACAGCTTGATAAGCTTCAGCACACATCAAACCTTTATTACACCGCGCCTTGCGCAGAGCTTGCAAGGCTTCTTTGCGAAAAAACGGGGATGGCAAAGGTTTTTTTTGCAAACAGCGGCGCGGAGGCAAACGAGGGCGCAATCAAATTTGCAAGAAAATACAGCCATCAGAAATATAACGATGAGAGAAGCACGATAATTACGCTTGTTAATTCCTTTCACGGGAGAACGATTGCAACCCTTTCCGCAACCGGTCAGGAGGTTTTTCACAAGGATTTCGGGCCGTTTGTGGGCGGCTTCAAATACTGCGAGGCAAACAACTGCGAGCAGCTTTCCGAAATGATTGATGAAAACACCTGCGCAATTATGTTTGAATGCGTTCAGGNNACGGCGTGCTTAATCTCACCCCCGATTTTATTTTAGCAATCGCTAATCTTGCAAAGAAAAACGATCTTGTTATAATCTGCGACGAGGTGCAGACAGGAAACGGCAGAACTGGCAGATATTTTGCATACGAGAATTTCGGCATCAAACCCGATATAGTGACAACGGCAAAAGGGCTTGGCGGCGGACTGCCAATAGGCGCAGTGCTTTTCAATGAAAAATTCGGGGATATTGTTACCCCAAGCTCACACGGCAGCACCTTTGGCGGAAATCCGATTGCGGCAGCAGGCGCCATCAGCATTGTTAACCGAATTGACGATGCTTTTCTTGCCGAGGTTTGCAAAAAAAGCGAATACATAAAGAAAAAACTATCCGCAGCAAGTGGAGTTAAAAGCATAAGCGGAATGGGGCTTATGCTTGGGATAGAAACAGAAAAACCTGCCGGAGAAATTGCAAAGGAATGCCTTGCAAACGGGCTGCTGGTTTTAACGGCAAAAACAAAGGTTAGGCTTCTTCCTGCGCTTAACATCAGCTATGAGGAGCTTGACAAGGGACTTGAAATTCTAAAGGAGGCAATTGAAAAATGAAGCATTTACTTAAATTACAGGACTGGA
>DCTO01000087.1:0-2356 GCA_002329285.1 Ruminococcaceae bacterium UBA1438
GTCCATTTTTTACGGACTTGTGCATGAACCCCAAGCCTTTTGTTTTTCTATTCTTCTGTTTTCTCTTCGGTTTCCGATTCAAGGCGCTCGCGCACTGTGGTGTAATTGCCCGCCATAACGGTTTTAACCGAACTGCGCACGGATTTCTTAACGCCCTGTGAAATTTCCTTGAGCGTGTTTTTGGTTTCATCATCAAGCGCATCATAAGCCGCCTTGCCGCCCTTGATTGATTCGGGCAGATTTTTGGCAACCTCCATAAGTCCCTTCTGATCAACGCCATCAAGAATTGCGCCGATTGCCTTTCCGAAGGCTTTGCTTTGCTTGCTGTTAAGATTGCTTACCACATCATGGAAAACAAGATCAGTTACCTTGCCGACATTGGTGATATCCTTAACGGTTTTAAGCTCGCCATCAACAAACTGCCAGCTTGATAAATCATGCTCCATCATTCCCATCTGGCGGTTGCTTTTGATAACCGTGTAATCATCATCATGTGAAAGCATCATCCCGATAAACGAGGACTGAGGAATGAAATGCCTGTATTTCGGCAGAAGCTGCTGATAAGCCTGTGAATCAAGATAATCATAATCGGAAAAGCCCGGACCGTCGTTATTATAAAGATATTTAATCCTGTTTCTCACCTTTTCAGAGGCATTGAGCGCGCCGTACTGCGCAACATAACCGCCCTTTGAATGGCCGCAGATTATGATATCGCCGTCAAACTTATCTGCAACCTCCTCAAGATACTGCGTTGCAAGCTCATGGGATGGAATGCTGTCCTCCAGAAGGATATCAAAATCCTCCTTCCAGCCCGCAAGAGTGTCATCCGTGCCGCGGAAAACAACAACCACCTCTCCGCTCGGAAGCAGGAAGGTTGCTGCATTGAACTGCACGGCAGGCTCCTTGCCGAAATTATTCGTGCAGGCAACGATTTTCATTTCTGCAAAGCGCTTTTGCCTGCTCATTGCCATCATCTGAACGCTGATGTTTTTCATCAGAATAAGGCCAACGGGCTTATGCTTGCTGCCCCTCGCCTTAAAGAGAGCGTTTGCCGCCTCATCATAAGGCACGGGCTCATCATCAAAGCTTGATGAAACCACCTGCTCAAAAGGCATATAATATACGTAACAGAGCGCAACATTATCCGCATCAGTGAACGGTTTTTCCTTAAAGGTAATGCCGCCGAACTTTTTAATATAACCATTAAGATTTGGCATCGCTTTTTCTCCTAAAAAGTTTTTCAACTAATTATATATACATCTGCACAAAAATGTCAATACGAAATATTTAATAAAGCCTGATTGTGCCGCCAACATCCTCAAGCTCAATAAATGAAGGATGCTCAAGTCCGCTTTTATTCGGCGTATGCAGGGAAAGCAACAATCTGCCGTCAGCCTCAAAAAGCATTCCGTGCCCGCCGTCATCCGCGATAAGCGGAGGTAAATGCTCAAACTCGGTGCAAAGCCTGCCGTTTTCAAAGCGAACAAGGCACTGGGCATAATTACCCTTGATGAAGGTTGACCAAAGCATCAAGAGCTCGCCGCCCTTTGTTTTATACATAAACGGACCGTCCGTGATGAAATGCTTTTCGGCAACCTTTTCATCCGCCCATACGGGATCTGAACCGTGAAAGAGCGTTACCGGAGCGCCGGTTGCTTTGGATAAATCATCACTCAACTGCAAAAAGCAGACGGAGCCGTCAATAATCTGCGTGTGCTCATGGCAGAAAATCAGATAAGGCGTTCCCTCCTCATCAAGATAAAGCGTGCCGTCCAAGCATTCCCATTCGGGCGGAGTAACCGCGCCGCTGCTGTGCGGCCTAAATTCGCCTAGAGGACTTTCGCTTTTAAGGACATAGGTGCCGCGCAGGCCGTTCTCCTGCGTGAAGGTGGCAAACATATAATACTCGCCGCGATATTTATGCACCTCCGGCGCCCAGTTAACGCCGCAGTTTAATCCGAAAGAGGCGGAATCAAAGCAGGCGGCCGGCTCGCTCCAATTAATAAGATCATGAGAGGTGTAAACATCAAAGCCGCCAACCTCATGGCCGAAGCTTTCAGCTCGGGTGCCGTAAAGATAATAAGTTTCGCCCTCTCGCAGCACAAAGGGATCACGAATGTTAATATCATTGCAAGTCATAACCACACCTCAAATAAATTAATATAAGGCCTTGAAATTTGGAACCTCGTTTCGAGCCCTGCTCAAAAAAAGAAAAGACAGATGTCTGAAGACAGCTCTTCCGGATATAATAATGCAGGAAAAACACAGGGCTCTCTTCTTGTTATCGAACAGTCCACCGGACTGTTCTCCCAAATTTCTACAGCCTCCGGCTTTGAAATTTGGAACCTCGTTTCGA
>DCTO01000087.1:2413-32107 GCA_002329285.1 Ruminococcaceae bacterium UBA1438
CCCAGCTGAGCTATGCTCCCGAACGCTTACTTATTTTACCATAAAATAAATAATTGTCAAGTGTTAAATAAAATTTTTATTATGCTTCTGACGGTTTATAATTCGGGATATGTTTTTTGAGAACATCGCGGACATTTTCATTTGTTGCTTTCTCAAGATCTGTGAGCATTTCCTTAAACTCGATGGGATTAATCTCCATCGGCTGATTAACATAAATCTTCTGAAGCTCCGTGGTTTGCCTGCTTTCAAGCTCGCTTTCCATAGCAAGCTCCTCAAATAGCTTTTCACCCGGGCGAAGCCCTGTGATTTCAATGCCGATATCATCAATCTCAAAGCCTGCAAGATGAATCATATTAACGGCAAGATCCATAATCTTAACAGGCTTGCCCATATCAAGCACGAAANNATCCTGGTAGGGCACCAGGCCGGAAAGGCGAATCATGCTTTCCGCCAGGTCCAATATCTTCACCGGCTTGCCCATATCAAGCACGAAAATTTCGCCGCCCTTTGCAAGCCCGCCTGCCTGGCAAACAAGCTGCGCAGCCTCCGGAATCGTCATAAAGAATCTTTCAATATCCGGATGGGTTAAGGTTATCGGGCCGCCCTCCTCAATCTGCTTTTTGAAAATCGGGATAACGGAGCCGTGCGAGCCGAGAACATTGCCAAAGCGCACCGCAGTGAAAACCGTGTTAAGGCTGATTGAATTCATATACTGAATGATGATTTCCGTTATTCTCTTTGTGCAGCCCATAACATTAGTTGGGTTAACCGCCTTATCAGTTGAAAGAGTAACCATCTTTTCAACGCCGAATTCGCGGCAGATGAGGGCAACGTTATATGTGCCGAAAACATTATTCTTAACTGCTTCGCAAGGGCTGTCCTCCATAAGAGGAACATGCTTATGCGCCGCAGCATGGAACACAACCTCCGGCCTGAATTCCTCAAAAACGCTGCGAAGCCTGTCCATATCCCTGACAGAGCCTATTCTGACGAAAATATCAACCGAATCGCCGTATTTTTTAATCAGCTCGTTTTGAAGCTCAAATGCACAGTTTTCGTAAATATCAAAGATAATAATTTTTTCGGGGTTGTATCTTGCAACCTGGATGCAAAGCTCTGAACCGATTGAACCGCCGCCGCCTGTTACAAGCACGGTTTTGCCGATGAGATAACGGCACACCCTTTTATCAAGGCTGACTTCAGGCCTTGCCAAAAGGTCTGAAATCTCAATATTCCTGATAGGATGAGCCTTGCCGCCATCCTCAAGGAATTCATCAACCGAGGGTGAAATCTTAACCTCGCATTTAGTTTCCGTTGCAAGATTAATAATCTCACGCCGGCGCGCCTTTGAAGCGGAAGGCACGCAAATCATTATAGTATCAATATTGAATTTTTCCGCAAGCACGGGTATATCCTCACAGGTGCCCCTGATGCGAACGCCGTTAAGGCGCTTGTTGAGCTTTGCGGGATTATCATCAACCGCAACAATCGGCCTGCCATCCTTGAAATTATTTGAGGTGAGCTCATTAATAAAGAAATTGCCCATAAAACCTGCGCCAACGATCATAACCCTCTTTTGCCTTTTTGAGGTGGTTACAAACGGCCAGCCGAAAAATCTTTTATATGCGCGTATGCCGAGCCTTGGAATGCAGAGCGCAAAAAACTCAATCATGAAGAAAAGCAAATAGGCATAAAAGCGCAATGTTGCCTCTTCACTGACATTCATTATTTTCAGAAACAGCAGCCTGTCCACGCAGAAAAGCATAATAGTGTTCACGCCTGCTGCAAGCAGATTTCTGACAATTTCATCAATGCTTGCAAAGGTCCAGATGCTTCGATAAAGCAAAAAGCCGGCGTTAATGCCAATCATCAGCACGCTTGTTATAAACAAATGAACATAGCTGAAGATAACGCTGTCAAACGGGGTGTTATTAATTTTTCCACCCATTGTGAAAAAGACAATGCTACAGTTTGCAATAAAAAACAGCACCAAATCTGCAACCACGATTATAAGCTGTTTTAACAGGCCATTAAGCCTTGAATGTTTGTTATTCATAGTTTTCTCCATATGAATATATTATGCTATTATCATTTTACTCTATATTGCGATATTTTTCAACAGGAAATTATAATCAGGCAGATTAAGACAGCAAATATGCCTTTATATTTAATCTACAAAATGAAAAATACACGAGTGGCAATTGAAAAAAAGGAAAATATAGTTTATAATATTTTTATATATTTGAACAAGAGGCATTATAATGCAAAACAAAAGCGAGGCACAGGCGGCGGCTCAATTCAGAAAGATGACCGAAACACCTGTTAAAAAGTTAATAATCTCCCTTTCCTTGCCAACCGTTATCAGCATGCTGATAACAACCATTTATAACGTTACAGACACATATTTCGTTTCAAAAATCAGTGTTTCGGCAAGCGGCGCTGCGGGAATTGTTTTTGGCCTGATGGCAATTCTGCAGGCCTTCGGCTTTATGTTCGGGCACGGCTCAGGCAGCTGCATCAGCAGATTTCTAGGCGCAAAAAATGCTGAAAGCGCGCGCAAATACTGCTCAACAGGTTTTTTCTGCGCA
The DNA here is from genome assembly GCA_002329285.1 of Ruminococcaceae bacterium UBA1438. GTDB lineage: Bacteria > Bacillota > Clostridia > Oscillospirales > Acutalibacteraceae > Eubacterium_R. Next base: position 5,002 of record DCTO01000087.1, read on the forward strand.
TTGCTTTGCGGAATAATCATTATGATTATCGGCCTGTGCTTTCTTGAGCCGCTTATGCATATTCTCGGAAGCACCGAAACAATTTTGCCCTATTCCTGCGCATACGGAAAATACATTCTGCTTGCCGGCCCGGCGATGACAACCAGCTGCGTTATGAACAACATTCTGCGATATGAGGGCATGGCCTCGCTTGCAATGATTGGGCTGACCACGGGCGGAGTGCTTAATATGGTGTTGGACCCGATTTTCATTTTCGGCCTTAATATGGGCATTGACGGCGCCGGAATTGCAACAATGATTTCGCAATATATCAGCATGCTTATTCTGCTAACTATGTTTTTGAGAAAAAAACCGCAAAGCAGAATCAGCTTTAAATATTTCAGCTTCAGCCCCGCCATCATCGGCGATATTATCGGAACGGGGCTTCCGAGCCTTGCAAGGCAGGGGCTTGGAAGCATTTCAACAATGGCGCTTAATCTGCAGGCTGGCATTTACGGCGATGTCTGCATCGCGGCAATGAGCATTGTTTCAAAGGTTGGCATGCTGATGTTCAGCATCTGCATAGGTATCGGCCAGGGCTTTCAGCCGGTTTGCTCCTTTAACTACGGGGCAAAGAAATACGGGCGTGTGCGCTCCGCAATCAAATTTACCTGGGCGTTCGGCTCCGTTGTTATCGCCGGCCTTGGCGCGATTAGCTTTGCGCTTGCACCGCGGATTATTTCCCTTTTCAGAAATGAAGCAGAGGTTGTTGAAATCGGCAGCATTGCGCTGAGGATATTCTGCATTGCAATCGTTTCGCTTGCAACGGTTATGATTGCAAATATGACCTTCCAGGCAATCGGCAAAATCGGCAGGGCTTTCTTCCTTTCCTGCACGCAGAACGGACTTTATTTCATTCCGCTTGTGCTTATTCTGCCAAGGCTTTTCGGGTTGACGGGAATTGAGATTGCGCAGCCAATCGGCTATGTTCTTTCAGCAATAACTGCGCTTCCGTTTCTGATTGCATTTATTAAACAGCTTCCAAAAGAGAATAAAGAATGAGAAAAGAAATCAAAATGTTTCATATCGGCGTTTCCGAGGGAGGAAATCGGGACTGGCTGACTGACCCCTTTATGCGCCTTGGCGGCTGCGCGGCAGTTTGCGCCTGTGACTGCAGCATTTATTTTGACCTGAACTTCGGCACGGCGCTTTACCCCTTTGAAAAAACGCCGCTTGAAAAACAGGATTACGTTAAATTCACCTCTGTAATGAAGCCTTATCTTCACCCGAGAATGAGCGGCATTAACAAAACACGGATTTTTGTTGACGGCTTTCGCGCATTTTTAAGAGACAGAAACGAAAACCGTATTTCCGTTTCGGCAATAAACGGTGATGAAAGTGAAAGCACTGCCTTTGAGGCAATAAAGCGGCAGATTGACAGGGGGATTCCCGTTCCCTTTCTCAACCTGATTAACAAGGACAAGCGGCTCAAGGAATATGAATGGCATTGGTTTTTGCTTACGGGATACGCCGATTACGGCGACGGCAAAATGGTGAGAGCGCTGACATACAGTACGCCCGAATGGATTGATTTTTCCGCACTTTGGAACACGGGCTTTTCGCAAAAGGGCGGGATGATTATATATGATATCAATTAAGCTTACGGAGTTAGCATTATGAAAAAATTTGAAGCAGTAAAGGCTGATAAAACCAATGATAACTGGGCAGTTTTAACATCTAGGCAGACAGAGCTTTACGGCAGAAGCGACGATGTTCGAAATGAATTTGCGCGCGATTACACCCGAATTCTTCACTGCCTTGCATACAGGCGCCTTAAGCACAAAACTCAGGTTTTCTATAATATTGAAAACGACCATATCTGCACCCGAATGGAGCACGTTGCCCATGTTGAATCAGTGAGCAGCACCATTGCAGGCGCGCTTGGGCTTAACACGGAGCTGACCAAGGCAATCGCAATCGGCCATGATCTGGGGCACGCGCCCTTTGGCCACAAATGCGAAATTATGATTAGAGAGCTTTCTCAAAAGCATCTTGGCAAAAGCTTTTGGCATGAGCAAAACGGGCTCCGCTTTGTTGACAAAATCGAGCTGCTTGAGGATGAGCAGATGAATTTCCGCAATCTTGATTTAACCTATGCTGTGAGGGACGGCATTATTTCCCACTGCGGCGAGGTTAACAAAAACCGCCTGTTTCCGAGAGCTGATTACATAAATCTTGACGATTTCACCACCCCCGGCGAATATGAGGCTTGCACCTGGGAGGGCTGCGTTGTTAAGCTGGCGGATAAAATCGCTTACGTCGGCAGGGATATTGAGGATGCAAAAAGGCTTCATTTGCTTGATGAAAGCGATTATAAAACGCTGGAGGATTTTGCAGGGCGCTTTAAATCAGACGCGGTTAACACAACAGTTATCATCAATCAGCTTGTTAGTGATATCTGCAAGCATTCAAGCCCCGAGGAGGGCATCCGCCTCAGCGAGGAATATGCAGGTTATCTTAACGAAATCAAGCGCTTTAATTATGAGCGCATTTATGATAATCCGCGCCTGAAGCATTTTGAAAAATATGCAAGCCTTGTTATCAATTCCATTTTTGACACTCTGCTTGAGGCTTATGACAAAAATGCTCTTTTCACCTCTCTGAAGGCAAAGGAAAAGGATTATCCGATGCTGTTTTCTGATTTTTCAAGCTGGCTCAAAAAATATGTTTCACCCGAAATTCTGCCTGTTGAATTAAAGGCTGACGCGCAGAAATATCTCAATGAAAAAATCTACGGCGCTCTTGACAATGAAAAGCTGTATATTCAAGCCATTATTGACTATATCAGCGGTATGACGGACAGCTATGCAATCAAAATTTATAATGAGCTGATAAGCTTTTAAATTAAAGCTGGCATTGCCCGCTTTCTTTATCAAAAAAAGGGCTTTATATTTTTGATATTTTATATATATTTACAATTGAAATTATAACTGCTATAGGTTATAATAATTTCAATCCAAAGCACGCAGAGGTTTAACTATGCATTTGTTAAAGATTGATAAGGAAAACTACATCGGCCAGGCAGACCCGTTTATTCTTAAAAGCGGCGGCAGGTTTTATATCTACACCACAGGGCATGATGGGGTTTATGCCTATCAATCAGACAGTTTATTTGAAGGCTGGGAGTATTACGGCAAGGTATTCTCTCACGGCGATCTGCGCGAATACTGGGCGCCGAGCGTTATTGAGCTTGACGGCAAATTCTATATGTATAATTCTATGGAAACCAAAGGCTACACGCCCGATTTAGGCGGACACAGAGGCGCTATGTTTGTTTCTGTTGCTGACAGCCCTCTTGGCCCCTTTGAAGGCGCGAAACAGATTTTACCCCCTTTTTCCATTGATTCTCACATTGTAAAAAACGAAGCAGGGCTGTTTCTTTTTTATTCAACCAATAAATTTGACGGCGAAAGAATCGGCACATACATTGTTGTAGACCGAATGCTTGACCCTTTCACCCCTCAGGGCAATCCCGTTAAGGTTGTTGAGCCAACCCTTGATGAGGATATTTACATGAGAGACAGATATAAGAAAGGCCAGCACTGGCACACGATTGAGGGCGCCTTCTATTTTGAGGAGAACGGCTGGCATTATCTTATGTATTCCGGCAATTGTTTTGAGCAGCCCACCTATTACGTGGGATACGCCTGCGCAAAAACGGATGAAAAGGATTTAACCAAAATCAATTTTGGCAAATACCCTGATGAAAACACATATCACCCCGTTTTGGCGGCAAATGATTTTGAGGAGGGCACCGGCCATCACTCAATGATTAAGGAAAACGGGCAGTGGTATGCCATTTACCATGCAAGAGATTACCATAATGAGCATGGCACAAGTGCGTTTGACGCAAGAAATGCGCGCATTTGCAGGCTTAATGTTAAAGACGGCGTTATAACTGCTGAAAGATATAAAGATCATATTTAGGAAACAAGCGGGAATACTGTGTATTCTTGCTTTTTTATTAAAATCAAAGGAGGAACAGCTTATGGGCGGATTTTTTGCGGCAGCCTCGAAGGAGGACTGCGTTTTCGATTTGTTTTTCGGGGTTGATTATCATTCCCACCTCGGAACAAGAAGAGCCGGGCTTGCGGTTTATGACAGCGAGAACGGCTTTGATAAAGCAATTCACAATATTGAAAACGCTCCGTTCAGAACTAAATTCACAAAGGAATCGGTTGAAATGCACGGCAATATGGGAATCGGATGCATTTCGGATTTTGAGGCGCAGCCGATTCTTGTGCGCTCTCACCACGGCACCTTCGCCATAACAACCGTTGGCAAAATCAACAACGCCGATGAAATCGTTGACGAAATCATCAAAACAAACACGCATTTCTTTGAAATGCAAAACGGCGATATTAACCAAACGGAGCTTGTGGCATCCATCATCAATCAGAAGGAAAACTTCATTGACGGCATCCGATATGCACAGGAGATTGTTGACGGCTCCATCAGCATAATGATTTTAACTCCGAGGGGCATTTACTGCGCAAGGGATAAATTTGGCAGAACGCCGATTGTGCTTGGCAAAAAGGAAAACGGCTTTTGCGCAAGCTTTGAAAGCTTTGCATATCTCAATCTGGGATATGAGGATTACAAGGAGCTTGGCCCAGGAGAGGTTGTTGTGATGACTTCCGATGAGGTTAAAACCCTGATTGCCCCGGGAAAAGATTTGAAAATCTGCACGTTTTTATGGACCTATTACGGCTATCCTTCCTCCTCATACGAAGGGCTCAGCGTGGAAACAATGAGATATAACTGCGGCAGAGACCTTGCAAAAAGAGATGCGGGGCAGGTTAAGCCCGATATCGTTGCCGGCGTGCCCGATTCAGGCATTGCACACGCAATCGGTTATTCAAACGAGAGCGGAGTTCCATTCACAAGGCCGTTTGTTAAATACACGCCGACCTGGCCGCGTTCGTTTATGCCGACTCACCAGACAAAGCGAAACCTGATTGCGAAAATGAAGCTGATTCCGATTCACGATTTGATTGAAAACAAGAGCCTGCTTTTGATTGACGATTCAATTGTTCGCGGCACGCAGCTTGGGGAAACGACGGAATTTCTTTATAACAGCGGTGCAAGAGAGGTGCATATCCGCCCCGCCTGCCCGCCGATTATTTACAGCTGCAAATACCTGAATTTTTCCCGTTCAACCTCTGATATGGATCTCATTACACGCAGAGTAATTCAGAAGCTTGAGGGCGGAGATCCGGACGAGGAAACGCTTAAGGAATATGCAAACCCTGACAGCGAAAAATACCAGCAGATGGTGGATGAAATCTGCAAGGAGCTGAAATTCACCTCCCTGCGCTATCAGCGCCTTGATGATATGATTGAATCAATTGGAATAGGCGAAAACAAGCTTTGCACATATTGCTGGAACGGAAAAGAGTAATAAAAAGAATTAAGGCGTATCTCACACGAGATACGCCTTTTTGTTTTGATTATGCCCTGCCGAACAAACGGCGGTAAACATTATAAATGCTGCCGAAAATCTTTTTCAAAACTGAATTTGAGCTTTTGTCCTGCTGCCGGGAGGGGTAGGTTGTGCATTCATCACAGGTTGTTTGCTCCGCCTTTTCAGTTGCGGTTTCGCTCTTTGCCGTTGTACTTTGGGCTGTGCTCGGCTCGGTTTGACGCTGAGTTGTTTGGCCGGTTGTTGTTTCCGGCAGACTTGGAGCGGTGGTTTGCTGCGTTGTCTGCCTGGTTGTTGCCGGCCTTGTTGTAATTTCCGGTGCCTTTGTGGTTGGCTGAGTTGTTTGAGGGAGGGTTGTTGTTTCATCATCAAAAATCACTTTTGAGCCAACGCCCTGGACTAAACTAACCTCAACCGTTACGCCCCTGCTGCCGCTTGGGCTGACGCTGCTGCCGCTGCCGCCGCTGAAAGCCTGCGACCAATAAAGCCTGCCGTTATATTCAAAGCAGCCTATGCCGATTGTTGCAAAATTTGAGCTTAAGATATTAGCCCTGTGGCCGCTTGAATTCATCCATGCGTTAACAACAGCCTTTGGCGAGCCTTGCCCCGCGGCAATATTTTCGCCCGCATAGTATTTCCACTCAAACGCCGTGAAGCACTGCTCCCCATTCGGCCTTGTGTGAGAAAAGCTGACGGAGGTTTCCGCAGCCCTGATCATTGCGCCGTCTGTTAAGCTCTGCGTCATAACAAGCGGCTTTAAGCCATAATCGGCTCGCTCTTCGTTAACAAGGCTTAAAACCTCTGAAGCATAGCTGTAATTAAACTTGCCCGAAACGGTTTTTGCCTGCGCAGCATCAGCGCTGGCACCAAATGAAAACAGCACTGAAATTATCATTAATAATGACAATATAGCTGAAATTGTTTTCCTCATAAAATCACTCCTTAATATATCAAAGCGGTGTAAATTGCTCCGCTCCTATGAGGTGATTTTATTGTAAACGAAATCAAATCAGATTTTCAACGCACAAATAATGGTAGCGAAACTAAAAATGCACGGGAAAAATCCCCGTGCATTATTACCATCTTTATCTTTCAGCATAAAGCGAATTAAAATCGCGGTATTCGCCATCGCGCCAATAGCCGGGCAGGGTTTCAAGGCAAACGGCATGCAGGCTTTTGAAAATATTTTTTTCCGCATCCGGATTTTTTTCTTTCAGCTCTGAAAGCAGCCTTTCTGCCCTTTCATCCTCTGTGCCGTCGGGAATAAAGGATAAATCATTATATCTTTCAAACGCTTTTATCGCATCATCAAAAACGCAATATAACGGGCGGATTATCTGCTGCTCCCCTGCCCTTTCCTTTGGCAAAACGGTTTGAAGCCTGTGTCCGAAAAACATTGAGCCGATCAGCGTTAAAACCGCCTGTGTGCCCGTGAAATCAATCGCAATTTTGTTGCAATCAAGCATCCCGGCGGCGGATAAATAATCCTCATTAACCGTTTTAATCTCAAGCTGAAAATCAGCAGAAAGCTTTTCAACATCCCGTGCGCCGCTGCAGGCAATCAGCTCATATTCAAACGGAAAATCGCTAACTCGGTTAAGCTGTTTAATCAGCATTGCAAGCACGGCGGATTTTGCGCTGCCCGTTACGATTACCGCAACGCGGTCGCCCTCATCTATCAGCTGATAATTCTTAACGGCCGCAACAAAGGGATTCCAAAGCTCCCGCCTGAATTTTTTAATTAAGCTTCTTTCAAGAAGCTGATGCTTTTCAAGTTCCCTTGGCATTAGTTTTTGACTCCCGTGATATGCTTAACAACCTCGCCCGCCGCAATCAGGCCGAGCGCGCAGGCGTTGATTCCCTCAAATTCGGCAGCAAACAGAAAACCGTCCCCTGTTTGATTAACAGGATAAATTACCCTGTGCTTTTTGATTCCGTCCCCGCGAAGCTCAAAGGCAAGCCTTGATGCGCAGGCAATTTTATTAACATCGGCAATGCTGAATTTAACATCAGAAATGGGCAATGCCCTTTCAAAATCCGAAATGCTGATTATCGGCACGCCGGCACCCTGCGCAGCTTTAGCAAGAAGCAGAGTTAAAGCCTCGTCAAAAGAGGCGTCAACAATATAATCCACGCCGGAAAAATCCGGCACATTCTCCGAATCAGGCAGAGATGATTTATCAATAATTATTTCATCATTAATTGAAAGCAAGCGTTTTTCTGCAACATCGGTGAGCGGCAGACCGAGCGTTTCCTCATCGGCAAAAATATTGCCCGAAAGCATTTCGCGGCTGATCTTATCGCCCGAAAGCAGCCAAAGCCTGCCGACTGCGCTTCTTGCAAGCGCCTCTGCGCAGGAAGCGCCGGCAGAATTGAGGCCGACAACGGCAACCTTGCTTTCTGAAAGCCTTTCCATTGCGGCGCTGCCGAAAATTAATTGAGTTCTTGAGAATTGATTAATCATATTTATTCCGCCGAAAGCATTAACTGAAGCGCAAGCCTTGCAGATTTATGAAGCTCCTGCGCCTTACACCATTCCCCCGTTGTGTGGCAATCATACATTGCCGTTGAGCAAACAATGCCCTCCAGCCCGTTATAAGCATAAACGTTATTATCGCTGCCGCCGAAGGATTTTTCAAATTTAGGCTCAACCCCGATTTCCTTGCACGCAGAAGCGAAGCGAGTGCAGACAGGGCTGTTTTCGGGCAGGCTGTAAGCAATCGTGTTGCAGGAGGACTCATATTCAATTGAAGCGCCGATTTTCTCTGCCGCCGCCTTGGCAATGAGCCTGATTTCCTCTGCCTTTTTCCCGGCTTTTTCGTGGTTAAAGGAACGCACCTCGCCGGTGATTTTGCATTCATCCGGCACGATATTTGTTGCCTTGCCGCCGCTGATAACGCCGACATTAACCGTTGTTTCATCATCAACCTGGCCGCATTTAATTGCGCAAACCGCAGCTGAAGCGGCCTTTATTGCATGCACGCCGAGATGAGCGGCAAAGCCCGCATGGGCGCTTTTACCCCTGAAGGTGATAGTATATTTAATAATAGTTGGCGCAGCGGTGCAGGCAATGCCGATATCGCCGTCCAAATCAAAAACATATGCTTCCTTTGCCTGCAGGCGTGAATAATCAAAATATTCAGAGCCGCCGCAAAAAACCTCCTCTGCAGGGGTGAACAAAAGCTCAATCGTGCGGTGGGGCAGCTTATTCTCAACTATAACCCGCACAGCCTCCAAAATGCTTGAAACGCCCGCAAAATCATCAGCGCCCAAAACTGTTGTGCCGTCTGAACGGATGATGCCGTTTTCATCAAGCACGAATTTCTTGCCGCAGGAGGGCTCAACCGTATCCATATGCGAGGAGAAAAGCAGCGCAGGGGCATCAACCTCCCCTTCTATGCGAGCAAAAACATTGCCTGCAGTGCCGTTAAGCTTTTCAGCCGCGCCATCCTCATCACAGGCAATGCCCATTGAGGCAAGCTCTGCCTTAATTAAATCGGCAACCTGCCTTTCGTTATATGAAGGGCTATCCGTTTCAACAAGCCTTTTGAATAAATCAAGCTGTCTTTTTTTATTAATTTCTGCCATGATAAATGCATCTCCAAATTATTTTTTAATATAATATCACATCTGCCAAAAAGGTGCAAGAAAAAGCACGAAGCTTTTTCAGCCCCGTGCTTTTATTTCTATTTAAGCCCATTCATCCTGTGAGGTTGGGATTCTAATATCGCCAAGGAACATAGCATCCCAAAGGAACCACTCGCCGGTGCTTGGCTTATTACGCAGAGTTACCTGCCTTAGGCTATCTGCACCCGAGGATTTTAACCACAGCGTTGCATATCCCTCATTGGTGTAAGAATAAGGGTTATCCGAGACCTCAACCTGATAAGGGGTTGAGGGTGTGTAATCATTTTCAGGGCTTGTGCCCTTAAAATATGAGCGGATAACATATCCCTTGCCGCCAAGTCTGTCCCTGATGAACTGAATGTCATACTGGGAAAGCGGACGCGGGCCTTTGATGTAATTAAGCATCTCTAAAGTTGCATCAACATTACTTTCATAATTGCTGAAAACTGCAACTGCAAGCGCCGCAGCTTTAAACGGAGAGCTTAAATCTGCAATCTGCTTTAATTCTTCCATATTAGCGGGAAGCTTTTCAAAAGTTATAATTTCTGTTTTATTCATCAGAATTTACCTCCTCCGCCACCGTGGGTTGCGCCCGAAGAGCTGGTGTGAGTTGAGCTGCCCCCGCCGCCTGACGACGAATCACTTTCAATTCTAACCTGGCTTACTGAGCTTGTTATATAATTATCATAAGAGCCCGTCATCATCAAGGAGCCGTCAACAAAATAATTCTTGGCATCCCTATTGAACTTAACCGGCTTATAATTGCTCTTAATCACTGAAATGACAACAAAAGCAATAACCAAAGAAATAACAAAGCAGATTAAAACGCCTTTAACGATATCGCCTGCTGATTTCGGAAGATTATTAACATCATACGGCTCACCGTTTTTAGCCTGGGTTACGAATTCATCAACCGTGCCTGCATAAGTGTCAAAAGCAGCAGCATAATCTTCTACTTTCAAATCTGAAAGCATCTGTTCGCCAATATAATCGATTCCTGCATCAGTGAGAGCTGTTATGCCATATCCCCTTGTGCTGATCCACCAATCACGGTTTCCGGGGCCGCCGTCAACGCTAATAAGAAGCAAGCAGCCATCCCTGTTACTGCCGTAACCGTAACCATTATAATCAAAATAATCATCGGCATAAGCCATGGCAGACTTGCCGCCAAGCGAATCAACGGTTACAACAACGACATCGAAATCCTGCCTCTCGCTGATTTGATCAAGCTTTGCCAGAAGAGTTGATTCCTCTGAATCGGAAAGCAGATCCGCATCATCAACAAGGCGAGAGCCGGCAGTTTCATTATAATTGCTGCCAATATAATTGTTGCCAATAACAAGATTAATATAATTAAGGAAAGTTACAGCCGCCATTTCATCCTCGCCGGCAATGTCATATTCCTCAAGCTCTGCATAAATATCGCTGGCATAAACTAACTGCTTATAATCTTCACCGCGGCCGGTTGCAGCAATGCCGTACGACGTTGATGTAACTGCAAAAATAATCGCATCATCCCCCTGGGCAAGATTGCCGAGTGAATAATTTGCAAATTCCAAAACATCATCATCAGCGCCAAGTGAATTATCAACAACATAAAACGCCTCAATGCCGTAAGCATCATATATGCCCTGGGCGATAACTGCCGATGAAGCGTCATCAGCCGAGGTTTGATAACCGTAAGAATCCGCAAATGCGGGAATCGCCATACTCAGAAGGAGGGCAAAAGTTGTGATAAAAATAAATATTTTCTTTTTCATACCTGCCGCACCTCCCTTAAATTATGCCTAACAGCTTACCGAGGAGAGACAGAATAACTGTTCCGCCAACGGTTACTGCCGCAAACACACCGGCAAGCTTGCCCTTATCAACGGGCAGATTGCCAACAAATTTGCCTGATTGGCCGTTCATTGCAAAGGTGTATTTTTCACCCTTATACGTTGTGTTAAGCAGCCAAACGGGATAAAGCGCATACTTTGAAACGCCGTTTATAAGCCTAACGCTTGAAGCCTTGGGAGTTACAGTGGTGTAACCGATAACGCTGTCCTCAAGAATTGACTCTGCGCTGCTCTTAATTCTTTCATTTGCTCTCGGAACGCTTGCCTGCATATCAACATCATATTTATCTGCAAGATAACCGGCAAGATAAGCCGTTTGGAAATCAACGGCGCCGCTGAAATCAAACGGCTCAATGGATTCCATCAGATCATCCGGCATTTTTGTTGAGCCGTCAACAGGAATATTTGCAAACGCCATATTACCCGCGCGGTAAACATCGAAAAAGCTTGTTTCGGTATATTTGTAATTCTTATCGCTCCATGTTCTAACCTTGGTTGCCTCATAATGAACGTCGGCATTAATCTGGGAATCAAAAAGCCAGAAAGGAACGTAAATACCCTTAATTTCCTCAAGCTTATTCTCGCTCTTAAAGGTGTTTGGCGCAAATTTCTTTGAGCTGACATATTCCTTGAGCTTTGCCTTTGCGGCTTTTTTATCGAGCTGGAAAGGAATAACATAATTGGGTTTAAGCATGCCTGAAAGCCTGCCGCTCATAACAACGGGATTGCCGCAATAGGGGCACTCAGTTGCAACCGTGTTTTGATCGCCGACAATTTCACCGCCGCAGGATTTGCAAACGAAAACGGACATATTCGCATCCTCGCCGTTCCAATCCTGACCTGCTTCACTCCAGTTAAATTCATCGCCCTGCTGAGGCATTGAATCATCGCTTACATCAGCCTGCTGTTGATTAAGCACATCATCCTTTGCCTGAAGCTCGCTCATTTCAAAGGATGAGCCGCAATAAGGGCATTTCATCTTTTGCGTGGCGGTGTCAAATTCCAGAGCGCCGCCGCACGAAGGACATTTATAATCAAGTAAATCAGACATTATATTCTCCTTTTATAGCTTTATCAGCTTTTTAGATTATGCCTTTGGTGTGCCGCAGCTCTGGCAGAAATTGGTTGAGTTGGTTGCACCGCAATTTGGGCAAACCCACTGCAAAGGTTGCTGCTGATAACCGCCCTGCATCGGCTGCTGCTGATAGCCGCCCTGCATCGGCTGCTGCTGATATCCGCCCTGCATTGGCTGCTGCTGATATCCGCCCATAGGCTGATTGCCCATCTGCTGATAGCCCATATTGTTCATGCCCATTCCGCCTGCCATGCCGGCATTTCCGCCGAGAGCCATAACAATTTCATTAGCCATCTGCTCATAACGCTGGAATTCAGGGCTGTAACGCTCCATACTTGAAGGAGTTACATCAAAGCTGATTTCGCTGAAATAAGGATGATTAACGTTGATGTGAATTTCAATTTCATATTCATACTTATACTGAGGAGGATTATAAGAGCTTCCGTCAGACATATGAACCTCAGTTCTGTCCTCATCATATTCCATGCGAACGCTTGAAACCTGGGAAAGATCAATAATATCTGCATTTTCAGCTCTGAAATCGCTCTTTCTGCTTACAATAAACTTTCTCTGCGTGTCATCAATAATAACCTTTGTTGAATTGCCGAGGGTTCTTGTTGCATTAAAGTGATTAAGATTCTGCCTATTCTGCTCTCTGTACTGCAGCTGCTGTTGAATTTCCGCAACGGTTGATTTTTTTCTTTCACTGAAAAACGGTGAAAGCTTTTTTGTGCAATCAGAGCAGATAGTTCCATCCTCAACCTTTCTTGAGCCGAGCATACCAACGGATTTGCCGCAGATTGCGCATTCTTTTTTATCAAAAAGTCCCATATCAAAACATCTCCTGAATCAATTTTTCAAATGGGGCAAAGAGAAGCTCTCTGCCCCGCTTGTTCTAAAATTTTAACTCCTTACTGAGCGTCGTTAGCATCAAAAGGATCGCCGCACTGCGGGCAGAACTTTGGAGGATTATGAGGATCCGCCGGAGTCCATCCGCATTTATCGCACTTATAAAGAGGTGCGCCTGCCGGCTTTGGGTTGCCGCAATTCATGCAGAACTTGCCCTGATTAGTTGTGCCGCACTGTGTGCACTGCCAGCCCTGTTCACCGCCCTGCGGCTGAGGAGCGGGCTGAGGTGTTCCGCAATTGGGGCAGAACTTGCCCTGAGCCTGTGTTCCGCACTGCGGGCACTGCCAGCCGCCTGCTGCGGGGGCCTGCTGCTGAGGTGCCGGTTGTTGAGCCTGCTGCTGTTGCTGTTGAGCCTGCTGTTGCTGGCCCATTGCAAATAAGTTCTGAGCTGTGTTGCCGCCGGCATTCATTGCCATTCCCATTCCGAAGAAACCGCCCATTGCGCCATTCGGATTGCTTGCGGCATTTCTCATAGCCTCGCCCTGAGATTCAAGGAATACGCCGCCGGCCATTGCAGGATTATTGCCCGCAGCAGCACCGCGCTGATATCTCTTGAGATACTCTGCATCCTCTTCGTTCATAACGATCGGATTAAGAGCGATTTTAACAACCGAAAGGCCTCTCTGATTAGCCCAGTCATTTCGAAGAGCTTCATTCATTGCATCCTTAAGCTCTGCTGTGTGAGCAGGAATCTGGCTTGGGCGAAGCTCAAGCGCCGAAAGAGCGCCGAGGCCCTGTGAAAGCGCATCAACAAATTCTGTTTTAAGCTGGCCGTCAATCTCTTCTCTTCTGTATTCAGACTCAACATTTGCACAAACGTTGGTGTAGAAAAGAAGCGGGTTTGAAATCTTGTAAGAATAAACGCCGCTGCACCTTAAATCTGTTTCCATATCAAGGCCGATTTTTGAATCAACGATGCGGAAAAGAACAGGATTTGGTGTGCCGAATTTATTATCAAGAATTTCCTTTGTATTGAAATAATAAACGCGCTGATCCTTTGCGGTATCGCCACCGAAGGTAAAACGCTTGCCTATTGTTGCAAAGGTGTTTTTAATACCCTCGCCAAGGCCGCCGTAAAAGATTGAAGGCTCTGTTGAAGTGTCATATGTAAATTCGCCGGGTTCTGCGCAAACCTCAACGATTTTGCCCTGCTCAACGATAATCATGCACTGGCCGTCGGCAACAGCAATGATTGAGCCGTTTGAAATGATATTGTCACTTCCCTTTGTGTTTGAGGAGCGACCGCTTGTTCTTTTTGCCCCCTTAACAACAAGAACGTCCNNCCGGCTTTAATTAATCCCATTTTTCATACCCCTTTCTGTGTTTTCGGCACAATTATTAATGCACCGATAAATGGTTTTAATATAGATTTCTGCATTATAATTATACAATATATATAATAAAAAAAACAACAAAATAACAACGATTTTACATTATTGACAAAAAATGAGCTTAAAAATATTACTTTTAACTAAAAAACAAAGCATCAATATCTTGCTCGTGAAATTTCAACTGGCACAAGTGCCAGCAGTAATCAAATTGTTTTTTCTTTATGCAATAATAAATATTGTTTTTAGCACGATATTATTGTATAATAAAATGTTGAGCGGCACACACTCTGCTTAAATCCAGAATATAGAAACGGTGTTAAAGTGAAATTTCTTGCAATCGGAGATGTTGTTTCGGCCGCAGGCTGTGAACATTTAATGAAAGCCCTGCCCGAGCTGAAAAAATATTACGGCGCGGATTTTGCCATTGTTAACGGAGAAAATTCCGCTGTCGGCAACGGAATCATTCCAAAATCTGCTGATCATATTTTCAGCTGCGGCGCAGACGTTATCACGCTTGGAAATCACGCGCTTCGCAGGCCTGAAATCTGCGATTATCTTGATGAAAACAGCATGATAATCCGCCCGGCTAATTTTCACCCCTCTGCCCCGGGCAGCGGGATGGCTGTTCTTGATCTCGGCTTCACAAAAGCGGCGGTTATTAACATTCAGGGAAATGTTTTTCTTGAGGCGCACACAAACGCCTTTGACTGCGCTGATGAAATGCTGGCAAAAGCCGAGCAGGAGGGCTGCAAAATCAAGCTTATTGATTTTCACGCCGAGGCAACAAGCGAAAAGTGCGCAATGGGCTTTTATCTTGACGGAAGAGCATCCGCTGTTTTCGGCACTCACACCCATGTGCAGACCTCTGACAATCAGATTCTTCCCTGCGGCACGGGATATGTCACAGACCTTGGAATGACGGGCGCCGCCAATTCCGTTCTTGGCATTGAGCCGGAGCTTGCAATCAGAAAAATGCAGACATTACTACCCGTGAGATTTAAAAATCCCGAGGGAAAATGCGTTTGCGAAGGCTGTTTTTTTGAAATTGATGATAAAACAGGCAAAGCTGTTTTTACGGAAGCATTCAGGAGGTAAAGAATGGCAAAAAGAATAACTGCGGCTTTTCTTGCTGCCCTGCTGGCATTGCTTTCGCTGACTGCCTGCTCTGCAAAGCAGCAGACCGAAGGCGGTGAAATTCTTTCACAAACGACTGTTGCCCCGGGCGAGGAAATCATTCCGGAGGACAACAGCACCTTCAAGCTCTGCTATTCCCAGGCGGACAGCCTTGACCCGTTTAAAGCCGTTACCCAAAGCAATCAGATTCTTGCGCAGCTTGTGTTTGAGGGGCTTTTCAGCCTTGACGATAATTTCAAGGCAACGCTTAATCTTGCTTCAGGTTACAGATATGAGGATTCAACCACGCTTGCGGTTGACCTTACAAGCGGAACAAAATTTACAAACGGCAAAACGCTTAACGCAAGCGATGTTGTTGATTCCTTTAATGAAGCAAAGGCTTCCGCTTACTGGGGTGGATCGCTTGAGGAGATTTCAAGCTGCTCTGCAGTTTCGGAAACCGAGATCGTTTTCAGCCTCAGCACCCCAAACGGTTATGCCCACAATCTTTTGGTTTTCCCAATTAAGAGCAGCGAGGATTCAAACGGATTTCCTGTTGGAAGCGGAAGATATTATTACGACACAGAGGGCAGCGAAACTGTTTTAAGAGCAAATAAATCAGACGGCTTCAGCCCGCATCTGACAACAATTCATCTTGAGAATATCGCAAGCAACGATTCTATTGATAACGCTATCAATATCGGCAACATCAGCTTTGCATTCAGGGATTTGAGCACAAATTCCTCGCGCAAAATAAGCGCAAACAAAAAGCTTGTTAATATGAACAATCTTGTTTATCTTGGCATTAACAACAAAAGCGGGATCACTGCGGATGCATCAATCCGCAAAGCAATTGCCCTTGCTGTTGACAGGCAGGCGCTTGTTAAAAGCGCATACGGCGGCTTTGCCCAGGCGGCAACCGGAGTTTTTAATCCGAAGTTTGAGCTTGCAACCACAGCACTTTATGAGAGTGAGGCAGACATCAACGCCGCAACACAGGCGATTTCGCAAAGCGGAGCATCATCGCTTTCCCTTTCGCTGCTTTATAACTCGGAAAATGCAGACAGGCATGCCTGTGCAACGCTGATTAAGCAGCAGCTTGAGGCGGCAGGCTTCAGCGTTTCGCTTGTCAGCGCAGCAACTGATGAGGAATATTTCAATCTTATTCAGACCGAAAGCTTTGATCTTTACATTGGGGAGGTTAAGCTGCCGCCAAGCATGAGCCTGAAGGCATTTTTCACGCAGGAGGGCGCAACGCATTTCGGAATAGACACACAGACAAGTAAGGCGNNCGCGGAATATTACAACTTTCTTGACGGCGGTGAGCTTGGCGCATTTCTGCTTGCCTTTTCAAACGAAACGCCCTATATCCCATTGGTTTACAGAAAAGGGATGATTTGCTTTTCAAAGGCAATGAACGGAGATATGCAGGGCATATATTACAACTGCTTTGGTAATATTGAAAACTGGTTTTTTGTTTCAGAATAATAATTAATTATTTATAAATTCGGCAGATAATAATCTTGATATAACAACATTAATATATTATAATTTTTTATCAGCAAAGCAATGGAGGCACAAAATGGTTAAATTTGAAAATCCGAACGGATATATTGAAATAACCAACAGTTATTTTTCAAAGCTTGTCGGCCAGACGGCGCAATCCTGCTTCGGCGTTACCGGTATGGTTAACAGAAACCCTGTTCAAAGCATTAAATCAATCATTAAAAACAAGGTTGATATTGATACGTCTAACCAGGGTGTTCTGGTAAGAAGCGTTAACGGTTCGCTTGTTATTGATTTGCATATTGCTGTTTCTTACGGCGTTAATATCAGCACCATTGCAGACAGCATTACAAACAAGGTTCGCTACACTGTTGAATCCGTTACCGATTTAAAGGTTTCAAAGGTTAACGTTTTTGTTGACGCAATCAACTAAAGGAGCTTTTTAATAAATGATTACAGGAAAAATGTTTCGTGACGGAATAATTTCCGGTTCAAATAATATTGCAAACAGCAGGCAGGCGGTTGACGCGCTCAACATTTTCCCCGTTCCTGACGGGGACACAGGCACAAATATGAGCATGACAATCGGCGCCGCCGCAAGAGAAATGGCTGTTTTATCTGATGACTGCACCCTTTCAGAGGCATCCTCCCGCTGCGCTTCCGCCCTTTTAAGAGGGGCAAGGGGCAACAGCGGAGTTATCCTTTCCCTTATTTTCAGAGGCTTTGCAAAAAGCTTCAAGGGGCTTGAAAGCGCAGGAGCAAGAGATTTGGCAAATGGCTTTTCAAGCGCCGTTGACGCCGCATACAAGGCGGTTATGAATCCCACTGAAGGCACAATCTTAACGGTTATCCGCAAGGCATCAGAGGCAGCAAATGAGATGGCAGACACGCTTGATGACCCTCTTGAGGTTGGCTTTGCCGGCCTGCTTGCCGCAAGAGAGGCGCTTGCAAAAACGCCGGAGCAACTGCCCGTGCTGAAAAAGGCAGGAGTTGTTGACGCAGGCGGCCAGGGGCTCGTGCTTATACTTGAGGGCTTTCTCAGCGTTTTTGAAAACGACGTTATCGTTCAGACAATTGAGGGCACACAAACCGTTTCCCCCGTTTCGGCTTACAGCAAAAAATCCGTTGCTGAGGCCGATGACGACATTAAATTCGGCTACTGCTCTGAATTTCTTATCGAAAAGAGCAGCAATGCAAAAATGAAAGACCCTCTCAAATTAAGAGCATTTCTTGAATCCATCGGAGACTGCGTTGTTGTGGTGGATGACAATGATATCATCAAGGTTCACGTGCATTCAAACGAGCCCGGAAACGTTATCCAATCCGCTTTGGCATACGGCCAGCTAATCAATATAAAAATTGATAATATGAGATATCAGCACCGCAACGCGGATGTTGGCGTTAAGGAGGGCGAAGCACCGGTTATGCCAAAAGCGGAGCCCGTTAACGATTACGGCTTTGTTGCCGTTTGCGCAGGTGAAGGACTTTCAGAGCTGTTTAAGGATCTGGGGGCTGACGTTGTTGTCAGCGGCGGGCAGACGATGAACCCCTCCACAGACGACATTTTGAACGCCATTATGGCAACGCCCGCAAAAACCGTTTTTGTTTTGCCTAACAACAAAAACATAATCATGGCGGCAGAGCAGGCAATCAGCCTTGCCGAGGGCAGAGAGGTTAGAGTTTTGCAAACCAAGACCATTCCCCAGGGCATTTCTGCTATGCTGATTTTTGACGAAAATGACGATGCTGATTCAAACCAGATGGCAATGATGGAGGCAGCGGAAAGCGTTGCCACCGCACAGGTTACCTTTGCCGCAAGAGACAGCGAGGTTGACGGCCGCCCCGTTAAGCAGGGCGAGATTATGGGCCTTTACAACGGCAAAATCAGGTTTATAGGCGAAAGCATTGAGGACATTGCCTTTAAATCGGCAGACAAAATTATTAAGCGCAATCAGACCGCGCTTGTGACAATTATCTTCGGCGAGGATGCCAATGAGGAAATGGCAGAGGAAATTCAGCAAAGGCTTGCCGAAAAATACGGCGATGATATTGAATTATCCATCGTTGACGGCGGGCAGCCGATTTATTATTTCATTATTTCAGCCGAATAAGTAACCGATAGTTTAACGGAGTTTTTATGCTTACGCTTTACAGTGACGTAAAATATATTAAAGGTGTTGGAGAAAAAAGAGCCGAGCTTTTCCATAAGCTCGGCATTTTCTGCGTTAAGGATTTGATTGAATATTACCCGAGAGCTTATCAGGACTGGAGCGCGTCCGTTAAAGCGGCAGACTGCGAAAGCGGTGAGCCTGTCAGCATCAGGGCAACGCTGATTAAGCCTGTTAAGGAGCATTATGTCCGCAAGGGAATGACTCTTTTCAAATGCAGCTTCAGCGATGGCGAAACCATAATTAACGTTACGATTTTCAACAATAAATATCTTGCAAATTCGCTTAAGCTTTATGAGGATTACCTGCTTTTCGGCAAGCTTGAAAAGCGCTTCACAAGTGCTGAAATGAGCTCTCCCCAAATTGAAAAGCTGGCGGATAATATCGGCATTCACCCTGTTTATCCCGCAACGGAGAGGCTTAATTCAAAGGCAATCGCAAAGGTGGTTAAAACTGCGCTTGAGGCTTTGCCCGAATTTGAGGAAACCCTGCCCCGGGAAATCAGAGAAAAATATCAGCTTGCGCCGCTTGATTTTGCAATCAGGCAAATTCATTTTCCAAGCAATAATGAAAATGCCGAGATTGCGCGGAAACGCCTGATTTTTGAAGAACTGCTTGTTTTGCAGCTTGGGCTGATGAAGCTGAAAAGCAAAAAGAAAAGCAAAACAAAACTAATTATTAAAGACGATTACACGGCGGATTATTACAAGCTTTTGCCCTTTGAGCCAACCGGCGCACAGAAAAGAGCAATTGCAGACTGCATTGCCGATATGCGCACCGAATACCCGATGAACAGGCTGATTCAGGGTGACGTGGGCAGCGGCAAAACCGCGGTTGCTGCCGGAGTTATTTTTACCGCAGTTAAAAACGGATTCCAGGCGGCGCTGATGGCTCCAACGGAGATTCTTGCCAACCAACATATGAGCACGCTTTCGGCAATGCTTGGCAGTAAAATCAGAATTGAACTGCTGACGGGCAGCACGCCGGCAAAGGAAAAGCGCGAAATCAAGGCAAGGCTTATGGACGGCGAAATTGACCTAATCATCGGCACGCATGCCATAATTCAGAATGACGTTGAATTCAAGGAGCTTGGGCTTGTCATCACGGATGAGCAGCACCGCTTCGGCGTTAACCAGAGGGCGAGCCTTGCTATGAAGGGCGAGGAGGTGCACACGCTTGTTATGAGCGCAACTCCCATCCCCCGCACTTTGGCGCTTATGATTTACGGCGACTTGGATATTTCCGTTTTAGATGAGCTTCCGCCGGGCAGGCAGCCGGTCAGAACGGACGTTGTTAACTCCTCTTACCGCAAAAGAATTTACGAATTTATCAAAAAAGCCATCGCAAGGGGCGAACAGGCATACATCGTTTGCCCGCTTGTTGACGGAGAGGAGCCAAGCCTTGCATCCGCAGAAAAATATGCCCAAAGCCTTGCAAACGGCGCTTTTCGCGGATATAATCTGGGAGTTTTGCACGGCAAGATGAAATCAAAGGCGAAGGACGAGATTATGCGTTCCTTTGCACAGGGCAATGTTAAGGTGCTGGTTTCAACAACCGTTATTGAGGTTGGGGTTGACGTGCCGAATGCAACGATTATGGTTATTGAAAATGCAGAGCGATTCGGTCTTTCACAGCTGCATCAGCTGCGCGGAAGAGTTGGCAGAGGCAGCACGGGATCTTACTGCATTCTGATTTCTGACAGCGAGGGCGACACTGCACAGGAGCGCCTTTCAATCATGAAAAAATATTCAGACGGCTTTAAAATTGCCGATGAGGATTTAAAGCAAAGAGGTCCCGGCGATTTCTTCGGCAGCCGCCAGCACGGTCTTCCGGATCTGAAAATCGCCGATATGCTTGGCGATATGGAAACACTTAAAATCTGCCGCAGATGTGCAGATGAAATTCTGGCACAGGATTCCGGCCTTGATCTTCCGAAACACAAGGCGATTGCAGGCAAGATTTCAGATATGTTTCGCGCATCGGTTTCAAATTAATGCTTAAAACGCGGGAGGCGGGAAAATGAATATTGAAAAGGTTAGCACCGAAGGCTTTGAAATGCGCTTTTTCCGCTTCGGAAGCGGCAGCAAAACAATGGTTATTCTGCCGGGGCTGAGCATACAGAGCGTTATGCTTTCGGCAGAGGCAATTGCCGCCGAATATGCCGAAATGGCACAGGCTTTCACGATTTTTGTTTTTGACCGCAGAGAGAAGCTTCCCGCCCGATATTCAATTGAGGACATGGCGAGAGACACTGCGCAGGCATTTGCCGCGCTTGGGCTTAAAGACATTTACCTTTTCGGCGCATCACAGGGCGGAATGCTTGCGATGCTGATTGCAGCAGAGCAGCCGCAGCTTATAAAAAAGCTGGCGCTTGGATCCACAGCGGCGGCAATAAAAGAAGAGCGCGATGCCGTGCTTGAGGAATGGATTTCCCTTGCAAAAGCGCACCGGGGAGAGGAGCTTTGCCTTGCCTTCGGAAAAGCTGTTTACCCGAAAGAGGTTTTTGAGAATTACTGCGAGGCTTTGCGCGCCGCCGGCAAAAGCATAACCGGCGATGAATTTGAGCGATTCACCATCCTTGCAGGCGGCACTGAAGGCTTTGATATTCTTAACAGACTTTGCGAAATCCAATGCCCCGTGTTTGTTATCGGAGATAAAACAGACGCAGTGCTTGGCGCAGAGGCAAGCCTTGAAATTGCAGACAGGCTTGAATCAAAGCCCGGTTTCAGGTTTCATATGTATGACGGCTTTGGTCACGGAGCATATGACCTGGCGCCTGATTACAGGCAAAGGCTTTTGGATTTCTTTTTAAACTGAACATAACAGAAAAAACCTCCGCTTCGGAAATCCGAAGCGGAGGTTTTGCTTTAGCTGTAAGATTTATTATCCTTCGTAACCGTCGAATAATCATAATCATAATCGTAGTCGTAGTCGTAATCATAGTCATAATCATCATAACCGTAGTCATAATAATCGTCATAGTCATAGTCATAGCCATCGTCATAGCCATAATCATAATAATCATCATAGCCATAATCATCATAATCGTCATAGCCATAATCATAATAATCATCATAACCATAGTCATAATAATCATCATAACCATAATCAAGGCCTAACTCTTCATATATTGCATTTTCAAGCTCTTCAATGAATTCCTCAAAATCCTCTGCCTTTGTTTCCTTCGGCTCCTTATAATTTGAGAAATCCGTGCTGGTGCTGAGCGCAACGGTAACGTTAAGCTTAAAGAGCTCCTCGCCGTCTTCTTTCACGCGAAGCTCAACGGTGTAATCGCTGCCGGCTTCCATTGTTACGGTTGCCTTAACATAATCGGATGCAGAAATGCTGACTGTGCCGACAGGAACATTAACGCCGTTTACCTTTGCAACCGAAAGATCATCGGATTTAATAGATACATTGCTGTATTCATCATCCTTATTAATCAAAAGCTCAACAGCAGTTTTTCCGCCTGAAGTGGTTTTGGTGAAAGTTAAGAGATTGCCCTTTTCCTTATCACCGTCATAATTATACTGGTAATCAGCAATTATGCTTGCATTATTCTTATCACTTTCTGTTGTGATCACAAGATTATATTCGTATTTGGAATCGGACCATTTTTCAATATAATTAAAGGTTCTCTGATAAACATTGTGGCTGCCGTTGTAAGCGATTATGTAAGTAAACTCATCACAATCGTCTTTATCAATATCCTTGGCATAATCTCTGAGATCATTAATATAATCATCAAGCTCATCAAGAGCATCCTCATATTCCTTTACGAGATCAACATCGTCGCCATCAACAAGTTCTATATAATCTGCAACAAAATCAGAATTATCCACAATAATCTGCTTGATGTCAGCCTGAAGCTGTTCATCTGCTGCATAAGCCTCAAGGAAATCTGCAGCAAGGTTATATAATTCAGACTCTGTGAAAGAATATGTAACGGTTGTGCACTTTTTGCCGTCAATAGTTTCCTTGCCTTTAACGATATTATCGCTGTAATTCTTTTCAAGCTCCTTAACAATCGGAAGAAGCTCTTTGCCGATATCTGCTGCATTTGAGGTGTCAAGCTCATCCAGATTTAACGCAACGCCGACAGACAAATCCGTAAGCGAAGAAGCGCTTAAGCCAACTTTGCCATCACCCATATTAAACTCAATCGGGCCAACCTTGGTGTCGTCATATTTAACATCAAAATCAAAGGTTGCTTTTGGCTCATCAATGTCATAAGAGCCAACAAAGTTTGCAGACAGCTCTTCTTCCTCAATGGTGATTTTGCCGTTTGCCTCGATTGAAGCCTTATCGTTTTCAAGAAGGGCAGCAAATTCATTATCATTCAAAATGCCATTCAGAGTCATTGCTTCTGAATAAACATAATAGCCTGTTTCGCCGGCATAAGACTCAACAATCTTATCCTTGCAAGCAAAAAGGCCGCCGGCAACAACAACCACTGCACCGGCAACTGCGCCGAGAGCGATAAGGCCGCCATGCTTTTTCTTGGGCTTGATTTCAGGCATTACCGGCTGAACGTTATACGCGCCGAAATTCTGCTGTGGCGGCTGGCTGTTTGCCATTTGTTCCTGAACAGGCGGCTGGCTGTTTGCCATTTGCTCCTGAACAGGCTCATTCACCTGCGCAGGCTCTGCCTGAACAGCCGGATTTTCTGCAGTCTGCTCAACAGTTGTTCCGCAGTTAGGGCAAAAGAGAGAGCCGGGCTCAATATTTGCTCCACAATTTTTACAAAACATCTAAATCTCTCCTCCAAATTATTATTTTTGAATAGGTGTTTTTGAAATTATATCATTATAATAATATTAGTGTCAAGAAAGGTTACAACATTGAAACAATTGAAACACCCCTGCAGCTGCACTGCAACCGCAAGGGTGTTTTGGTTTTAAAGCATATTAGAAAGAGGCGTGATTTGCGGCAGATTATCGAAGCCATAAAACGCCTTTGCATTGCTGAACAAAAATTTCTCTTTATCCCTTTCGCTGATTTGAGCTGATTTGGTGATGAAATCATAGCTCATTTTATATGTGATTTCAACCATCGTGCGCGGATAATCGCTGCCCCACATCAGCTTATCAAAGCCGCAGATTTCAGCAGCCTCTCTTATTGCCTCAATTGCAGAGGGATAAGGATAAAACTCTTGATTAAAAAGCCAGGTTATTCCGCCGCTTTCAACAAAAACATTTTTATAGCGGGCAAGCTTAATCTGCTCCTGCCAATTATCTCGGGTCACCATGCCGAAATGCCCGATGGCAATCTTCAAATCGGGCAGCTGCTCTATTATTTCCCTCATCTCGCCGGTTTGGGAATCGCCATCCTCAAGCTCAATGCAAACAAATTTGCCCTGCTTTTGAGCGCTTTCAAAAACATCAAAATGCTTTTGAAGCCCGGGGGTTTTCAGCTTGCAGGCGCAGATTTTAACGCCGTCAAACCCGTCAAGGGTGTAAGGCTCGCCCTCGTCAAAAAAAGCGCAAATCTTTAAGCGATCAGGAAATTTTTCCTTTGCCTGAAGAAAGTAATCATTCTGATTGCCATCCATAACCTCGCTGACAATCACCGCCCCGTTCACCCCGGCATAATCCATATTCGAAATCAGCATTTCGGGTGAATTTTCGCCATTAATCATATATGGCGGCATCATCTGCCTGAGCTCGCCGCCGAAATCGCTAATTCCGTTTCGCAGGGAGCGGACGGGCTTATCATCCCTTCTGCCGGTTTGAGCGCGCCAGAGATGCGCGTGTGCATCAATAATCATATCAGTTTCCCTCGCTGAATCTGATCAGAAGCTTTGCAAGAGAGCCGTCATTATTTGCAAGGGCATCAAACGCATCGGCAGCGTTTTCGGCATCATAAACGCCGCTAACCATTTTCTTAACATCAACCCTGCCGGAAGCAACGAGATCTATCAGCTCCTCAAAATCCTTTGTGAAAGAATTTCTTGAGCCGAAAATGTTAAGCTCCTTTTTCAGAATAATTGAATGAACAAAGGTGGTTTCCTTTTTGCCGTTGCCGATAAGGATTATATTTGCGCCGTGCGCCGCCTGCTCAATACAGGAAAGGAAGGTTACAGGGGCGCCGCACGCCTCAACGCAGACATCAAAGCCACCGCCGTTTGTGAAATCATTGCATAGCGCGGCGAAATCATCGGTTTTATTATTGATGATGAGATCAGCGCCGTATTCCTTTGCAAGCGCAAGGCGGCTTTCAAGCAGATCAGCAATTGCAACTCTGGCGCCCATGGCCTTTGCCTTTATCAGCGCAAAAAGCCCGATTGGCCCCGCGCCCATAATCAAAAGATTATCGCCGCTTTTAACCTCAGCCCTTGAAAGCGCATGGGCACTGATGGAAAACGGCTCAATCAGCGCAAGCTCAGGAGCGCTAAGCCCCTTGCCGTCAATAATGCGTTCAACCGGCATTGTTATATATTCCTGAAAACTGCCGTCACGCTGAACGCCCATGGTTTGATTATCATGGCAGGCGTTAACGATGCCCCTTTTGCATGCATAGCATTCGCCGCAGTTAAAATAAGGATTGCAGGTTATAATATCCCCCGCCTTAAGCCCCCTTCTCATTTTCGGGAATTTCAACAATTTGGGCAGAAAATTCATGCCCTGGAATTCTGGGATAAGTTGTGAAGGGCTGATTTCCTGTAAAGGACGCAACATCTGCGCCGCAGATGCCGCAATACAGCACCTTTAAGAGCGCCTCCCCCTCTGCGGGAACGGGGCGTTCCTTTTCAATAAGCTTTATTTCAAACGGTTTTGTTATCTCAATTGCTTTCATCATTTCACCTCATCAATATATTCACTGTTCCAAATTACCGCGGTTTTGAGCGGAGCGCCTTTGCAGTATATTTTGTTAATATATGCATCCATCGGATCCGCAATAAATTCAGCCTTGCCGATTAGCTCCGTCAGCTCATCAAACCTGCTTTCACTTAGAATTCCAATTGCCTCTTCCATATGCTTTTGCGTGAAATTTATGGAGGACAGAATCACGTGATTTTTGAAGCCAAAGGGCATCGTGTCAAAAGTTATGTGGGGACCAAGCGAAAAGCTGTCATAAATCCCGTTGCAGCCAAGAACGCCTTGCTCAAACGCAATCCTATGCTCAACCTCATTGCCGCTTGTGCCGACGAAAACGGAAGCCGCGCCGCCGAAATATTCCTTGATTTTTGCCGCAATCTGAGGCTCATCAAGCCCAAAGACGCAGAGATAATCGGCATTAAGGTTTTCCTTAACAAAGCGCACCTTATCGCTTTCACCCGAGCTTCTTGCAACGAAAAGGATTTTTGCATCGGGATGATTTCTTCTTATCTGATCGCCGATGAAAAGCCCCGTTGTGCCCAGGCCATATATCACGGTGTTTTTGAAGGTTTCATTTTTTGCAATTTCCCTTGCCCGCTGCTCGCCGCATTTTTCACGGGCAAGAACAACACGGAAATTCTGCGCCTCACCGATATCACACATACGCTCATGCTGGAAAATTGCGCATGCATAAGGATCGCTGAAAACAAGCCTTTTTGCAAGGGAAAGCGGCAGCTTTGTGATTCCGGCATATTTTTCCGGCAGGCGCAAAAGCATATCCGGATTAAAATAATTCTTATCTGCGAACAGGCCGTCCGCCCCGTCGCAGCCATATTCAAAATAGGTTTCATCCTCTGTGAAGCGGGTTGGGTCATAGCTGTCTCCCCCGCGGATAAGAACAATTGCAAAACGGTTTTCGCCCGGAACCCAGACAACGCCCTCATGCCCGTTAATCAGCCTTTCCTGCCCTGCGGGAAATTTGGGGAAAAGCTCCTTCCTTGCGCCCATTCTCATAAGCTCAAGATCCGTGCCGCAAAAACCGCAGAAAACGGGAATCGCCTCAACGCCGGGCTTTGCCGCCTCACCCCTGAGGCGCTTCCTTTCAGGATTTATGAGATTAATTTCGCCATAACGAAGCGGCGCTTTTTCATCATTCACAAAATATGTTGCATTAGTTTTCACGGCAAAACCTCATTTCATTAATTTTCCATAGTATAACACAAAAGCACAGCGGAATATGAACTGCCCCAGATTGTGCAG
>DCTO01000073.1 GCA_002329285.1 Ruminococcaceae bacterium UBA1438
AACGCACGCCATTTCTTGCTAATTCGCGATTGATGGATTCACGACGGTTGACTAATTCTTCTGCTAATTTACGTGCGGCTGTTTCAATAGCCATAGCTCTTCCCTGCCCTTAAAAGTCGTGCGCATACGCGCGAGCTTCCCCCGATGCAACATCAAGCTAAAACTGATAGGAACTGCGTGCCAGTTATACACCAGCACCTCATCATCTAACCAGGTTTTGTTGCGTATCACTTTAGTGTAGCGTAGTGCACTTAACATTTGAGTACAGCTAAAAAATACTCGGTGAGTTTTTACATAGAGGAAACGACTTCAGGTATTGCTAGCGGATCGCAAAAGCAAAATAAAACGCGGGTAAAGGTTANNTCTCCTGCGATATATCGCAGGAGAGGGATTACATTACTTTCGAAATGCCCAAGCTAGGCTTTTCGCAATGCTTTCACATTACATGCAGGTGTAACCACCATCAACAGGAACCATAATTCCAGTTACATAAGAAGATGCGGGAGATGCCAAGAACAATACTGCGGTGTCCAGTTCGCCTTCATTGCCATAACGCTCTGCAGGAATCATGGTGCGAGCGTTCTCCTGGAAGAAATCGCTATCCAAGGTTTCCTGTGTAAGCGGGGTGTAGAAATAACCTGGGCAAATTGCATTTACATTGATGCCCTTTGCAGACCATTCAGCTGCCAATGCGCGAGTGAGGTTAACAACGCCGCCCTTTGCTGCATGATAAGGAGCAGAGCCGGCAATCTTGTTGCCAACAAGGCCATACATGGAAGCGATATTAATAACTCTGCCGTATTTTGCGGGAATCATAGCCTGCTTTGCAACTGCGCGTGCAACTCTGAAAGAGCCGAAGAGGTCAATATTGCACTCATCGCCAAACTGCTCATCAGTGATATCCTCTGCAGGAGCAACAGCGCCCGTGCCTGCATTGTTAATAAGAATGTCAATTCTGCCGAAATGCTCAAGAGCCTTTGCAACGGTTTCATTAACCATATCGGTGTCAGTGATATCACAGCGAAGGGCAAGCGCGTCAACGCCGTAATCAGCCTTAAGCATAGCAGCAACCTCATCAAGCTTGTCCTGGCGGCGGGCAACAGCAACAATGTTGCAGCCCTGATTTGCAAGCGCCTTTGCCATCTGAACGCCAAGCCCTGTTGAGCAACCTGTGATAAGCGCAACCTGGCCCTTTAAATCAAAATAATTCTTCATAACAAATACCTCAAATAAACAGATTTACAAATTGTTATTATTTTAACAATCTGTATTGGCTTTATTATAACCCGAAATCACTTATTCGTCAACAGCAAAAACAAAAAGGAGGGCGGTTCACAAAACCAGACCCTCCGACAGTATCATTCTTTATGCAGGCAAAAGCTATCTTTTTAATCTTGAATAGCCATAGCCGTTTGCGATTGCATCAACAGGCACACCCTGCTGGCAAAGCGGGCAATTGTGCTTATCATAAACCTGATAGCTCGGCAAATCGTTATCGCTGAAAATTCGGTTAACCTCAATTCCGCCGATTTGATCTGCAGAGCTGAATGCGGCGCAGATGCCCGCAACTCTGCCCCCGTAATAGGCAACGCTGTCCATAGCCCTTTCAACGGTTCTTCCGCTTGTGATGCAGGACATCAAAATCAGCACGCGCTTATCCTTAATCATTCTGATAAGATTATCGCGGAAAATCATATTTCCGGAAGCATCATATTCCGGGCCGAGAACGAAAATATCCGTTGGCGGATTCGGATTAAACATATTCGGCTTTGAAAGCTCATGCGCAACGTAAGCGCCGAGAGTTTGCGTTTCATAAAGGCAGAGCACCGTGTCAATCCTGATGCCGCGCATATGATAATACTCCGCCAGCAGCCTTGCGGCAGGAACGGAAACATCATGATTATGCTTGATATCCGAGGTTCCCACATAAAAATCAATATGTGCGCTTGCCGTGATAAAATGCCCGCTTGTTGCGCGGATAAAAACCCTTTCATCCCTTTTGGAATTAATAATCAAAATATCATCCATAAAATCACCTTTAGCAATATTATTATAATTAAATTTTACTATACGAAAAAAAAGTTTTCAATAATTTAAAACAGAGAAAAACCAAAACGCCTTTTGTTAATAATAACCAAAAGCCGCCTTGCAGGCTTTGCAAGGCGGTGTGCTTTAATACTGCGTTATATAGTTTTCAAAGAAATCTGCAATTTCGGGATCGGTGAACTGATCAAAGCCGATTATAACCAGCGTGCCGTTTTCAACCGCGGCATAGCTGACGGAATAAACATCCGGCGAATCGGGATAAACATTCTTAACGCAGGTGTAAGCCCTGCCGCCGATGCTGACATCGCCGATAACCTTGGCTTGAACATAATCCGTGTTTGCATTTGCATCGCTTTCAAGATGGGCAACCCAGTCAGAAGCGGAGGAATATGGCGTGCCCTCTGTTATGCTGATTGTGACAGTTTTATAAACAATGCCTTCATGATTTTCCGTAAGCTCAATAACAAAATAATCGTTATTTGAAATCGGCGCAGCATCGCCCGAAGCATCATCCGCAAAGCTCTCAAAGCTTTCGGGCGGAGTGATTTTTATGCCGAGAGAATCGTTTGAATAAGCCGTGCCCTCTGTCATTCCCCTTGTGATTGCAGAGCCTGATTTTTCCTCAACCGCTTCAGATCGGCCGACGCTCACAATAGCCTCCTCATCAACAACAACGGCGTTTTCGCCCTCACCGCTCGTGCCCTCGCCCGCAACGGATTGCGAAACTATCTCGCCGTTTTCGTTTGTTACCGCTTCGCCGCTTTCGGCAGGCTGCTTTGAGCATGCCGCCATTGAAACAACAAGCGCAAAAGCAGAAACAAGCAAAACTATCTTTTTCATATAATCACCCAAAAGCATTTTAGCAGAAATCGGTATAAAAAGCAATCACTCCGTAAAAATAAGCTGAACGGTTGTGTTCCGCATTTCAATTGCAGATGCGGCACATTAAATTATCAAATTCATCCATAAAATCCAAGGCTTTAGCGCTGCTCCTCGTAATAAAGCGTTGCGCCTGCTTTAAAAGTTATCGCCTTAACGATTTCATCGGTGAAAATTGAGGGATCAATATAATTATATTCGCAATCAACGTAATAAAGCTTTGTCGTCATATTCGAAGCATTGCCCGGAAGCACAAGGGTTTTGATTCTGCAATTTGCGCAATCAAGCGTGGCAAGATTTACGCAGCCCTTGAGATTAAGGGAGGTTATGCCGGTGTTTTCGCAATAAAGCTCTTCTAAATTTGTGAAGGAGGATAAATCCAGCTCTCCCTTGACGTCACAATCCTCAATATCAATAGCGGTTACTCTGTAAGCCGTGCCGTCATATTCAAGCAAAACGTTATACTGCAGCTTTTCATAGTCCAGCTCATCGCCGTTCAACCAGTCAAGCGAGGAATTATTGTTTGAGCTTTTTGCAAACGCCTTGAGCACCGCCATTTCATCGCTGTAAAACGTGGCGTCCTCCGGCACATCCTGAGGCTCATAATTAACGTAAACGTCATCAAACATCATATCGAGCAGCTTTTGATAAAATTCCCCGCCCTCGTGAATATCAAGATAATTAAAGCAGCAAATGAAGGAGGTTAGCTTTTTGTTGCTGTTAATATCAATGGTTCGAAGCTTATTGAACGCGCAGGAAAGCTCCTCAAGATTAGTGAGCAAACTGACATTGAGAGAGGTTAACCCGCAATTATCGCACTCAAGTATTCTGAGCGCCTTGTTTTCAGAGAGATTCAGCCCGGTTGCGGAAAAATCGTTAAAGCTGCAGTTAAGCTCACCAAGCGCGGTGCAATCGGAGAGATTCAGCGCAGTTAATTCATTATCCGAAACGTCAAGATATTTAAGTGAAACGCAGCCCTTCAGATTAATGGCTGTTATATAATTGGCTGAAACGGAAACGCTTTGCAGTTCGGAAAAGCCGCCGAGATTGAGAACTCCGTGCAAATCAACGAAATTGAGCTTAATTGCAGTAACCTTTCCGTTACTGTCAAAGGTTAAGCCCTCGCAGGCTTCGGGATTGCTTAAATCCCAGCCCAGGGAGCTGTTTTCCTCTGCAAAAGCCGCCAGCGCATCCCCCTCGCTTGCAAAGCTTTCAAATTCTTCTTCAGGATATTCGGGAACTGATACCTGTTCGGTTTCAGGCAGAGTTGTTGTTTCATCGGCAAGCTGCTCTGAAACCGCCTCGCTCTGCTGCTCCTCATCTTTTGGAGCAAAAACGGTTTTTGCAAGTGCAAAGCCGCCGGCGCCGGCAACCGCGCACGCCGCAGCAACGGCAATAATTATCTTTGCTTTTTTAGTTAAAACTATATTCATTGCATCACCTTCAGGCAGAGGCGCCAAGCCTTGCCGTAGTATTAAATATCAAAAAAGTTTTCGCTTATGAAGCTGTTCATTTCATTCTCTGTGAAGCCGTTGAAGAAGAATGTGATTTCTGCGCCATCGGCATATGCAACCAAAATTATGTTATGGTCGCCGGTGCTTTTGAAAACGGAGTCAACCGCGCCGTAAACATAATCTCCGATTGTTACAGTGCCGAGATCAATCACCTCAACATCGTCATTTTCTCCAACCTGCTCCGCTTTATATTCCTCAATTGAGGAATAACGGCTGGTTGTTGAAATATTAAGCATAACCCATTTTGCATTCTCATCAAAGGCGTTGATTTCGGGATAGAACCCCTTGCCGCTGTTTTCAGGCTGCGTTACACGCCATTCCTCCGGGAAGCCGATTTCAAAGCCGAGAGATTCGTTTTTATAAGCATTGCCGCTCAAAACGCCTCTTTCAACAGAGGTATCCTCAATACTAATGTCGGAATCATAATAATCGCTGAAGCTGTAATCGTTATCGCGCTTTGAATTATATATGCTGTTTTCATATTCAAGCTTATCCTCATCGGAGAGGTTATTATAAAAATCGCGGATAGTTTTGCAGGCGTTATCAACAACGGTGTTATATTCCCTGAAATCATAATTCGGGGTATAAACCATAACGCCCTTTTCATCGGTTTTCAGTTTATCATTATAATCATAATTGATTTTATTAAAGATAATATTTCTTGCGCTTTCGGAAACTTTCTCATCCTCGGCAGTGGTTAAATCAATAATGTAATCCACCGCAGAGGCTGAAAGCTCGTCAAGATAATAAATATCAATGCTGTCAATCTTGCCTGTTTTATAGGCGTTAACATCATATTTGGCAATCTGCGCATCAATATCGGCAAAGGAAATGCCGATGAAAATGCAGCTGCAGATAATGATTATCGGCTGCATATAGCTTTTCTTCGGCGCAAAAATATGCATCATAAAGAAGCCGAAGATGATCAGCAGCATAATCATAAATACGGAAACGAGAAGCCTGTATTTCGTTAAGCCGTAAATATCAATATAAAGCTTCATCTTGCTCATTGCCGTGATAATCATCAGCACGGAGAAGAGCGAAATAAAGGTTGAAAGCGCCTTAACGGATTTTGACTGCCCGCTGTTTTCAAGCCTTTTTGTGAAAACATTAACCAGGGAGAGCAGCAAAATATTAATGCAGCAGATTGCAAACATTTCAAAAAAGCCGCGCCTTGCATAGCCGCTTGCTGAAAATTCATAGCCCTTCGGCAGAATGCCTGAAAAGGCGGAGAAGAAATAAGCAAGCTGTGAAAACATATAAACGAGATAAGTGAAGGAAATGGCGCACAGGAAGGAAACGGAAACAATATTCGGAGAGAATCGCACGCCGCTGTAATCCCTCGTTACTATTTCAGAGCCCGTGTTTAAATTGCGCTTTTTTGAAAACATATATGAAATGATATACGGTGTTACAATAAGCGCCAGCACGGCCTCAAGCAGATATTCGCCTATGTTTTTCAGTACGGCTTTAACAAGCCCTTCAAACGCCACGTCGCTGCTGACAAGAAGCGGAATTATAACCATCAGCACCGGCAGCGAAACCGCGATGCCGATTAAGGAATGGATCAGCTTTTTGTTTTTGGAAACGGATTTCTGAAAGGCTGTGTTAACCGTTGGTATATTTGCGATGGGGGCAATCAGTGCGCCGCCGAGCATATCAAGCAGCACCTTAAAGCTGCCCTCCCTGTTTCTGAAGGTTGCGGAAATTCCGCAGCTGTAAATCGTGAAAAGAGATGCAACAAGAAAAACCATGATGCAGTTAATGAAAACATCTCTGAACACGGCAAGAGTTACCGCGCCCGCAAGCGAAAGCACTCCGCAGGCAAGCGAGAAACTTGAGGGTTTAACCTCTTTTTTATAAAGATACGCAGTTACAATTGCAAACAGCGCAAAAAACGAAATTGTGAAGCCGAGATTGAAGAAATGCATAACCGCAAAATCAACAAACACAAACGCCCAAAGGAAAAACATTATCATAAAAGCGGAATCCTTTTTCTCCATAGGCTCAATGCTTTCCTTCAGCTTGCGAAGCGCCTCCGTTCTTCTGCCGTAGGATGAGGCGGGATAGCCCGCCGGCATTGAAGCCGCGCTCCAATCAGGCTGCGGCGCCTGCGCTTTTGCGCGCTCCATCGCGCTTGATATAACGCCGTTGCCATCCGTGGTGACGGTGGTCTGCGCGCCGTTTTCCTGCGACTGCATGGGATCAAAATAAACATTATTATTCATAATTATTACCTCCGTAAAGGACTAATATGATTGTCTGAAGCGAAGCCGAGTGACCGGCATTTGCCGCAGGCAAATTTCATTGCAGAGCAGTTTCATTTTTTGCACCGCAAAAAAAATTCATAAATCCGCAGGATTTATTTCGCCAAACAGCGGACAGGCCCCTGTCTGTTCAGTATTGAATAACAGAAACCTGCGCCCTGTCTTCTTTATAAAAATACTTTTTATATTCTATGTTTTTGTCGGTTATTAAAAGGGAGACGGAAAGCGATGTTATAATCGCGGCGCACAGCACCGTTGCCAAAACTCTGACCGCTTTTTCTTTTATGAGCAGCTCGCGCGGATACTCTTCATCCGGCGCAAGCAACTGAAGGAAGGNNAAAATATAAACGGTTGCGAAAGCTGATATTGTGAACAAATATTCTTCACCGCTAAAGAAATCATAACAAGCAAAGCACATAAAAATTGCCGCTATATTAAACAAAGAAAGCCCAATTATCTTAACTGTCTTCTTTCTTGTAAAAAAGCAAATCAAAAACAGAACAGTTTCAACAGTCATCGATATTAGCCACAGCAGGGCTATTACAAAAATTTCAAGCCCCTCGCCTGCAATTGTGTCCCCACCGGTAACAATTATCATAAGAACAAACAGTACTGCCGAGATGATTATTCCTGCTTTAGCATTGCGCCTCATATCAATATTTAAAGCGGAGAGCAGAATTAAGGTGATTTCAACCGCAACGCAGGCAGCAAAAAGAATAAAGAAGGTGGGATTCTCATCCGCCAATTCATTAAACAATGCCAAGCGCAGATTAACTAATTCCGTTCCCTCATAATAATCTTTCCGGCGCATAAACAAAGCAAAATCTATATCGTCATACAAAAAGGAAAAAAACGTTACTGCAAAGCCAATGGCGGAAACCGCCATGCCTGCGATTTCAAGCTTTTTCTTATTAGCTTTTCCGGCAATTAAATAAACTAATATTAGCGGCACCATAACAGCCGCTATGATTAATAATACTGATTTCAGAATTACTATATCGTCGGCATACATTTCAATTACTCCTAAAGAAACGCTACAAATATAATTCCTTCGCGGTGTATCGGCTTAATTCGTTATCCTTTATTCCTCGTCATCAGGGCGATATTCCAAAATATCGCCGGGCTGGCAATCAAGCTCGCGGCAGATTGCATTAAGCGTTGAAAGGCGAACCGCCTTTGCCTTGCCGGTTTTAAGTATTGAAAGATTTGCGGGGGTTATATTTATTCTTTTAGAAAGCTCAAGAGAGCTCATCTTGCGCTTTGCAAGCATAACATCAACATTAACAATAATTGCCATTTTTGCCGCCCCCCTTAAACCGTTAAATCATTTTCTGCTTTAATGTCAATTGCGGCTTTGAAAACGTTTCGCACAACGCGAACCATAAGCCCTGCAAAAAACGAAGCAATGGTTACTATGCCGAAGGACATTGCAAATTTTGACATAAAAATTGCATAAATCAGAATAATCGTGAGGCCGATTGCGGAAACCGCAAAGCAGGAAAGCGCCGCAAGGCCGAGATGGCGAACGTTATCCTCATCAAAGATTATCTTTGAGCGCAAATTTGTTAAAAGCTTATGCAGAGAATAAAGCGTGAGCCACGCAAACGGCAGCGCAACATACATTCCGATTGTGAGCATAATCAGCTTTTCGTTTGATTTATCCCAATCAAAGGTTTGCAGATACCATTTTAAAATCGGATAAACGCCAACGGTTATTCCGAGAAGCAGCACGGCAAAAATGCGCACCATCCAAAGGGAAACGCTGATTGATTTAAGATTGTTTTTCATAATTTTTCTCTCCTTAAAAAAATATTTTTGTTTCCGTAATACCACTATATCATCAATATTATTGTTTGTCAACAATTTATTATCAGTTTATAAAAAATTAACATTTGTTTTCGAAAACAAAAAAGGAACGGGCACACCGTTCCTTAATATATTATATTTTATTAGCATTATTTACATTAATCTGCTTCTGACGGCAAGGAAAATGAGAGCATCAATGGCCGTGAGCACAAAGGAAATGATTGCTGCCAGGATGATTTTTTTGTTTTTCCATTTGAAAAATTCGGAAAGCTCTGCCCTGCCGCTTCTGCATTTTGCGCTCATCACAAGCGAGGAGATAAGGCCGAAGCAGCCAAGAAACGGAAATGCGCCGATTGTGATTATGCCCGCAATTGCAATAATAAACGATATATTGACAAGGCGCTCATGCTTATTCTGCGGCTTGCCGTCGCTGTTATTGATTTCTGCTTCTATGCGCTCCTTTTCGGTTTGC
This sequence comes from Ruminococcaceae bacterium UBA1438, assembly GCA_002329285.1. GTDB lineage: Bacteria > Bacillota > Clostridia > Oscillospirales > Acutalibacteraceae > Eubacterium_R. Next base: position 8,985 of record DCTO01000073.1, read on the forward strand.
GCTTCGTTTTTATTTTCATCGCTCATTTTCCGCACCCTCCAAAATGCCGTATTTTTTGATAATACGGTTTATTTTTTTTATAAATTCCTCGCCGAACAAAAACAGAAAAATAGCCGTTGCGCCCGCGAAAATTGCCGAATACTGCGCGCCTGCAAGATAGATTGCAAGGATTGACTGCAGCGAATAATCCGCCGCCAAAGTCAGAACGGAGCNNATTTTTTTTATAAATTCCTCCCCGAAAAGGAAAAGGAAAATTGCCGTTGCTCCTGCAAAAATCGCCGTGAACGGAGCGCCCGCAATATAAATTGCAAGAATGGATTTCAGCGAATAATCCGCCGCCATTGTGAGCACGGAGCTTAAATCCACCAAAAGACCGTAAAAGAAAAACACAATCACAAAGCCGAAGGCGGAAAGCCTCCACCGCTTTGCAGGCAGGCGCTGAAAAAGCAGCCCCGCAACGAAACCCACCGTGCCGAGGGCAACCATCTGAAACGGTGTCCACACCCCCTGGCCAAACAGAAAGTTTGAAACAAACGCAGAAAGCGCGCCGAGAATATATCCCCTTTCCGCCCCGAGGCAGGCCGCCCCCGCAATCACCACCGCGGCAATCGGCTTGAACTGCGGCGTAAAAAAGAACACGGCGCGCGAAACCACTGCCAGCGCAATCAGCACCGCCATTAAGGAGATTTCCCTTGCCGAGGGGGCGGAGCTTTCATAGCTGATAAAGAAGGGCAGAAGCGAGGCGATTAAAATCACCGCTGCAATAATATAATAAGAAACGCTGCCGGCAAGCAAAAGCTGCCACAAAACGGCCGCCGCAACCGCAAGCACGGCAAACACGGGAAAGATTATCTTTGAAGCCCTGCTCATAAGCCCTCCCCCTGAACTGCATCATCGGGGCAGATAATTCTTCCGCCCGTCAGCCGCGAGAGTGCGGTTGTGTATATTTTAAGAGAACTGAAAAATTCCCTGCGCGTGCCGACTGCAACAATTTCGCCGTTAAAAAGAAAGGCGCAGTTATCAGCAAAGCTTCCGGCAAATTCCAGATCGTGGGTGACGATAACAACGGTTTTACCCTCCTTGCACAGCGCGCGCAGCATTGCGGCAAGCTCCGGCTTAAAGGCGGCATCAACGCTTTTTGTCGGCTCATCAAGCAGCAGAATATCAGCGCCGCTTTGGAGCGCCTTTGCAAGGGCAAGGCGCTGCGCCTCGCCGCCGCTCAAGTCAAAGGGATTGCGCGCAAGCAGTGAGGAAAGCCCAAGCCTTTCAAGCAGGCTCTCATCCGAAAGCTCCTCGGCAACGCTGTCCTTCAAAAACAAAGTGTTAACGTTCTGGGACATATATGCGGTTTTTGCTTTTGCCTTAACCTTGCCGGTATAAGGCTTCAAAACGCCGGCAAGGCATTTTAAAAGCGTTGTTTTGCCGCTTGAATTTGCGCCGACAATCACGTTTATCCTGCCCCTTTGAGCGGAATAATTCAAATCAAACAGCACATCAGCGCCGCCCTTTTCATAAGCAAAACAAAGCCCCTTTGCAGAGATTGCCGGCTCTTCCGCAGGAAGCGGCTGAACAGGCTTTGCCATTAGCTTATCCGCGCTTTGTGCCGCCTGTAAAAAGGTGAGCGGGCGCGAAGAAAGCAGGCGGGTGAACGGCGGCAGAAGCTCCGCCATCGGATTATCTGAATCAAGAAGGCAATTTGCAAATTCCTGCGCAGAGGAAAACACTTCTCCCTTACCCTCATCAAGAAACAGGATTTTTGAGGCAAGGGGCAGCAAATCAGCGGCGCGATGCTCGCTGATAACAACGGTGACGCCCTCCTCGCGGTTAAGCCTTGCCACGGCGGAGATAAAGCGCTCCGCCGAAACGGGATCAAGCTGTGAGCACGGCTCATCAAGCACAAGCAAATCCGGCATAACCGTCATAACAGAGGCAAGCGCAAGCAGCTGCTTTGCGCCGCCGGAAAGGCTGGCAGTTTTTTCATTAATATATTCATTCAGATTAAACCTGCTTGCAGTTTCTGCAATTCGCAGTGCAATCTGATTATTCGGCATATCCGTGTTTTGCAGGGGGAATGCAAGCTCGCCCTGCACCGTTTCGGTGACGATGTTGTTTTCAACATTCTGATTAACAAAGCCTATTTCAGACGCTTCAATTTCAAGCTCTCCCTTGAGAGTGCCAAACGGAGATATTTCTTTTTTCAGCAGGCGCAAAAGGGTTGATTTGCCGCTGCCGGATTTGCCGCAGACAAGGCAGAAATCGCCCTTTTGGAGCGCAAAATCAATACCGCACAGCGCAGGGCTTTCAGCATCAGGATAAGAGAATATTAAATTTTTTGCTTCAAGAAATGCCATTTAATATCCTCCTTAAAATCAATAATCACGGGCATTGCCGCAAGGAATATAAAGCCAAGCAGAGCGGGCAGTGAAAAGCCCTTGATTTCAAGCCCATCCGCAAAAAAGAAATCAAAAGTACCAATTGATTTTGCAAAAAGCTCTGCCGCAAAAAGCAAGAGCAAAAGCGGCAAAAGCAGATAATCCGCCGTCCTGAGGCGATAGCGGTTATAAAAGCGGCGCTTGCCCTTGCCAAAGCCCTTGGCGCGCATTGCATCCGCCGTTTCAATGCTTGCCTCAAGGCTGATTGAAACCAAGGCGGAAAATCTGCCGAGGGTGTTTTTAACGCCCTTAACCTCATTTCCGAGCCCGAGCTGGGCATCGCGGATTTCGGCTGCGGTTTTAAGCATATTCGGAATAAAGCGGAAAACCATTGAAATCATAAGCGCCGTGTTTGGCGCAAGCCTGCCGAAAAGCGAGGTGAATCTTTCCGAGCTCATCACCTGCATATAGCAGGAAAACCACATCAGCACCGCCCCCAGCATCAAACCGAGGCAGGCACCGTAAGCCAGGCCCTCCAGATAAAACGCCCTGCCGAAAAGCGAAAACAGCAAGACGCTGCCGCGCCGCACAAAAAGCATATTGAAAAGCGCCACAGCAGCTGCAAGGGGGAGTGAAAGCTTAAAAAGCTGCGAAACCGCCGCCCTTCCCCGAAGCCTTAACAGATAGAGAGATGAGAAAGCGAAGGACACCGCCGGATAAACGGGGTTTATAAAAAGCAGGGTCAGCACAATCACAGCCGCAAAAAAAGAGAAGCAAACGGCAGGATGAAATTTTGAAAATCTATCCATAGTCTGCTCCTTTTCTTTTATAATTATCTTATTCTGACATCCTGCTTCGTCTTAAAGCGATAGCCATATTGATCAAGAATGTGCATTTTATTAAGGGCAATCATTGCGCCCTTGCAAACGCAAAGCTCTGCGCGCGGAGAAATTGAAGCCTTAACGCCGAGCGCCTGTTCAAACAGCTTATCAATTCCATAAAGCTCTGAACAGCCGCCGGTGATAATGACACCGGAGGTTTTGATATCTGCGGCAAGCTGGGGAGTTGCCCTTTCAAGCAGAAGCGCCGCCGCATCAGTCAGCTCCTGAAAAAGCGGTGCAAGGCAGGTATTAATTTCATTGCCTGTTACCTCTGCCGCGCCGGGCATTCCGGAAAGCAAATCCCTACCCTTAACCTGCATAACCACATCCTCCTCGCGGGGAACGGCGCAGGCAATGCGGCGCTTAACCTCCTCAGCAGTTCTGCTACCGATTAAAATGCCGTATTTATCACGCATATATTTTGTGATTTCCTCATCAAAGCGATTGCCGGCGGTGTAAAGAGTGTCCACCTGATTCATACTGCCCTGGCTGATGACCGCCATATCCGTTGTGCCGCCGCCGATGTCTATAACAAAGCTACCCGTTGGCTGGAGAGGATCAACCCCTGCTCCGAATGCGGCGCAAAGCGGCTCTTCAACCAGGCAAACAGACCTTGCCCCTGCCGAGATTATAACCGAAACCAGGGTGCGGCGTTCAACATCCGTTGCAAGCGCTGAAACGCAGGCAACAACGCGCGGCTTAAAAATGCTGCGCTTAATAACCTTATTTATAAAGAAATGCACCATTTGCATTGCAATAGAATAATTGGTGATGGCGCCGTTCATTATCGGCTGAATTACAGAAACGCCGTTTGGCTCCCTGCCCTCAAGATAATAAGCTCGCCTGCCGGCATATAAAATCTTTTCGGTTTCATTATCATAAGCAACATAAGACGGCTCATTGACAACAACACCCTTGCCGGGCACGGAAATTGCAATATTGCTTGTGCCGAGATCTATTCCCAAATCATATCCGAACATAAAAAACCTTCAATACAAAAAATAAAACTTATATATAAACTTTACTTTAATTCGCCCTCGTTGTCAACTGTTAAGAAATGAAGCAAAGCGCTGTAACGCCTGCTTTTTTTATCATTATCAACCATTGCAGAAACGGATTGCTCATTGCCAACCAGAACAAGCAGCCGCTTCGCCCTTGTGAGCGCCGTGTAAAACAAATTGCGAAAGGCAAGCAGAGGCGGCGTTGCAAGCACTGGCATAACAACGGCATCAAATTCAGAGCCCTGGCTTTTATGCACCGTTAAGGCATAAGCCAAATCAAGCTCTGAAGCATTTTCAATCGAATACATTGCCTCCCTGTCATCAAAGCGGACATTGAGGATGTCCGACGCGCGGTCTATCCGTGTTAAAATGCCGATATCTCCGTTAAAAACGCCGCTGCCGTTTTCATTGCTTTTAAACCACGGCACATCATAATTGTTTTTAACCTGCATAACCTTATCTCCCTCGCGGAAAACAAGCCCCTTAAGCGGCAGCTCTGCCTTGCCCTTTGCAGGGGGATTTAGCCTTTGCTGAAGCAGCACGTTAAGATTCTGCGTGCCAAGCTCACCCTTTTTGCCGGGGCAAAGCACCTGAATATCATTCACCGGATCAAAGCCATAAGCCTCCGGCAGGCGGCGGGTTACAAGATCAATTAGCTTTTTTTCAGCATTATATTTTGAATTTTCGCGCAGCATAAAGAAATCGCAATCAGGCGCACTGCCGCTTAAATCCGGCATTTCGCCACGCACAACCCTGTGAGCGTTTGTGACGATAACGCTTTTCATCGCCTGGCGGAAAACCTTTTCAAGCGCAATAACGGGAATCAGCCCCGATTGTGTTAAATCCCCAAGCACATTGCCCGCGCCGACGGGCGGCAGCTGATCCTTATCCCCAACCATAATCAGCCTTGCATGAAGCGGAAGCGCATCAAGTAAATCATTGAAAAGCTTTATATCAACCATTGAAAGCTCATCAACAATAACGGCATCCACATCAAGCGGATTTTTAAGATTATAAACAAAGGTTGGCTCGCTTGCGCCCTCTTTATATTCCACCTCAAGAAGGCGGTGAATGGTTTTTGCCTCAAAGCCCGTCAGCTCCGTCATTCTCTTGGCGGCTCTGCCCGTGGGAGCGGCAAGCGCAAAGCGGATCCCGTGGTTTTTCATCAGGGTGATGATGCCCTTAACCGTTGTTGTTTTGCCTGTTCCCGGGCCGCCGGTCAAAATAAGCATGCCCTTGTTAACGGCAATCTCAATTGCCTGCCTTTGCTTTTCATCAAGCTCTATTTCATTGGCGCGCTCAAAGGCATAAATCTCGCCCGAGCCAAGCTCCGTTCGCTGCGGCGGATAATTAACCATAACCTGAATCCGCTGCGCAACCGCGCTTTCAGCTTCATATAAATCAGGCAGAAACAGGAATTCCCTGCCGCCTATCTTCTCACGGAAAAGGCGCCTTTCCTCAAGCGCATTATCAACGGCGATTTCAGCCATATCGTCCGTGCATTCAAGATAATTCTTTGCGGTTTTTATAACCGCCGCCCTCGGCAGGCAGGTGTGCCCATTGAGATAATTATGCGAAAGAATGTGAACAACAAGCGCCTCTGCGCGCATTTCAAACGCCGGGGGATCGCCGAGATTTTCCGCAATATCTTCCGCCCTTTCAAATGAATAAATGCCGAAATCAACGGGCTCATAAGGATTTGCCTTAACGATATCGCCCGCTTCCTCTTTGAAAATATTATAAGCGGCAAGCGCTTCCTTTTGCGTGAGCCCCAGCCCTGTAAGCTCAATAATCACCTCGCGCGAGGCAAACTGCTCTCTGAAGCTTTGCTGAATTTCGCGCGCTTTGTTTTTGCTTATTCCGTGAATTGAGGCAAGGCGGTTAACATCGTTTTCAATAACCTCAAAGGCATCAGCGCCGAATGCCTCAACAATTTTGATTGCCGTTGCCTCGCGCACGCCGCGAATGATTCCGCTTGAAAGATAACGCAGAATTCCGGCGGCATCGGTGGGCATTGCAAGCTCAATCCCGGATGCCTTAAACTGCCTGCCAAAGGTTTGATGAAACGCCCATTCGCCCGTTAGCGCAACCTCCTGCCCCTCTGCAACGGGCGGAAATTCGCCCACAACGGTTATCGGCTCATCCTCACCCTTGGAGGAAATCACCATAACCGTGAAGCCGTTATCCTCATTGCGAAAGGTTATATCCTCAACAACGCCTGTTAACTTTTCGGTTTTCTCTGCCATAACAATCACCGAACAAATTAATAAATACTGAAAGATATAATAACACATTAATAAATAAAAATAAAGAACACGAGGGAGAAAAATTCCCTCGTGTTCGAAAAAGCGGTTTTATTTCTTTAAATACCTGTCAATTTCCCACTGTGAAATCTGTGTGCGGTATTCATTCCACT